>DBTL01000137.1:0-65699 GCA_002307035.1 Bacteroides sp. UBA1317
AGCCAGATTGCATACCACAAAGTCACCGGCTTTCGTTTCTTCCACCACGATCTCGTTGCCATCTTCCAAACGAACAGTTGTTTGTACCTCTTCAATCCCTCTCTGATTTTGTGCAATCTCCGTACAAAGGTTTGAGCAATAGATCATTCCCCTGTGTTTATTCGGGTTCATACGATTGACTGTATCTCGGTTAAAGATGAACGGAGTACCCGTCTCCACTGCCGACTTAATGATAAGCCTCAGCATATCTTTAATCTTTATCGTACGTTTGGAGATACGATGCTCTGCGACACATTCTTTATATTTTCGGCTCCATTCCTCACCATAACAATCTTCCAAGGCATAACCTTTGAAGGTCAATATCTCATGAGGACACATCATATGCCAGTCACCTTCAATATTGTCACGCACCATCTCCCAAAAGAAGTCAGGAACACAGACGCCGGGAAAGATATCATGAGCCTTCATCCGGTCATCACCGTTATTTGTTCTCAACTGCAAGAATTCAGGCATATCCCGGTGCCAGATATCCAGATAAACAGCAACCGAACCCTGACGAACGCCCAACTGATCGACAGCTATAGCCGTATCATTGCAAAGCTTTATCCATTTAATAATTCCGCCTGCCACTCCTTTAAAGCCGCGAATATCAGAACCGACCGCACGAACTTTACCAATATAGATCCCCATTCCTCCACCATATTTAGAGATCTGAGCAAAGTTATTGATCGTACGGTATATGCCAACCAAGCTATCGGGCATCACATCTTCAAAGCAACTGGAAAGTTGACTAAGGGGTTTCCGAGCATTACTCATCACCGGAGTAGCCATTGTTACTTTCAAGAGACTCAGTACATCATAGATCTTTTTGGCCCAATAAACCTTCTTTTCTCCCTCAGGCATTGCCAAATGCATCGCAATACCCATGAACATCTCTTGCGGTCTTTCCAAACGATTATGGGAATGATCACAGATAAGGTATCGCTTTGTTAACAGGTGCAGACTGCTGTAAGTTAATAAAGAGTTTCTGGCAGGTTCCATATACGATGCAAGTTCTAAGACTTCAGCCTTAGAGTAGCGCTCCAAAATGTAAGTCCCGTAAAGTCCTTCCGCAGTAAGATACTTCAATTTATCGTAATAAGAATTCAGGCTCAACCTGTTCTCCTCTAAACTAATACTGTTTTCCAACTGTACGTTTAGGAACTTTGAAGCGATGAATTCCCAGTTGGGTCCTTCAGGGGTAACCAATTCTACAGCAGCCTTAATTAAAATTTCCAAAGGATCAGTATTCTCTTTATAGAAAGAACGATACTTGGAGTACAGCAGATTTAGTTCATAAGCTTTAGTCGAATAGATTGCTTGTACTTCTTTCAGCAAAGCAATCAAGTTATCGTCGTAGATAGTCGTTTTAAACTGATTAATGACTGCCCTATATTCCGAACGCTTTTCCCGATATAAAATGTAAGCTTTGGCCACTTGATAATGCCCGCGCTTCATCAAAGCCATTTCCACCAAATCTTGTATTGTTTCAACATCCACACTATCGCCCAACTCAATGTGTGTATCAATGTCATCGCAGATAGCTTGAAGTTCCTCTTCAGCCAAGGTTAACTGCAATCCCATAAAGGCCCGACGGATAGCAGATTTTACCTTATCGAACGTAAAATCTTCGACCTGACGGCTACGTTTTATTATTTTCATTCCAACTATATTATTTGTGTGTTATAGAAATCTCATGAGAGATTAGAACAAGAAAGACGTATGCTATTGTTTAGGTTCTATAAGAAGAAAATCCCTATTGTTTGTTAAATGCAAACAATAGGGATTCCGATATTCAATAAAAGATATTTAGCAAAAGTCGAACGAAATCAATGAACTGAAGGAATGATAAAGAAGAACTCTCCTTTGAAGTATTTCAACTTAAACGGAGTTAAAAGTCGACAGCCTTCTCAATCCATAGCTCCGACATTTTATCGTGTCCGGCGGCTGTAGGGTGAATGCCATCCCAGATCCAATAAGTATCCGGTGCTGCGGGATATTTATAGAATAAACCATCAAACAGTTGCTGGTAATTCAGAAAAGTAGCATGGTAGTCTTGAGCGATCTTCTTCACAACAGCGACGGCCTGCCGCACCAAACTGTCACGCAGTTCAAAGTCGGCCGTCTTACTCATTTTCCCTGTTTTGGCAATAAAAGGAGAGCAAAGCACCACCTTTAAATTAGGATTCTTACTCAATGAGCGATCGAGCAAAGCACGGTATCTTTTCTCCCAACCAACAAAGTCAAAAGACGCTTTTTTGTTTCTCAAAAACCCATCAATATCATTCGTTCCTATCAGGATGGAAAGCACATCAGGATTCATATCCAAAGCATCACTTTGCCAACGTTCTTCTAAGTTAGACAGTGTATTACCACTAATCCCCCGATTGAAGAATTGGTAGTTCCGGTCCGAATAAGTTCCTAAGTAATGAGCGGCACAGAGATACATATATCCACTGCCGAATATATGATTCTGATCCCAAAAATTGCGTTCGGCAGACGTTTTCTTACCTTTGTCACCACCACCCCAATTACCGTCAGTGATGGAATCACCTATGAAGAGAACACGTGCGCCCACCTTATGCCCGGTAATGACCTGATAAACCTCTTTAGCCAAGACTGCTGCTCCCTGAGGATTCGGGTGAATATCATCAGGAAAAAGAGCCTTCAGCTCTTTTGTGGGAGCATGAAGATCAATCACCTCTAACCCCATCTTCTTTGCCACTTTGTCAATCAGAGGAATCACATCGGCTACTATTACGCTATCATTGATACCCCATTGAATTGAGAACGCCGTGGCCGGGTAACAAAGATAAATCTTAGGCTTGGAAGACAAAGATTGAAAAGCCTTCACCATCGTCTCCATATCTTTGGGATATTCTTCTTTATACTTCCAGTTCTGCGGTTTGCTATCATTGGTTCCCAATTTGATTACTACCACATTAGGCAAATAGTTCAAAGCATCCTGATACATTGTTTCCTTCATGTAAGGGTAATCGCCTTTATTGAGGAGAGTACGAGAACTAAAGCCAAAGTTAGCGACTTCATATCCATCGCCGAGCATGCGCCCCAGCACAGATGGATAACTATGATTTGCACGATCTTCGATGCCCGCGCCAAAAGTTATACTATTGCCAACACAAGCAACCTTGATCTTCGCCTCTTGTGCCGACAACTGCACAAGGCAAAAGAATGCTAAAAAAAGAAGAAAAGAGAATCGTTTCATGGTATTATGATTATCCTGCAAAGATATAATTTGTAGGATAAACAATAATATAAAATATCACTTATAAAACAAGAATCTTTGTGCCTGTCGTTCCCTGATTCCGGTGAATTATTACCATACAACTTTCAGAGGAGAAATATAAGATTTGATAAGCTCGCCTTTTGAATTTTTCCTTTGTATTCCTGTTGACCCAAAATAGGAGGTATGTCGGCTACATTGGTTCTGCCAACATAAATAAAGCAATTGTAAAAAGGGCACATTTTATCATGGCCCTAATTTTAGTTGTGTGGTAATTATATCTGAACGGCATATACGTTTTCTTGCCCTTCAAAATTAGCACGGAAAATAACCCATTTATTATCTGGAGAGAAATGTACATTCGGTTCTAAATGATAATTATGATTCTTCATATTGACCAGCTTGATCGATTGTAATTTATTACCTACGGGCTTAAAGAGATAAATCCATTGCCCATCAGGTGCTTTCGCCACAGAAGTTGAGTCTCCTCCGTCTCCGGCAAGCATATCTTCTCCCCAAGATGTGGTGTAATGCACAGACCATTCATTACGTTTTAGTTCATAACTAATTTCTTTATGTGTTTTTAAGTCCACTTTACCCACAAAGAATTTCTCTCCTCTTGGTTTCTGAAGGTCAAAATAGATTGTATTGCCTTTTGATCCAAACCATTCATGTCCGGCTATTTCCATATTCATCGTTCGCTTATGTATCAATTGTGGTTGTCCCCCTTTGATGACATCAATGGACCATATTCTATCTACTTTATGCCAGGGCCCTTCGTGGCAAAACATGAGCAAATGAGGATCAACTGGCGAAAACTGCATATGATTAAGCCATGCGTTCTCTGTATATATCCGCTTTAACTTACCAGTTGTTGTATTGATAACAAACATAGTTCTGGGCAGTTTTGCATCATATATACGATCAAAGAATTGACTTTTAAGTGGAAATTCTTTTAGAATCTCGGCTTCTTTGGGATTGGAAAAGACACCCGCTAACAGGGAACCGTCAGCATTTACTGTAGTAATGGATGATCTTTCGTTTTGAAGAAATACGAATATAAGCTTCTTCCTTTTTGTCTCTACGTTCTGGCTGAATACGCTGTCATATATCTGATAAAAAATTTCTTTAGTACGAGCGCATACAATTTCACTATGTACTGATTTTCTCTCGTGTGTTAGTTGTTCTATCTTTAAAGAACTGAGATCTACCCAATACATTTGCATGTTATTCACATCAATGTTATAGATTTCCTTGCCAGGTATGTTTGCTGTAGCTCCTTTACGGTTTCCACTGCAAAACACCATTTTATTACCAATAAAAGGATTGTTATGGAAATAAAAGCTCATATTGGCTCCTTCTTTCTGGGCCAACTTAATCACTTTATGTCCTGTATCCTGGTCAATCCATTCGTTTGGCATTTCTTTACCGCCAGTTTCCATTACTGGTTGTGCTTGCATTGCTTGCAGGCATGCAAGCAATATTACTGAGATAAAAAATTTCTTCATATCACAAAACTAATCTTTTATATTTAACTTTGTACCCGCACTAAGTTAGCAATTTCAGGCATTTTCTCAATCTTCACCGCTTTTATTATCTTTATTTTTCCTTTCAGACTAATGAAAAGAAATTGTTTACGAATAACATCAGGTTAATAATCATCTGTTTACCCTTTCCAGATTGTAGATAGTAACAATGAATCTCTTAGCGTGCACTGGAATGTGGGGGTTGGTTATATCCGACATTTTGCCAGGCAATGGCCAATCTGTATTGTCTATTATTCATTAAGGTGGGTCTCCGATCTATTGCCGGCATGGTTGTTGTATAAATACGCAATTCTGTTTGATCTGTTGAGGCCCATACTACCTCCTCTCTCCAATCTCCCAGTATATCTCCCGATAAACAAGGATTTGCTTTTGTTCCATTGTTCGAAACAACCCCTTCTGCTTTCAATAACAAGTCAGTTCGCTCCGTTTGCCAATTCCATTTACTTATTGAAGTATGATCCAATAATTCAGCAAGTGAATCTGCATCCCAGTAAATAGTGAAATTACACGAATTAGGTTTTTTACTACTTATAAATTGTCCAGTATCACCGCGGCGCAATCCACCGGGACCTCCCCAACATTCTGCTCCTTCATATCGTGGATCAATATCAGCAGCAACGCCTCTGCCCGCGTCCAGTCCTAATCCATCCTGCCAGATGATCTCTCCTGTAGCACCATCAAACATAGCAACAGCAGGAGTACGTTGAACGATCGAATCGTTCCCTTCATTTTCGTGTACTCCAAAGACCTCCAACCCTGGTCGTGAGGGAATTAAGTCACTAGCATGCAAAGCATCTCCATGCCGTAATCCGGTAGTATAAAGTCCCTTCCCATTATTATCCACGGTCATCGCTCCAACACAAACCTCGTCACAACCGTCACCATCAAAATCAGCAACTGTAAGGCTATGATTCCCCATACCTGAATAAGCTTCCAAACCGGGAGTAGCACTATCAAAAGTCCAAAGACTCTTCAATTTGCCATTCGTAAAAGTCCACGCAGCCACCACTGTACGACCATACCATCCTCTCACCATAACAAGAGAAGGTGTTTTGCCATCCAAAAAAGCAACACCGGCAGTAAATCGGTCCGAACGTCCTCCGGTACTATCATTTCCACCGTTACCTCCAATACCTCCCCAGCCATCCAAAGGATAACGAGTTGGAATATATTCTTTCGTATCTAAAACTCTTCCGCTAGTTCCTTCAAAAACACTCAGATATTCAGGGCCATTCACGATCTTACCATAAGTAGGGCTCTCTTTATCCCATGTTCTCCAATCCACCTTCGAATCACCAATTACATGACCCATACCATCTATCGTACCATCTCCTGTCTTACAACAAAGTTCCGCATATCCATCTCCATCATAATCAAAAACAAGGAAGTTAGTTGTAGCGGCTCCTGAACGAATATTCGGTCCAAGGTCAATACGCCACAACCTCGTCCCATCTAACTTATAAGCATCAAGGTATGTATTACCTGTAAATCCACGTTGAGGCGGACGTTTGGAATTAGATGGTGTCCATTGCAATACAATCTCATAATTACCATCTCCGTCCAGATCACCTACACTGCAATCGTTAGCGGTATAGACAAACTGCTCTCCTGCGATCTCTCCACCTTCCGGTTTTTGAATAGGGACACGCAGATAAGGATCCTTAGTCTCTCCTTTCTTACGTTCGCAGGTCCCTACAACACGATCGCCTATTTTTAATATCCAACGATTATCTGCATTGAAATTAACTGTTTCATCTATAAAATCTGAAGTGAGAATAATCGGCTGTTTATTCAACTTTATTTCCGGACCACCATCCACACTTCGATAAAGATCGAATGCCAGTGTCTGAGAATCATCAACAAACATTCTCCAACTAAAATACATCGCATGTTCTATGGGAACACCGATAAAGCCTCTTGAAAGGTTTTCTCCTCTAAAAGGTTGTGGAAAAGCAGAAATACTCCCAAAGAGAAGAACTAAAATTGTTATAATAAAGCTATTTATAAAATATCGCATACTCAATTAAATCTATTATAAAATAAAAAGAGCTAGAGATCTATCTTTTTAGATAAGATAAAGCCCTAACTCTTTCTAACGAAAAAAAACTTAATTAGTATCCATAATTTTGATAGGACGCTTTAGCCGCATCATCCAACAAGGTACCATTCTCATCAGTCAACATATCAAGAAAGGTTTGAGGGAAGGGCTTAAACGTCATATAGTTCTGGAAATTACCTTTAGCCAAACCAGTCTGTCCATTCGTTCCGCTCACATTATCTGAAGCATCCGTCCAAAGAGAAGAATGTTCTGAAGCAGAAGACCCCATTTGATTATGCCATTGAATACGCTGAGCCTGAATGCCCGCATGATGAATTCCTTCATAATACATCAATTCTTCATTAAATTCGCGTGCATATTCGTTGTAGATAAATTCAACAAAACGTTGTTCTGTAGTTGTAGCATATGAAGGATAGTCCTCTGCAATAGAATTAGCTGATGAACCATCCCAATAGCTAGCATCCACCGCCATTGTGCTTGTCATATCTGTTGCAACAGTATAAGGGTATTGCTTTTCTGAAGAGCTTAGATTTTCGTTCCCTGGATATAGACGAGCAAGAACTTCATCACGAGTATCACCTGCTTTAAAAGCCGCACGCGCCCTAACAACATTAATATCTTTTATTGCACTAGCATAATCGCCTTTACGCCCATAAGCTTCAGCGCGTATCAAATAAGTTTCGGACAAACGGTAAATGGGCACATCACGTGTTCCATAAGCTGAATTATATGAAGTACGGTTCGGATCATTATACTTAGTGGAACAAGGTGAACCTGTTAAGGAACTATTCTCAAATCCGTAAAAATTTGTAGCCCCCTTAAAAGAATAAGTTTTTCCTGAAGCAACAATTTGAGGACGGTAATAGTATTTGCTTCCATCTTTCATCCAGCGAGCATAGAGAACGAATGGTTGAGCATCCGCTTCTTCCACACTAATCGCAGTTTCTTTCGTATTCTCTAAGATAGCAAATGCTAAATCCCCAGTTCCCATCTTATGTTGTCCGGTTACGGCCTGACGCCCCCCCCAAGATGTTCTGGCATAAGTAGGCAAAATATTATTATTAAAATATTCTGCTTGATCTGCTGTCCATAAATAAGTCGTATTGCTCGCATTATTATAAGCATAATAATCTTCATCTGCTCCAGGAGAGGAAGTTGTCCCACCCATCAGAGATGTTGTATATTCCAAATGAAAAGATTTCTGATAACGGGTATCAGCTTGCTTATTGGTAAAGACATCATACCCCCAATCACTATTGTGGAAATAAAAGTTTGGTTTCGTTTCATTTTCCCAAGTATATGAAGGAATACCATACATTGAATTTACGTAGTTACCAACAAAAAGGCATAAAATACGCACTCCATAACGATAATTATCGGCAGTACCTGAACCATAACAGGCCTGAAGAATCAGTTCTTTACTACTTTCATTTGTATAATCATCCAATGGGTGATTAAATACAGCAGCATAATCATCTTCCAATTCGTAATATCCACTATCAATCACTTTACTTGCATAGTAAACACATGAGTCTAAGTCTGTTGACACGCTTCCTTTGTAAAGCATACCCAGATAAGAATTTGAATTCGAGTTGTCAATTGTACCATCGGCGTTTCTTCCGTAAGTTGTACTTCCATAATTGGCACCTTGAGCACGTTGAAGATATAGTTTAGACAAAAAATGAGCCGCAGCATATTTTGTTATGCGCCCATAGTCACTCCCCGTAACACTTTCTGGAAGATTTTCATAAGCATAACGCATATCAGTGATCATCATCTCCCATAAAGTCGCTGAAGGTTCTCTTGGGTAATCATAATTATCCGGCAAACTGGTTATACTGGTAGTTGGCACATAAATATCTCCCAATAAAGTATTCAAGCTATAAAACAGATAATCACGGTTAAACAAAACTTCTGATAGTCTTTTGGCCGCATAACTGGCATCTGAAGCATAATCGCCTTGTGCACTACCTGAACGTATGGAGGTAATGGCTTTGTTGCAGTTATCAATAATAGGATAAGAATTGATTAAGAAGCCAGAAGAGGTTTTTGACTGAAAACCCATAAATTCATTCGTTGTCGTAGCAAGTAAACTAGTGGAATTCCAAAAAGAGGTAGAGTATTCGTTTACTTCAGTATCTCCACTTTTAAGGGCACAATCATGACCTGTCTCAAAGCTATAGACCCCCTCTCTATAACCATGCCTTATCCGAAGAGCATTGTAAGAACTCACAACTAACTGATCTAATCCTTGTTCCGTTTCAAAATAATCTTGAGTGATTGTTGAAACCATTTCTTCCTCCAAGAAAGAATCAGTACAAGAAACTGTTGAAATTGCCAACAAAGCGATTAATATATTTTTTTTCTTCATTTTTTTTCAATTTTTATATTGTTAAAAGCCAATTCTCACACCTAATACAAAACTGCGTGTAATGGCCGTGTTATTTGTCTGCCCGCCGATGTAAGAGCCGCTAGTCTTAGAATCCCATCCCGTTGTGTCATCCGGGTTAATGCCCGCTTTAACCAATTCTCCACCAAACATGAATGGGTTCAATACCTGAGCATAAACCTGCGCACTGCCTAGGCCAATTCTATTCAGTTGAGAGTTGGGCACAGTATAAGAAAGTGCGATATTACGAATCAGGATCATATTACCTTTGGAGTAGTTCCGCACATAATCGTAAGTAGAAGTACGAGTAGCAGTAGTGGGCTGAGCGAACTTTGCATCAGTATTGGTCTCGCTCCAAGTATCTTTTTCTACTCTGCGTCCTATGGTTTGGGCAAGTCCATAGTACATATTGCCCATGCGGAAATAAGTGAAGAAATTTAGCTGCCAGTTTTTATATGTGAAGGTGTTATTTATACCACCTACCCATTTAGGGTTCTTAGAACCTAAAATATATTTATCATCATTACTAAATGTACCAAAGCCATTACTCATATAAGTCACATTCTGTGTCGTGCCATCTATTGTAACAGTTTTGGTCACAGAGCCATCAGTGCCTTCGTCTACCTCTAAAAATTGTTGATCGACAATCTTTACCTGACCGGGAAGGAAAGTTAATCCGTTTAAGGCATAAATAGCCATCATCTTCTTATCTTCTGTCGTGTTCTGCCACAAACGGTCATATTTATAATCCCACATAGCAGTAATCGGTTTACCTATAAACCATTCATTAGAGGTATCATCTACTTTCCCGTTGGCTAGCTCAACAATCTTCTCTTTGTTAGTCGAAAAAGTAAAATCAGTCTGCCATGTAAAGTCTTTAGTTTTAACATTTACCGTAGACAATGATATTTCAAGACCCTTATTCTGGGTTTTTCCAACGTTATCTTGAAGACTTGCATAGCCGGTAATAACAGGTATAGAACGACTCATTAACAAATCTGAAGTATTAGCGATGTAATATTCAATGGATCCGGAAATACGATTCTTCAATATAGAATAGTCAATACCAAAGTTGGTGGAAGCAGTCTTCTCCCAACACAAATTCTCATTGGGCATAACGTCAGTCTTAGTACCAGTCGTATTTTCTGTAATATTTCCTGCCCCAAACGGATAATTTGCATAAGTTGAGGTACAAGATCCCGCAGTGGAATAAGGACTCACAGATGAATTACCTGTAACGCCATAGCCCACACGAAGTTTTAGTTGATCAATCCACCTAATATCTTTCATAAAGTTTTCTTCTTGCATTTTCCATGCCAATGCTACGGATGGAAAGAAGTCCCATTTGTGCCCTTCAGCCAGCATCGATGCTCCATCGTAACGTCCTGTAGCAGTCAACAAATAACGGTCTAACAAGGAATAATTCAAGCGTGCCATATATGAAGCTCTCTGCCATGTTGAATACCCCGATGCTATGGAGGCATCTGATGTAGTGGAAGCTCCAACATTATACCAGAGAGAAGTTGGATATACAACTTCAAATGCACGTGTAGATAAACTTTCTGTACGATATTTTTCAGCTGATTGCATTAAAGTGATTCCCAAGGTGTGAATTTTGTTAAACGTTTTATTGATGTATACTAAATTCTCCAAAGTCCAAGAGAGACTTTGGCTATGGGAATCGTATGCAGTATTAGGCTCTGTAAAATCATAGCCAAACGGATTGGTGAAATTTTCTCCATAGTAACTACCATAACGGGAATTGCGAAACTGTACACCGAAATTGGTTCGCCATTTTAACCAAGGGAGAATTGTAGCTTCGGCAAAAGAACTTAGCATTGCCCCATAATAGCGATACTCATTAGTCGCTTCGTTGATATTACGCAAAATGTTATGTTCAGAAAGTCCATCATCTGCTATAAGAATACTACCATCTCCATCATATGCGGGTGCATATGGCATTAAGGTCATAGCCAGCCCATAAGAGTCCTTTGCTACAGTATTAGAAAAATTACTTACTATGCCATAATTTTTTATAGAATGACTAGCATTCATACCCATTCCCACTCTCAACCATTTAGTGGGAGCTATTTCACCGTTAAGATTGACTGTATAACGTTGATAGTCTTGATCCTTCATTGTTGACTCTTGATTTAAATAAGCAAGAGACATGTACAATTTCGAAGTTTCAGTACCAGCAGATAGGGATATTTGATGGTTTTGAGAAAAGGCAGTGCGAGTCACCAGCTTTCCCCAATCTGTACTCAGCATCTTAGATGAATCATAAACAGGAACTTGAGAAGAGTATCCCGCCGCAATTTCTTCAGTGGTTGCATTGCGCAGGGTAACAGCCCCATCGCTATCTAATTCATACGCAGAACCAAGAATTCTGGTCATATAAGATTGCGTTCCCAACCAAAGTGCTGCATCACGATCTGGATCAGGTGCGTTTCCGTATGCACCGTTATAAGTACCTCCTGTTATAGCTGCCTGTCGCTTATAATCCAATAGTTGACCGGCATTCATATAATCTGTGGTCGAACATAAATCACTGAAAGTAAATGATCCGTCATAATTGATGGAAACTTTACCAACTTTACCTTTTTTAGTTGTTATTAAAATGACACCATTGGCACCACGAGAACCGTAGATAGCTGTGGCTGAAGCATCCTTCAGGATTTCCATCGATTCAATATCATTAGGATTGACATCCGCCATAGAACCAGCAGCCATTGGAATGCCATCAATGACATACAAAGGATCGTTGGTCGCATTAATTGAACGATTACCACGGATACGTATATCACCCAACTCACCTGGGCGATTATTCGAAGTAACATCAACCCCTGTGGTTTTGCCTTGCATAGCCTGCAATGCATTCTGAACAGGCCGTTCCTCAATTTGTTTACTTGTTACACGAGACATGGCACCAGTCAAATCACTCTTTTTCATAGAACCATAACCCACAACAACGACCTCATCCAAAGCTTTAGCATCTTCTACAAGCGTAATTTTAAAGGAATTCTGATTGGTGACAGAAAGTTCCGACATTTTATAACCAATGTAAGTAACTTGGATTACTCCATTTGAAGGAACATTTGATAATGAGAACCTACCGTCAAGATCAGTAATTGTACCAATAGTACTACCCTTTATCACGACACTAGCACCAATTACCGTCTCTCCTTTGGCATCTAGTACAATACCATTGATAGTTTTCTTCTGCGCGAACGCCAAAGTAACTAACATACAAAACAGTGTAAATAATAAAAATCTGTTTCTCATAAGAAATAAGTTTAACTATAAAATTTAAAAAAACAATTTAATCTAATAAGCTATATCTCATTTTCAGACATTCAGTATAAAGCTAAAGAACTATTTTAACATATATTCGTCTCCTCAATCTGTTTTATTCGACATTTGGCTCATTAGTATTGCAACATTGGATATTCTAAAAAAAAATGTGTGTTTTAGAATTATATAAATTAATCCATTTATCTAAAAAACTCTTTTATTTATATTTCTCAACTACAGTTGTAGCTCCCTCTAGCATTGCTGTTATGAGCAAACTGAAGTTAATATAGATTAGTTTTCGAGTAGAATGTTTTTCATACTAAGTTTTGTGAAATAGTGTTGCAAAAGTCATCATTCTCTGAATAAAAGTAAATGGAGAAACGTACATATCCATAGATTTTTTCTTCTTCAAGGTTTATTAAACTGTTCTTTTTGATTTAAGACTGCACAATATGACGGTACAATCCTCTAATACGCAAATCTCTAATGCCTTCGATGACAAAAGTTGCAATCTGTTTTGCACCTGCTTCTCTTGTATGAGTATCGTCTTTAGATCCGTCAGGCTTTGAAGAATCCTCTCCCGGATTAAGCCACATATATAATTCTTTCGATTTCTCAGGACCAAGGTTCAACACCAAATCACGTGTCTTTACGTTAATATCAATCATTGGAACATTGTATTCGTGAGCCACCGCACGAATAATGCTAGGATAGTTCTTTAAACGATCGTCAACTAAATTGCCTTGTTCATTGAAAGTACGCATCACAATAGGGGTTAAAAATAGAGGGTTTGCTTTCTTGGCACGCGTTTCTTCAATAAACTTAATCAGATTACGACGAAAATCTGCTGGTGAGGCATAACGTTCCGGCTTAGTTGAAGTGTCATTATGGGCGAACTGAATAAAAACCCAGTCTCCTTTTTTCAGATTAACCGTAATGCTATCCCAACGCCCTTCATCAATAAATGATTTAGTACTACGCCCCGCTTTAGCACGATTAACGACTTCAATATGATCATCAAAGAAAGATTGAAGTATCTGCCCCCAACCTCTTTGCAGAGTTTTGGTTGTATCGTAAGTTTGTGCAGTGGAGTCTCCGGCAATAAAAATTCGAACCGGATTACCAGCCTGAGAGAGGCTGGTTAAAACAAAAAGAACAAAAGATAAGAATAACTTTTTCATAGCATTTATATATGTAATGCAAAAATAAAGAGATGCATCGTAGACAACAATAGAGAATCGTACGCATGAACCAGATTAGATAACTGCGTATAATTTTCCATTCCAACCAACTGGCATAACGGCTATCTTTGCCTAGAGAAACGAATAAGATCTTGATTTGTAATACGTAAGCACATATCATAATATGAAGACGCTTAAAATACAAGAGTTTCCCGACAAAATGAACTCATGGCGTATATTATGAAAGATCAATAATAACTTGTTTCTTGTGCCCGGCTCTGAAATCTACAAACTTCAATAACGCATTATTTAACTGGTACTTAATAAAAGCACGCAGATGGCAAGATTTGAAGATAGCCTCATAGGTTAATAGATTGATAGATAAATACTTTGTTATCGCTTGAATCTTACTTCTGCGTGTTCTCCTTTCACGATTCTTAAAACAAATTATAATCTAGCACAACATCCCCATGTTATCCTTAGAAACACCCTGATCTTGTAAAAAACAACATCCCCATGTTTTAGATTAAAACATGGGGATATTTGCTAATGGGAAATACGTAAAATTTAGGCAAATAACGTGTTGAAAACAGAGAGAAGACGTTCTCTCTAAATCTTGTAAACGAGTACCCCGGCTGTAGGTATAACAGCATTTCCTATTAAGACTTTTGCTCCAGAAGGCAATGCAAATTCATAAGGTTTATCCGAATAGTTGAGTACGATAGCGAATCCATTGCGATATTCCATCGTCACACCATAAGGAAGATTCATCACGGGAATATTCAATGTAGCATATAATTTCTTAAGTATATCAGCCTCTAAGGAGCCGTCGGTTGAATCAACTCCAATATAAGTGATCGTACCTTTCCCTAACCGGCGGAACGTAACAGCCGGTTTTCCGTCATAGAACTCTTGCGCATAGGTAGCCCACACTTGAGAATCCTTGCCGGGAATGAGTATCTCACCCCATGTATTCCATGTATATTTTTTGCCTCCCATCTCTACCACACCCGGATCTTCGGGCAACAACAAATCATAAAAATCCATTGAATTACCCGTCAGATTGTTTATCAAGGAACCGAAAGGAACTTCAAACAAGCGCCCGAAGCGATCTTTTTGCGCTGTGCGGCAAGTCAGCACCAGATTTCCTCCACTCTTAACATAATTAGTCCATCTTTCTACTAAGTCTTTATCGGCCAATTGATAGGCAGGAGCTATCATCACGGGATATTGACTGAAATCTTTTTCTTCGGTGATGAAATCAACCGGTGCACCAAATGATTTAAGCGTACGATAATACTTCTCTATATGCCCCATCGTGTTCCATGTTACATTTTGCTTTTGGCGATCTATGCTCCATGCATTTTCATGATTAAAGAGGATGGCCGTCGTTCTGTCAACATAGTCTTTCGGCTCCTTAGCACGAGGAGAAAATTCTTTTCTAAGCAATTTAACTTCATTGATGAATTCTTGATACTCACGCCCGCCGGGAGTAACCGTAACGCCATCAGTGCCTACAATACCATAGTGATATTGTTCCGTTCCATATAAAGGCTGACGATAACGATAGGTACAAACAAAATCACTTCCTCCGGCAAAAACACTCCAAAGCCATAAGCGAACAGCGCCGGGAAGCGGTTGTGGGTTTATGCTGCCCCAATTCACCTGGCCGGGTTGCAATTCCATCACCCCGTATGTACCTTGAATCGGACGAAAAAAGTCATTAGCAAAAGCAATACGAAGCGGATTACCTACCCGATAACCCCTGCGACCGATGCCTTCGTTTTCTCCATAAACCATGTAACGGGTATATGAGACGAAATCCAGCTCTTTACTTCCTCCGATATGCCCTTCGTCATAGTTGGGTATATAGTTAGTAGTAACCCACTGATTTTTAGTATACTTCTTTATCAGCAGACTCTGCTCATTGAGAAAATCATTGGTCACCCCGGCAGCAAAACGACGATAGTCTAAAATCTGATGATGATTCATAAACATTTGCCGGGTTTTAGGAAGAGTAATCTCATCGAAGGTGGTATATACTTCACTCCAAAAGGAAGTTCCCCAAGCATCATTCAAAGCTTTGATGTTATTCTCATATTTTTTACGAAGGAAATCACGGAAAGCTATTTCGGCCTTTGGATTATAATCAAATTGCACCGCCGGTTCATTATCAAGTTGCCAACCTATGACCCGAGCGTCATTTCCATAATGTTCAGCCAGCTTCTCTATCATCTTATAGGAAAGCTCTCTATAAAGTGGTGACGCAAAAGAAGCATGTTGACGAGCACCATGATCGAGCACCGTACCATCTTCCTGACGAAGCAATATTTCAGGATATTTGCGACTAAGCCATACGGGAGGGGTTGCTGTAGATGTACATAAGATCACCTTTAAATCATGCTTGGCAGCAAGAGCCACAGCACGGTCCAGCCAGGCAAAATCATATTTCCCTTCGGAAGGTTCAAGTTGCGCCCAAGCAAACTCGGCAAAGTGGGTGAACTCAAAACCCAGTTCATGCATTTTCTTAAAGTCCCGATCCCACTGGCTCTCATCCCAATGTTCGGGGTAGTAATACACACCCGTTAATGTAAGATCATTCTCTTTAAACCATTGTTTAGAGGAAGGTTGTTGCGCTTGTAAACCAGTTGGCAACAGCATACATACCAACAAAATAGACAATAAGATTCGTTTCATAGTAACATTTATTATAGCGATTATGGGGTCATTTTTTTATTCTCAGCAAAGAATCAAGTACTTTACTATCTACTGTAAAAGCAGTACCATGTCGGGTTCCTTTCGGAAAAACAACTTGATCCGACACATCTTCCCAATGAATACGGTCTTTTGAACGAACCGCACCATATTTATGATCACGATATTTATCAAAGTACACATAAAGATAATCACCGACAATCAATGGTGCAGGACCTTCTGCCCAATAGCTACCGGTTATAGGAGCCGAAACTTTCACAGGGAAGCCCTCTTTAATGTCTTTTGTTTTGGTTACACGTAGGTTTTTCTCGGGAGGATTCGAATTCTCATTCTTCACGACCATTATCTGTTCATCATTTACATCCTTTACAATAGCAGCATCAATCACACTAAAGTCGGGATCAAAGAAAATCTTTGTTTCCGAGAACTTCTTAAAATTCTTTGTCGTCACATAGTAAATACGATGGTTTAATCCTTTCTCACTTTCACTCGTTGCAACCTCTTTGTGTCTTCCGGGAATGGTTGTAGCCCAAAAGATATAATAAGTCTTCGATGGTTTGTCATAAAACAATTCAGGTGCCCAACAATTATGCGCCGTAGGCTCATGCATCATTACAGGAATCGCTTTTTGCTCAGACCAATGTGATAAGTCCTTTGATGAAGCGTAGCCAATGATACGATCCGTCCAACTGGAAGTCCAAACCATGTGGAAAGTACCATCGGGTGCCTGGCAGATGCTGGGATCTCTCATAAGCTTATCTTTCCCTACAGAAGGTGTCAAAAAGGAGTTTCCATCGCTCAACTGTTCCCATTTCAAGCCATCTCGACTAAAAGCCAAATGAAGGCCATCTTTGCTATCATTAATAAAATAAGAAAACAGGTATGCCTTTTCCTGCCCTTTGCTTATTGCCAAAAACAAAAAGGTGAAGCATGCAAAAAGAAAAATTTTTTTCATCATATTAGCCTTAAAATTAATAGAATCATCAAACATACAAATATAATCGAATCAAGTTGAAAGAAAAATAATCTTAGACAAAAACAGCCGTTATATCATCACAAATAGCTGTATTATCGTACAAAGCAATATAATAATAGACAATTTCACACGAATTTCTATCTTTATGTACATCTTTCTAGGATGAGGAATGGCAAAAGTCTGTATTTTAGCTTTCGGATTTTTATTAAAGTAAATATTATGCAAAAACATTTTCTTACACTATCTCTTCTTATAACAATAGCAATAACTCTATCCGCACAGAATGTGCTCGATATTGCAGGCAAATGGAAATTCCAAATTGACAGAAATGATGTGGGAGTCAAAGAACAATGGTATAAAAAAACATTAAATGATGACATAAGCCTCCCCGGATCAATGCCTGAAAAACTTAAAGGAGACAATGTTACCGTACAAACAAAATGGACCGGCAGTCTATATGATAGTTCCTATTACTTCAATCCTTATATGGAGAAGTATCGGATAGAGGGCAACATAAAATTGCCCTTCTTCTTAACACCTGATAAACATTATGTAGGGATAGCGTGGTATCAAAAGCAGGTTGTGATTCCCGCTAATTGGAAAGGCGAACGAATTTTGCTCTATCTGGAACGGCCGCACATAGAAACAACTGTGTGGATAAACGAAAAGCAAGCGGGCATGCAAAATAGTCTTTGCGTGCCACATATATATGATGTAACCGATCTAGTGACGAAAGGTAAATGCATCATTTCTATCCGCGTAGATAATCGCATTAAAGAAATTAACGTAGGGCCGGACTCTCACAGCATTACCGACCAGACACAAGGTAATTGGAACGGAATAGTAGGGAAAATCAATTTAATCACTACTCCAAAAGTCTATTTCGACGATATTCAGGTATATCCGGATCTTGCAAACAAGAAGGCAATAGTGAAAATGGTGCTAAAGTCCACTTCACCCACAGGCACGTCGGCAACAATCGTGCTCTCTGCAAAAAGTTTTAATTCGGAACACAATCATACCATACCCGCGATAACAAAAAAGTTTGTTGTGAAAGATGGAGTACTCAATTGCGAAATGGAACTACCCATGGGAGACGGAATGCTAACATGGGATGAATTCGATCCTGCACTGTACCTGTTGCACGCAGAAATAACAAGTAATAAAGGAAAAGAGAAAAAGGAAGTACAATTCGGAATGCGTGAGTTTTCCATCAAAGGGAAATGGTTTTATGTGAATGGCAATAAAACAATGCTCCGAGGAACGGTAGAGAACTGTGATTTCCCTTTGACCGGCTATGCACCAATGGATGTGAAAGATTGGGAAAGGGTCTTTCGTATTTGCCGCAGTTACGGATTGAACCACATGCGTTTTCATTCTTTCTGTCCACCGGAAGCTGCTTTCATTGCTGCTGATTTAGTGGGATTCTATTTGCAACCGGAAGGACCAAGTTGGCCAAATCATGGTCCTAAATTGGGGATGGGCCAACCCATTGATACTTATCTGATGGACGAAACCATTCGACTAACAAAAGCTTATGGTAACTATGCATCCTATTGTATGTTAGCCTGTGGCAACGAACCTTCGGGACGTTGGGTAGCATGGGTCACCAAATTTGTAGAATATTGGAAAAAGGCCGACTCACGCAGAGTATATACCGGAGCATCAGTAGGCAATAGCTGGCAATGGCAACCCAATAGTCAATATCATGTTAAAGCAGGAGCCAGAGGACTAAACTGGACAAATGCAATGCCGGAATCTAAATCGGATTATCATGAAAAAATAGATACTGTAAAGCAACCTTATGTATCGCATGAAACGGGTCAATGGTGTGCTTTCCCTAACTTCAATGAAATAAGAAAATATACAGGCGTGAACAAGGCGCGCAACTTCGAGATTTTCCAAGATCTGCTAGCTGATGGTAAGATGGGAAACAAAGGGCATGACTTCATGATGGCTTCAGGAAAGCTGCAAGCCCTTTGTTATAAAAGCGAGATAGAGAAAACTCTTCGCACCCCGGATTATGCCGGCTTTCAATTGCTCGCTCTGAATGATTACTCGGGACAGGGCACGGCCTTAGTCGGACTATTGGATGTCTTTTTTGAAGAAAAAGGATATATCACAGCCAATGAAGTTCGAAGATTCTGCAATGCTACCGTACCCTTAGCACGCATCCCTAAATTTGTATATAAGAACAACGAAACGTTCATTGCTGATATTGAGGTTGCTAATTTCTATAAAGCGACAATCAAAAACGCCAAAGCTGTTTATACAATCAAAGATGTATATGGCAAGGTTTATGCAAAAGGAGTACTTTCTACAAAAGACATTCCAATAGGCAACTGCTTCCAGTTGGGAGAAATAAACTACGCACTAAATAATGTCACATCTCCACAAAAACTAAATCTGGAGGTAAAGATAGAAGGAACAGAAGCCTTGAACGACTGGGATTTCTGGGTATATCCTGCACAGGTAGAAGTGAAAAAAGGTAGCGTGTACGTCACAGATACTTTCGACACCAAAGCACATGAAATCTTAGAGCAAGGTGGTAATGTATTAATTACCGCCGCAGGCAAGATTTCCTACGGAAAAGAGGTCGTACAATACTTCACACCTGTATTTTGGAATACATCCTGGTTCAAGATGCGCCCTCCGCATACCACAGGCATTTGGGTAAACGACAAGAGCCCACTCTTTAAAAACTTTCCGACAGAATATCATAGCAACTTACAATGGTGGGAACTACTCAACAAAACTCAAGTGATGCAATTTACGGAGTTTCCCGAGACCTTTCAGCCGCTGGTACAAAGCATTGATACCTGGTTTATCAGCCGTAAGATCGGAACGTTGTTTGAAGCCAATGTATTGAATGGCAAGTTGATGATGACTAGTATGGACATAACCAGTGAACCCGAGAAACGTATTGTTGCGCGCCAAATGTATAGCGCTATTTTAGATTATATGAATTCTGATTATTTCCGCCCACAAGAACAAATAACAGTGGAACAAATACAAGACTTATTCACAAAAAAGGCACCAAAAGTAAATTCTTACACTAAGGACTCTCCAGACGAGTTAAAACCGATAAAAGGAGACAAAGGAATATAAGAACAAGTAACAATATAAAAAGGATGAAGAAGCACTATATAGTAGCTCTGGCATTAGCCATTAGCGTAATGGGGCAAGCACAACAAATCAGCTATTCTTTTCGATTTGATAATAAAAAGAGCGAAGGAGTAGTCAACATCACTCCACAAAACATCTTTAGTGAAGCCACAGGTTATGGTTATGACCTACAAGTAGCACCCGATGGTAAAAGCAATCAGCCGTTTTACTTCTCTGTAGCTGTACCCGATGGCAATTACAAAGTAACTGTTACGCTTGGCTCGAAAAAGAAAGCGGGCGAAACCACCGTCCGCGGAGAGTCCCGCCGATTATTTATCGAAAACCTGGCTACGCAAAAAGGAGAATTTGTGGAACGCTCATTCGTCATTAATAAGAGAAATACCCTGATTGCCGAAGGAGAATACGTCAAAATTAAACCCCGTGAAAAGAAAAAGCTCAATTGGGATGATAAGTTAACGTTAGAATTCAATGGAGATGTACCTCAGTTGGCCGCACTCCGCATTGAAAGAGTAGAAAACGTTCCGACCATATTCCTATGCGGCAATTCTACGGTTGTAGATCAGGACAATGAACCATGGGCAAGCTGGGGACAGATGATTCCCCGATTCTTTAATGATCAGGTCTGTTTTGCCAATTATGCCGAATCCGGAGAATCGGCTAATACTTTCATTGCGGCCGGCAGATTAAAAAAAGCACTCACACAAATGAAGGCAGGAGATTATCTTTTCATGGAGTTTGGGCACAATGACCAGAAGCAGAAAGGACCGGGCAAAGGAGCTTACTATTCCTTCATGACTAGTTTGAAAACATTTATAGACGAGGCTCGTGCACGAGGAGCATACCCTGTATTGGTGACACCCACTCAAAGAAGAAGCTTTAACGCAGAAGGGAAGATAGTAGACACACACGAAAATTACCCTGAAGCGATGAAGTGGTTGGCTCAAAAAGAAAATGTTCCTTTGATCGATTTGAACACCATCACCCGTACCTTATATGAAGCAATGGGAGTTGAGAATTCAAAGAAAGCCTTTGTTCACTATCCGGCAAATACATTCCCCGGACAGACCAAGGCTTTAGAAGACAATACACATTTCAATCCTTATGGAGCCTATCAGATCGCTAAATGCGTCATCGAAGGAATGAAAACGATTCAACTAGATCTTGCTAAGAATCTTAAAACTGATTACAGTGCTTTTGATCCCGCACATCCCGACAATCCGGCTTCTTTCCGATGGAACGCAAGCCCATTTGCTGAAATAGAGAAACCTGATGGAAACTAACAATACACCTCCTCCGATTGCGTATTATATGAAGAAGATTATCCTAAGTTTATTCGCTGTTTTTTTATTAAGTAGCTGTATCTCACAAAGTAAAAGTGGTAATAGTATTCCTTCATTCGCATGGGCAAATGCGAGTGAAAAGATTGATTTATCATGGGCTAAAGATGTAGGTGCCAAACCATTTTCCAAGAAAACAGATGCAACCTTTAACGTCAAGGCATTCGGCGCTATAAATGACAGTAATGTGATCAGCACACAGGCTATTCAGAAAGCCATTGATGCATGTAGCAATGCAGGCGGAGGAACAGTGACTTTTGATCCGGGATACTATCAAACCGGAGCATTGTTCGTTAAGAAGAATGTCAATCTACACCTGGAGAAAGGAGTCACTCTGCTTGCTAGTACAGACATCAACGACTATCCTGAATTTCGTTCACGCATAGCAGGCATTGAGATGACGTGGCCTTCGGCCGTACTCAATGTAATGAATGTAGAGCAAGCAGCTATTTCGGGTAAGGGAACCATCGATTGCAGAGGGAAAGTTTTCTGGGATAAATATTGGGAGATGCGAAAAGAGTATGAAAAGAAAGGATTGCGATGGATTGTAGATTATGATTGCAAACGAGTACGCGGCATTCTTCTGTCAAACAGTTCGAATGTAACACTCAAAGACTTCACTTTAATGCGAACAGGCTTCTGGGGTATTCAGGTTCTCTATTCAAACCACTGCACACTCAATGGGTTGACTGTTAACAACAATATTGGGGGACATGGTCCCAGTACCGATGGAATTGACATTGACTCTTCCACACATGTCCTTATTGAAGGGTGTGATATTGATTGCAATGATGACAACATCTGCCTGAAAGCAGGTAGGGATGCAGATGGATTGAAAATTGATCGTCCAACGGAATATATCGTAGTACGTAACTGCACTGCCCGTAAAGGTGCCGGACTAATCACTTGTGGAAGCGAAACTTCAGGAGACATACGTTATGTTTTAGGATATAACTTAAAGGCTTATGGAACCTCCTCAACTCTCAGATTAAAATCAGCCATGAACCGGGGAGGAACTGTGGAGCATATTTATATGACGGATGTTGTGGCAGACAGCGTGCAAAGCGTATTGGCTGTCGACTTAAATTGGAATCCCAGCTACAGTTATTCCGAACTGCCCACAGAGTACAAAGGAAAAGAGATTCCCGAACATTGGAAAGTGATGCTCACCCCTGTGAAACCGATAGAAAAAGGATACCCCCACTTCAGAGATGTGTATCTGGCAAACGTGAAGGCAACCAATGCCGTGCAATTTATATCAGCTTCCGGTTGGAATGATTCGCTAAAACTTGATAACTTTGCTGTTTATAATTTGAATGTTGAAGCTCAGAAAGCCGGTATTGTAGCTTTCACCCATAATTTCAAACTAAAAGGCATTAAGCTAAAAATAGCTGATAAGAGTAAGATAACATTCAAAGACAATAGTGAATTAACACAAGAGATTCGGTATGAATAAAACCAAAAGTCTGATCACTCTATTTATTTCTTTGGCTTTTGCTCTATCTGTAACTGCCGGGAACAATAAGGCCTTCCAACGAATTGTAAAGGGGACGCAGAAAGAGCCTCACGTCTTGGCGTGCAATTATCCGGAATTTTCTTTCCATCTTCCCCAGATGGCAGGTAACTTTCGTCTTGGAGTACAAAACGAAGGCAAGAGCCGATGGGCAAACGAGTTGAAGGTTGTCGAGCTAAAAGAGAAGGATGGCACACTTACGTATATTCTAAAAGATGTTTTACTTGGAAGCGGAAATCTAGTTGTCCGAGTTACCGGGCTGACAGATAGCGACGGATTTATCATGGAAGTAGAAGCAAAAGAGATTCCCTCTACAATGCAACTGATGTGGTCGTTCGGAGGCTGTTACGGACAAGTATTGGATGACAAAACCGATAGCCGGATGAAGCCTGCCTATTGCAAAGACAATGTCTTCAGTGTAGAGGGTAATGCTTTTACCTGCTACTATGGCGAGAGCATGAAATTAAAAGTCATTCAAGGGGTTACACCTTTGTTGTCTGAAATTAGATTGTCGGATGCTCATCAGCAAGAAAGCCCTCTCTCTTTTTTTCAATCGGGCAAGAAGACGGATGCACCCGCACTGGCTGCTTCAACTCCCATAAAAAGTGGCGAGAAGCTCTATTTTTGCTTTTATACTCAGAACACAAAAGCAGACTACAATTATTTCATGCTTCCAACGCTCTTCGCACAGGAGTTTAATAAATAATACCCTAAAAGGATGAAAGCTTGTTCAACAATTACAAAAGCTTTGTTTGCGCTTTGCTTCTACTTGCTAACCGCAACAAACAGCTTCGCACAAGAATACAAGATCTGGCAGTTTCCGAAAGAGCAACTACCCGCCATCGACGGAAACGGCGACGATTGGCAAATGATTCCCGAATCGTATGCCATCTCCATCGAGCGGATGAAAGAGGATGAAGGCAAATATGCCAAACCAAATAAGTCAACCTTAGACATTAGTGTAAAAGTAGGTTGGTGCGCCGGACTGAATCGTTTGTACTTTTTATACGAAGCATATGATAATTATTGGAGGTTCAGCGAAAACAGCCTAAGTACCGATATCTTTGAGGTGGTCGTTGACGGAGATTGTTCCGGTGGCCCTTTCATCGATCGGTTTCACCCCGACAAGAAAGCGGATGTATGGGAGTCTTGGTTCAATTTTCATGGTTGTCACGCACAGAATTACCACATCTTTACCCCTGCTCACAAGGAAGATTGGTGCATGTTGTGGGGACCGCAAGTGTGGCTCAAACAAAAACCTTATGCCGACTATGCCTATCGGTATTCATTTAAAGAAGGAGAAGCAGGCAAACTTGTTCTTGAATTTTATATTACCCCTTTTGATCATGCCGATGCTGCCGGACCTGAGAAATCTGTGCCCACGATCTTACAGGAAAACAAATATATTGGATTGTGCTGGGCTGTCATTGACTTCGATGCCAATCCTGATAGCAAGGACGGATTTTGGAATCTGTCCAGTGAACATACCATGTATGGCAATGCAGACTACTTACCCAAAATGAAGCTGATGCCACTAGAAAAACAAAAATAAGGCTCCTTATGAAACAGACCCTCCTCACTCTTTGCATCCTGACTTGTTGGTTAGCCAACATGAATGCCGCTACGTATAACGTAAAAGAGTATGGCGCCAAAGCCGATGGCAAAACCATTGATTCTCCGGCCATCAATAGAGTGATTGAAGAGGCTTCTAGAAATGGAGGAGGCACCATCTATTTTCCTGCGGGACAATATGCCTGCTACTCCATTCGCTTGCAAAGTCACATCACGCTGTATCTGGAAACAGGCGCAGAGATCATTGCCGCTTTTCCTTCCGAAAAGGAAGGTTATGATGAAGCTGAAGCCAATGAACATACTATGTATCAGGACTTCGGGCACAGTCATTGGAAGAATTCGCTTATTTGGGGTATCGGACTAGAAGAGATTACCATCTGCGGCCCGGGCCTAATCAACGGTAAAGGATTAACGCGAGAAGAGAGTCGCCTGCCGGGTGTGGGCAACAAAGCTATCAGTTTGAAGCTATGCAAGAATGTTACGTTGAAAAATCTTTCGATGTTACATTGTGGACATTTTGCTTTATTAGCAACAGGAGTAGATAATCTTACGATTCAAAATTTAAAAGTAGACACGAACCGTGACGGATTTGACATTGATTGTTGTCGCAACGTGCGCATCTCCGATTGCAGTGTCAATTCCCCATGGGACGATGCCATTGTACTGAAAGCCTCTTATGCATTGGGCTTTTTCCGTGACACGGAGAACGTGACCATCTCCAACTGTTACGTATCCGGATTCGACAAAGGAAGCATGCTGAATGCCACTTATGAACGGAACGAACCGCAGGCTCCCGACCACGGTTATGTGACGGGGCGCATCAAGCTGGGAACAGAATCGAGCGGAGGTTTCAAAAACATAGCGATCACCAATTGCATCTTTGAACATTGTCGTGGACTGGCTCTTGAGAGTGTTGACGGAGGACATTTGGAAGATGTAGTAATCAGTAATATTACGATGCGTGATATCGTTAATGCACCAATATTCTTACGCCTCGGAGCCCGCATGCGCAGTCCACAAGGTACACCTGTAGGTACAATGAAGCGCATTCTAATCAGCAATGTGAATGTTTTCAATGCCGATTCTCAATATTCTTGCATCATCAGTGGCATCCCCAATGCCTGTATTGAAGATGTTACACTCAGCAACATTCATCTCTATTTTAAAGGCGGGTACACAGCAGAGGATGGCAAACGCACGCCACCCGAGCAAGAGAAAATTTATCCCGAGCCATGGATGTTCGGCACCATTCCTGCATCCGGATTCTATGTTCGCCATGCCCGCAACATTACTTTCAACAATGTGAACTTCCATTTTGCTACTCCCGACGGTCGCCCGCTATACGTAACGGACGATGCAGAAATCATCAAGAAATAAGTTCATAGAGCGTTTTATTATCATTATGCAATAAAAGAACGGCATAAAACCATTATCTTTGCGCGTTGCAAAACGATAATAAAACCTCAATATATGGATAAAAAGTTCAAAAGGACAACCGTCACTTCGGCATTACCTTATGCCAACGGCCCTGTTCATATTGGCCATTTGGCCGGCGTTTATGTGCCTGCCGACATTTATGTGCGCTACTTACGTTTAAAAAAAGAAGATGTGTTATTCATCGGAGGATCCGATGAACACGGAGTACCTATTACTATTCGGGCTAAAAAAGAAGGAGTTACTCCCCAAGATATAGTCGATCGTTATCACACTCTGATAAAGAAATCATTCGAGGAATTCGGTATCTCTTTCGACATCTATTCTCGCACGACTTCACAAACGCACCATAAGCTGGCTTCGGACTTTTTCCGTACATTATATGACAAAGGTGACTTTCTGGAAAAGACTTCAGAACAATATTATGATGAGGAGGCTCACCAGTTTCTGGCCGACCGCTACATCACGGGCGAATGCCCACATTGCCACTCAGAGGGTGCCTATGGCGACCAATGTGAGAAATGTGGCACCTCTCTCTCTCCTACAGACTTAATCAACCCCAAAAGCACCATCAGCGGCAGCAAGCCGGTGATGAAAGAGACAAAGCACTGGTATCTACCTCTCGACAAGCATGAAGCATGGTTGCGTAAATGGATATTGGAAGATCACAAAGAGTGGAGACCAAATGTTTACGGACAGTGCAAAAGCTGGTTGGATATGGGATTGCAACCTCGTGCCGTAAGCCGTGATCTCGATTGGGGAATTCCCGTTCCTGTAGAAGGTGCTGAAGGTAAAGTGCTTTATGTGTGGTTTGATGCTCCGATAGGTTACATCTCCAATACGAAAGAACTCCTGCCGGATAGTTGGGAGACTTGGTGGAAAGACCCCGAAACACGCCTCGTTCACTTCATCGGTAAAGACAATATTGTATTTCACTGCATTGTTTTCCCTGCCATGCTGAAAGCTGAAGGGAGTTACATTCTACCGGACAATGTACCAAGCAACGAATTCTTAAATCTGGAAGGAGATAAGATCTCTACTTCACGCAACTGGGCTGTCTGGTTGCATGAATATCTGGAAGATTTCCCCGGCAAACAAGACGTGCTTCGTTATGTACTTACAGCGAACGCTCCCGAGACGAAGGATAACGACTTTACCTGGAAGGATTTCCAAGCCCGTAACAATAATGAGTTGGTTGCTGTCTATGGTAATTTCGTTAATCGTGCGATGGTACTTACTCAGAAATATTTCGATGGCAAGGTGCCTGCTATGGGAGAACTGACCGACTATGATCAGGAGACATTCAAAGAGTTTGTAAACGTGAAAGCCGAAGTAGAGAAGCTGCTCAATGCTTTCAAGTTCCGTGATGCACAAAAAGAGGCAATGAACCTTGCCCGCATCGGAAACAAATATCTGGCAGACACAGAACCTTGGAAGTTAGCTAAAACAGACATGGGCCGTGTCGCTACGATCTTAAACATCAGTTTACAGTTAGTGGCAAACTTAGCTATTGCATTCGATCCGTTCTTGCCTTTCAGTTCAGCAAAGCTTCGCAAGATGATCAACATGAAGAGCTTCGAGTGGACGGAATTGGGACAGATTGATTTACTGCCGGCCGCACACATATTGAACGAACCTGAATTACTTTTCGAGAAGATAGAAGATAGCACAATAGAGGCTCAAGTACAGAAATTGCTGGACACAAAGAAAGCAAACGAGGAGGCTAACTATAAAGC
Source organism: Bacteroides sp. UBA1317 (assembly GCA_002307035.1). Taxonomy (GTDB): domain Bacteria; phylum Bacteroidota; class Bacteroidia; order Bacteroidales; family Bacteroidaceae; genus Bacteroides. The sequence goes on from DBTL01000137.1 coordinate 28,163, forward strand.
TAAGCCAATACGTGCCAATATTGAGTTCGATGATTTCACCAAGCTCGATATCCGTGTAGGTACTGTTCTAGAATGTACAAAGGTACCTAAGGCCGACAAACTACTTCAATTCAAAATAGAAGATGGACTGGAACAACGAACAATCGTTTCAGGCATTGCCCAACACTACAAACCCGAAGAATTGGTAGGCAAACAGGTATGCTTTATAGCCAACCTCGCACCTCGCAAGCTTAAAGGTATTGTCAGTGAAGGAATGATTCTTTCTGCCGAGAATAATGATGGCAGTCTGGCTGTTGTGATGCCGGGAAAAGAAGTAAAGCCGGGTAGCGAAGTGAAATAAGACTGCCCGATCACGCATAAAACAAGAAATGAAAGAGCAATCGCTAAAACAAAAAACAGTCGGAGCTCTGCTCTGGAACTTGCTGGACCGTATGGGGCAGCAAGTTTTGCTGTTTATTGTCGGCATTATAGTGGCCAATATTCTTTCTGTAGAAGATTATGCTTTGGTAGGAATGTTGGCCATCTTCACCGCAGTAGCCAATATAGTGCTAGATAGTGGATTTAGCGCTGCATTGATACAAAAGAAAGAAACGACCGAGCGCGATTTCAGTTCTGTTTTTTGGTTTAACTTAGGCATCAGTGTCCTACTTTACTTATTACTGATCGCTGTTTCTCCATTCATTTCCCGCTTCTTCTCACAGCCCAAACTCACGGAATTGGCTGCTGTCATCTTCCTGGCATTGCCCATCAACTCTTTAGCTATCATTCAAACAACCATCCTCACAAAGGAAGTCCGCTTCAAAGCTTTAGCTAAAGCTAATTTACTCTCTATGATGATCTCGGGGATTGCCTCTTTAGGCATGGCTTATTCCGGATGGGGAGTCTGGACTTTAGCCTTGCAACCGGTGATACTCTCCATCACCCGTACTTTGCTTTTATGGATACAAAGCACATGGTATCCCAAACGAATATTTAGCGTTCAGGCCGTCAGAGAGTTGTTTCGCTTTGCATCCAGCTTACTCATAGCGAGCCTCATCAACACTTGTTTCTTAAATATCTATTCCGTCATCATAGGAAGGCTTTATCCGGTAAAACAACTGGGATATTACACCCAGGGAAACAAGATGTGCGACATGGGGGTAAGTATGCTCTATGGAAGCATACAAAATGCAACCTACCCAATATTCAGTAGCATACAAGACGAGAAAGAACGCTTGATAAGAGCGTATCGAAAGACGATCCGATTCACGGCATTTATAACTTTCCCCGTCATGGCGGGACTTGTTGTCATTGCCCGTCCGGTGATAGAAATGTTGCTGAAAGAGGAATGGTGGCCTGCGATTCCATTCTTCCAATTACTTTGTGCCGGAGGATGTTTCACGATTCTCACAGCCATCAACAACAACTTTATCAAAGTAAGCGGGCGCTCAGATGGTATATTGAAATTGGAATACTTCAAGATCATAATTACCATCCTTGTTTTGGCATTAACGTACAACAGACCAGTGCTTATCATGGTTGCCGGACTAGTTGCCGCCCGAGCACTTGTATACTTTATCAACATGATTTATACAGCACGCTATACCGGTTATAAAATAGGGATGCAATTCCGTGATTTACTACCCTATTTACTCCTTTCGGGTGCGATGATTGCTTTCATCCTGCCGATAAGTCACTACATAAACCTGAATTGGATGCTAATGAGCGTACAGATAGTCGCCGGAATCACTATCTACATCACACTCGCTTACGTCACCGGTTCCAAAATACTGAAAGAGTCTATTGAGTTGCTATTGAAAAAGAGGTAGAAAAAGAATGATGGAAAAAGAGATAAAAGTCAGTGTACTGATGCTCACTTACAATCAGGAGCGATACATCAATGAAGCGATTCGTAGTGTCATGTTGCAGCAGACGGATTTCTCCTTCGAACTGGTCATAGGAAATGATGCTAGTACCGACGAGACAGGCGCCATCTGCCGTACCTGGCAAGATAACTATCCCAAACAGATTGTACTTCTGAACAGGGAACAAAACCTGGGACTTCAGCAAAACTTCATTCAGTCGTACGCTCATTGTCGCGGAGAGTATGTTGCCATCTGCGAAGGAGACGACTTCTGGACGAACAAACACAAACTACAAAAGCAGGCAAACTTTCTGGATGCACATCCCGATTACTCTACCTGCTTTCATCGCGTGATCAATTACTACGAAGACAATGGCACCAAAAGTCTTAGCAATGGCGGACAAAAAGAAGAGACCAATATTGTTGACCTAGCGCGAAGTAACTACATATCAAACGTGGCAGCCATGTTTCGACGGGGCTTATTCGGAGAACTGCCCGAATGGTTTGCAAGAGTCAGCACTTACGACTATGCCATTCATCTACTCAATGCACAATACGGGAAGATATACTATATGAAAACCCCGATGGCTGTTTACCGTCAGCACAGAAGAGCCATCTGGAGTGAAGCCGGAACAGACAAGAAGTTGAACATCTCGCTACAGATAAGAGAGCTATTAATGGCTTACTTCACTGAGAACAAAGAGGTGTACGACGCATTAAGAAATGCTTCAGCCGCTATTGCATTCAGCCTAATTCGCTATTATCGCTCTGCCAACAATGAGAAGATGGTTAGCGAAACAGAAAAGCGCATTCTACACTACTTCCCCGAATGGAATGTGGAGGATCTAAGAACAAGAATTACTCTTCCCCCTTTGAGCACTAAGCAAAAGATGAAGAAATACGGCATGGCGTTCCTAAAACAAGGGAGGGCATTGGTATCAAGATTCATCCCACTGCCAAGAATCTAAAGAGATTCTTCTTATCTTCAAAAAATGCCCAAGGTAGTATCGTATGATTAATAGCATACAAGTAGCCATCTTTGAGGTTGTTTTTGTCAAGTGCAAGTTTATAAAGGATTAACAGAAAGAGAGAGAAAAACTTCCCACCTAGATGTTTTTTCAAAAGACGGTTTCGTTTTTCAAAAGTGCAACCGTCCTTTTGCCAAAGAGAAACCGTCTCTTTACCCAACTGAACGGTTCTCTTGCCCCAATTATCGGCAGGAGTTTGCCAAAAACAGTCCTCTTTTAGGCCCCCGAAGCCGTATATCCATAAAAAAAGAGGGAAGCTTCCACTCCTCTCTTTCTATCGCATTCTAAATTGAATATACTTTATGATTACATTGACAAAGATAATACTTGAAACAGACAAAGTCAAGTAAAAGAGGCCTAAATTTAGTGTTGGAAAGCAAAATAAGTCAGGCTGATCCATCTAAACAAGTGCACTGCTTGTGCTACTTCTTCTGAGAAAGCAATAAGATTCATCTCTGTCTTAACCTAATCTGAAACATTTGGGAAAGAAGTGCTAATGCCATCTCTCTTTTTGGATGAGAGAAGCAAATACTCAGCGTATTGCCAATCTTCAGGAGTGTCCAAGTCAATGCTGGCCGATTGCGGCATTACATACTTCCTGTTCTTAGTAAATGCAGAAAGATGTTTCTCCTTCAAAGCTGCCACACTCATCACATATACAGCACCATTATACTCATATACAACCGGACAATCTTGTCGGCGGGTAAAGTTCCCCTCCAACACATGCTTCAAAAAGCCTTCTTCATTCTCCTGAAACATCACATAATATGGATTCGTCTTTGCCTCAGCGACAGAAACAACCATATCACAATCGGGAGTATAAAGTTGCATCGCCTCACGTACATGCTCAGACGTACGAAAAGGTGAAGTAGGTTGGAGAAGTACCACAACATCGTAAGAGCGTCCCCTCTGCTCGAAGAAATCCAATGCATGCAAAATAACTTCATAAGAGCCGGAGCCATCTTGTGCTAATGCATCCGGACGACGAAAAGGTACTGCCAAGCCATACTCTTCTACAACCTTAATAATTTCATCATCATCCGTACTCACACAGATATCCTCGTCTGAAGATGCCACAGAACGTGCCGCATCTATTGCGTAGCACACCAACGGTTTGCCATCCAGCAGTTTGATGTTTTTATGAGGGATCCCTTTAGAACCACCACGGGCCGGAATCAAAAACAGAACTTTCACTCTTTCACATTTAATGATTAAACAACCTCTTTATTGCTTCACATACTTAATAAACTCTTGCGCCTTCTTATAGTCTTCCGGCTTACCAATATCTATCCAGTAACCCACTATCGGAAAGTAAGTGACGCGCTTTCCGCCGGCAATCAGCTTCTGCATTAAGTCAGTAGCATCGCAATGTTCGTTTTCCTCTAACTCTTCAAGTATTCTCCGTTTTATCAGATAGATACCTCCGTTAGAATAATAAGTAAAGGTCGGTTTTTCCTCAAAGGAACGGATCAGTTCGCCCGACGTTTGCATCACAGCATAGGGTACAGTAATATTATAAGGAATAGATGCCACCGCCATATCAGCGTTGCTTTCACAAAAATGAATATAGAACTCTTCCAAATCAATATTCGTAAAAAGGTCTGAGTTCATGACCAGCACTGCATCGTTGGTAAAGTGATGAATAGTACTCACTGCCCCCAGTGTACCCAGCGGACGAGATTCATCTACATAACGGATATCGATTCCTCTATCAGACCCATCTCCGAAGTATTCTTTTATCTGCTCTCCCAAATAACGCACTGAAATGGTAATGTTCTCAATGCCATAACTCTGCATTCGATCAATGTTATACTCCACAATCGGTTTCCCCCCTAACGGAAGCAGAGGCTTAGGCATCGTATCAGTCAACGGACGAAGGCGTTCGCCCCGACCTCCTGCCATAACAACAGCGTCAACGGGCAACAATCCATGATTTTTTTGCAAATCAATCAGTTTAATAATCTTCCCTTCAGCAGAAAGATAAGGAACCATACGAATGCCCAATTCTTTTAATGTACGTATATACTTGGGTGCATTATTGCTATCATCAATATAACGAAAAGATTTAAGACAGACAGAATAGATCGTATCATCCATGGAACTCCCGTTTATCAGGCCACGACGAATATCTCCATCGGTCAATGAGCCTACAACCTTATTGTTTTCATCCACAACAAAAAGAGTGAATGATTGCGTCATATTCAACTTCTTCAACGCATCCATCAGGGTAGCGTTCTGCCGTATCAGGTAATTTTCTATATTCATGGCAAATCGTAGAAATGTTTTTTAATAACTCCTTCCAATGGATAAGTACGAATGATCTCAAATATTCGGTGTACTGTATCTGGTTGTTCATAAGGATTCTCTGTCTGGGCAGCTTGTTTGCGGAAGGTCGGTGAATCTGCTGTTTGCAAAGCCATGCGAATATCCTCGGGAGCACAATCAATTACGCTATTGGCTCTTAATCGACCTTTCTGGCGATCACCGATGTTCACTGTAGGAATGCCAAAAGAAGGTGCCTCTACAATACCACTGGAAGAGTTGCCAACAACAACATCCACATATTGCAGAGCTGATAAATAGCGCAAATAGCCTAAAGAAGTAAAAGCCACCGCTTTTTCGGGATGAGCCGAAACGTATTCATCAATCATGGAGATGATTATACGGCCATCAGAATCAGAATTTGGTTTCGTGAAAATCAAGTAGGCATCCGTCTCATCCACCGCCTGAAGCAACGCTTCAAATTGCACCTTTGCCGTTTGATGCTCCAGTGTTACCGGATGATAAGTAATCAAGAAGTTCTTCTCTCCAAGCTGGAAATGAATACTTTCTTCAAAAGCCTTTCTATCAAGCAACGATAGATGGCGAATGTTATCTAATCCGATGCCACCAACATTGAACACCGTAGAAGGGTCTTCACCCAGTTGGATCACTCGTTTCCGATACGTCTCCGTACTGGTGAAATGCAGATGGCTCATTTTGGTTATGGAGTGACGAATTGCATCATCATAAGCTCCTTCCGTCACATCGCCACCAGAGATGTGCGCTACCGGTATCTGAAAGAACAGTGCAGAAGCTACAGCACCCAACATCTCATAGCGGTCTCCCAGAACCACAATCAAATCAGGTTTTAAGTCGTCGTAAGCATCAGCAAAACCAATTACTCCTAATCCCAATGACTTCACTACGGAAGTTGACGTATCCGCAGAAAGTAACATCTCAACCTTCTTGTTGATGACAAAGCCGTCGCTCTCTATCTCGCGAAAGGTAAGGCCAAATTCGGGAGAGAGATGCATATTCGTTGCAACAATCTGCAACTCAAGAGTGGGATCTTCCTGAATGTTTTTCATCAATCTACTCAACAAGCCATATTCGGCCCGGGTCCCTGTAACGACACAAATCTTACGCATAAGTTTGAAAGCTAAAGTTCTATTAATTCATCTTCTTTAAAATCATGAGGGGCTACTCCTCCAACAATATCATCCCAGCACATTGGAGATATTCCATTCCCGGGACGCTTCACAGTCATATTTTCTTCAGTGAAGAGCTCCCCTTTCTTTATGTCGCAGGCAGCGATCAAGCTCTTACGGGCTACGATCATGTTCTTTCCTTCTGAAGCAGAAACTCTTTTTATGCTACTTCCCAAAGCCTCTTCTATATGACGAATAGAAGAAACCATCTGCTTCAGTTCATCCGGTTCCAGAGACGCCTTATGGTCAGGACCCGGTAGATTTTTGTCCAGTGTGAAATGCTTTTCTATCACCGTAGCGCCCAGAGCCACTGCTGCCAGGGAAACTTCAATGCCACGTGTATGATCGGAATACCCAACCTTTACGCCAAAGCATTCAGCAAGTGTCTTCATAGCCAACAGATTCACATCCCCATAAGGAGTAGGATATTCTGTATTGCAATGCAACAAAGTTACTTGCTCACGTGCAAGTCCTTCTTTTTCCAGCACAAGCAAAGCATTTTCAATATCAGCCAACCCGCACATACCCGTTGACAAAATAACGGGACGCCCCAAACGAGCTATTTTTCTTAAATACGGAAGGTTTGTTATCTCTCCCGAAGGAATTTTATAATAATCCATATCCAATTCCTCGAGCACATCTATCGAGAGGAGATCGAAAGGAGTAGATAAGAACTTAATGCCTACTTCATCGCAGTAAGTCTTCAGTGGCTTATAATCTGTCAACGGAAGATGGATCGCACGACACATGTCAAGCTGTGATTCCTCTTTCTTCGTTGTTCCTAATTGATATTCGGCCTTAGGCGCATAACGCGAGATCACCATTTCCGGACATGCTGTCTGAAACTTCACATAATCGGCACCAGCCTCTTTAGCTGCTACCACCAACTGTCTGGCCAATTCATAATTACCATTATGATTGACCCCAGCCTCAGCAATAATAATAACTTTACTCATTTCTTTGCATTCAACTGATCCATTATCTCTTTCCAGTTATCTTCAAAGTGCATCGCCCGATCGTCAATCCAAACATCACCAATAGGTTTACCCATCATCAGTTGATGATATTTCACCCCATGATCTTTCAACCAGGCTGTTGTCATCTCAAATTCCATCCAAGTACGAGCAGAATAGATAATGATGGTATGCCCGCTATCGTAAAGACGATTGATGGATTCAACAGCGTTCTCCTTCGGCTGGGCCAGACAACGGCTATAAGTTCTCTCCTCGGTACAAATCGTACCATCCATATCAATGATTATCTGCATAAAATATAACTTCTTTAAAATATCTGGTCATCAATGTATTCTCTTTCCAATCAGTTACCGGTTGCAAACATTCACCTTCACTTTCGGCTAAGATAAAAGCAGGGATATCAGCTCCGGCTGCAATGCTGACTATTACTCCTCCGCCCAAACGAGGGTTTATCTCCATTACATACGTAGCACCATTCTTTTTATCACGAATGAACTGAATGGTAACGGGGCCCTGAAACACACCGGCTGCTATAATCTTCTCGGAAAGTTTGATTATTGTCTCATCCCTTAGCGTACGTGAGCTCATCACTTCACCGCCGGCCACTTCCAAACGTATACGAGGAACTACGGAAATGATCTTCCTTGTTTGAGAAATATAACAATCCACGGTATACTCTTCACTGTCAGCAATATATTCTTGTATCAGATAAGTTTCCGGGTAAGCGACTTCACGAAAGTCCTCTTCGTTATACACCACCTTTATGCCTTTAGATGCCGAGCCAACACGAGGTTTCATTATTACGGGAAAAAGAATCTCCCCGCCAGTCGCATAGCTCTGTGGCACCGGAACATCCTGACTAATAAACCATTCGTTAGAGATTTGTTTGTCGAACATTATCCGGCACAACTCTGCCGAAGAGCATGGAATAAAAACTTCCAGATGCAAACTCTTCAATTGACTGGCTACCTCAATAGCCGGATCAACAAAAGGAAGTACAATGTGTATGTCTCTTTGGCGAATAACAGCCGACAAGTCTTCGTACAATGAATCATCTATCCATTTCCGGCCAACGATTACTTCACCAACAGAAGCAATAGGGACTTCACGATTTAGCTCGTACGAAAAGATATGTATGTGAGTCCCTCGTTGCTGACCCGCTTTTATAAGATGCTCAGCAAGCGAAACACGCTTAGCACCTCCTAGGAACAGTATGTTCACCTCTTTTTTCATAAACGTACACTACTCGGTATATTAACAATACGATCGGCAAGATACGTACAATTACTCAAATCGCCACATTCTGCCTGTTCAAACATCGGAAGTCTATTCATCAGTTGCCAGATAGGCCGTGTCATCACCCCATGTGAGTTCGTATATTCGAGGAAGCTATCTCGTTCTTCCTTATCTTTTAGGATAATGGCATTCAGCCAGTAATTGGAGCGACATCCTTCAGGCTCTGACATGAATTCCATTCCAACAGAATCAAAGTAGTTCTTATAAATTGCAGCCAGCTCTCGCTTTTTCTCAAGAAAAGCAGGCAACGTTTCTAACTGTGCGCATCCCAACGCAGCGTTTATATTTGGCATACGATAATTGTACCCAATATGATCGTGCACAAATTCCCAAGGATGTGGTACTTTAGCCTGAGTAGAGATATGCTTGCATAATCTAGCTAATTCTTCATCTTGGAAAAGCAGCATACCACCACCACCTGTAGTAATTGTTTTGTTGCCATTGAAGCTCAACACACCCACTTCTCCAAAGGTGCCGGTATGCTGTCCATGATAGAAAGAGCCGATACTTTCGGCAGCGTCCTCTACCAGTTTTAAATGATAACGGCGACAAACCTCCACTAATTTATTCAAATGAACAGGATGTCCAAACGTATGCATCGGCACACATGCTTTGATGCGACGTCCCGTACGTTTATTATACAAGGTTTCATCACGTAGTTCGGCATGTTCCAGAATCCACTCTTCCAACTTGACCGGAGAAAGTCCCAACGTATCTCTATCAACATCTATAAATACAGGGTATGCTCCACAATAACTTAAAGCATTGCACGTAGCAATAAAAGTGAGCGGTTGCGTAAGCACTTCATCTCCACGTTCCACGCCGACCATCATCAATGCCATCTGTATGGCATTCGTTCCATTGACACAAACCACAGCCTTCTTTGCTCCGGTATATGCCGCCATTTCATTTTCAAAACGATCTACAAACTTGCCGACACTGGAGACAAAAGTAGAATCAATACACTCATTCAGGTATTTCTTCTCATTCCCTACAAAACAAGGAGCATGAAGCGGAACAAAATCTTGTTTCGGAAAAAGTCCTTTGATGGTGTTTACTATTTCACTATACATTATATATATTTGCTTTATAGTTCTTCAGATTTTCTTTCTCTGTAAACCAATGAATGGTTTCGGTTAGTCCACGACGAATATCATATTCGGACTGAAAACCCGTCAATGACTTAATCTTAGAATTATCGCCCCAAAGGCGAAACACTTCAGAACCTTTCGGACGAATGCGCTGCTCATCCTCTACGAAGTCGACCTTGACCTGCATAATGTCCGCAATCATTTCTAAGGTCTCTCGCATACTAATTTCATCGTTACTGCAAACATTAACCTCCTCACCAATAGCGGCATCACAAGTTGACAGCTGAATAAATCCCCGACAAGTATCTTTCACGAAATTAAAATCACGTGTAGGAGTCAGATCACCCAACTTTATTTGAGTTGCCCCATTAGCAATCTGTGTAATGATGGTAGGGATGATGGCACGAGCACTCTGTCTGGGTCCATACGTATTAAATGGACGAACGATGACCAAAGGCAGATTGAAAGTATTATAGAAACTCAGAGCAATAGCATCCGCACTAATTTTCGTAGCAGAATAAGGAGATTGCGGTTGCTTAGGATGTTTCTCGTCAATAGGAACATAGCATGCCGTGCCATATACTTCAGAGGTAGAAGTTACAAGCACACGTTTTACTCCATTCTCCTTTGCGGCTTGACAGATGTTTAACGTACCTTTTACATTCGTATCCACATAGCTATCGGGTGCCACATACGAGTAAGGAATGGCTATTAATGCAGCCAGATGAAAGACGATCTCAATGCCTTCAGTAATGCACTTGCAGAAATGAGCATCACGAACATCACCACTAACCACTTCCAACTCAGGATGCTGTATCCCTTCCAACCATCCCCAATTATTAAAGGAGTTATACTGTGAAAGCGCTCGTACATGATAGCCTTCAGCTAATAGCATTTCCGTTAAATGCGAACCGATGAAACCATCGGCACCGGTCACCAATACCTTTTTCATTTCAGCCATATCTATTAAATTTTCTTTCGGTCGAAGGCATCAATAAAAGAACCTTCAGTTACGTTATATATTTTTTTTCCTACGCTTCGGGCGTATGATTCTATTATATGATACGATTTAAACGCCACATGCATGCTCAACAATAGATCGTGCAAGTGCTTATCAGACACATATCGTTCCGAACCTTTCTTGTCATAGAAATGATTAAGGTCCTCAATCACTACATTGTCTTCATTTACCCATAATTCTTTCAACCAGGAATGGTCGGCCCCGGCAACGTAAATGGTAGGAAATGACATCCTTAGCACGATCATCAAAGAAGGAATCAGGACATTACGCGGACGTGCTGTTCCCCAGCCTTTTCGAAAAGCCAAATGAGAAAAGGCCCTAAAGCCCTCAATAGGAGTCATATTGAAATAATGCACATGAATATGTGGATTCGCAGCCAACTTGGACTGCCAGATCGTGCTTTTTCGGGCACGGACTGATAAATAAAGTTCGAGATCCCATGACGTTTTCCCGGCCATCGCATCAAACAGTTTATTGGAATGGTTCGGGTTAAAAAAGAATTCAGGATCAGCTACTACATAGTAGCGAGGTTTTAACTCTATATAATAATCGGAGAGTACAGCATAATTAACAGCCAGCAATGCTTTGCCTTTTAGAAATTCACCTTTTTGTTCAATTAAAGACTTAAGAGAAGGACCATTTCCCAACACTACAATTTCCTTTTCTCCACTTCTATTCAACGGTTTATCAACCCATTTCGATTGAAGCAGAATCTTCACCAAGCTAAGGAAGCTTTGCCATGCCCGCTCCATGATCTTCATCATTTTATCTTCCATATATTCTATTATCTTTCGCAAAGATAGAGACTTTACGGTTTTTACACTAAAAATTAAACGAATTTATAGATAGAAAGCCGCAAAAGCTGTACTTTTGTCAAAACATTCAGTTTATGAGAGTACTATTAATAAACACTTCGGAACGAATAGGCGGTGCCGCCGTTGCAGCCAGCCGCTTGATGGAATCACTAAAAAACAATGGAATCAAAACGAAACTATTGGTACGCGACAAGCAAACGGATCAAATAAGTGTGATTGGGCTCGAACGTAGCTGGCTTCATGTATGGAAGTTTGTATGGGAGCGCGTCATTATTTGGAAGTCCAATCACTTCAAAAAGAACAATCTCTTTGCCGTCGATATAGCCAATACAGGTACGGACATCACTTCCTTGCCCGAATTTGAAGAAGCAGATGTTATCCATCTACATTGGATCAATCAAGGAATGCTCTCACTGCGCAATATACAGAAGATCCTACATTCAGGCAAACCGGTGGTGTGGACGATGCACGACATGTGGCCTTGCACAGGCATTTGTCACCATGCACGCGAATGTACCAACTACCAACAAGAATGTCATGACTGCCCGTTCATTTACGGAGGAGGAAGCAAAAAAGATTTGTCGTATCGTATCTTTCGCAAGAAACAGAAACTCTACAAGAATAGCCCGATTTCCTTTGTTACCTGCAGCCAATGGTTAGAAAGACAGGCTCAAAAGAGTGCTTTGCTAAACGGACAACGGGTTATCAGCATCCCCAATCCCATCAACACCAACTTGTTTAAACCTCACGACAAAAAAGAAGCACGTAACAAATATATGCTGCCGCAGGAGGGTAAGCTCATTCTATTTGGTTCGGTAAAGACAACCGATAAACGCAAAGGAATAGATTATCTGATAGAATCATGCAACATCTTAGCAACAAAATATCCGGAACTGAAAGAAACACTTGGCGTAGTTGTTTTTGGCAATCAATCGACGCAGCTAGAACAAATGTTGCCTTTCCGCGTCTATCCGCTTAACTTCGTAAGTAACGAGCATGAGTTAGTTGACATATATAATGCTGTCGACCTTTTTGTGACTCCCTCGCTCGAAGAAAACCTCCCGAACACCATCATGGAGGCTATGGCTTGTGGCATTCCCTGCGTTGGATTTAATGTAGGCGGCATCCCCGAGATGATAGACCACCTGCACAATGGTTATGTAGCTCAATACAAATCGGCTGCCGACTTTGCGAACGGCATTCATTGGGCACTTACAGAATCGGACTACGAAATACTCTCCGAGCAAGCGTGCCGGAAAGCTGTTGCTAATTATTCGGAAAGTATCATCGCCAAAAGATATATTGACTTATATAACAAAGTAACAGGAAAGTATGCATAACCATTTGACTCCCAAATTTTCCGTTATTACCGTTACCTACAATGCCGGAAAAGTATTGGAAGATACCATACTTAGTGTTATTTCACAGACTTACCATCATGTGGAATACATCATTATTGACGGTGGCTCAAAAGACAACACGCTTTCGTTGGTTGACAAGTACCGGACGAACATCCATGTGCTTGTGAGTGAGCCGGATAAAGGATTGTACGATGCAATGAACAAAGGGATGGCTCTCGCTACGGGAGATTACCTCTGTTTTTTAAATGCAGGAGATAGCTTTCACGAAGATGATACCCTTCAACAGATTGTGCATTCCATGATTGAGAGCGGCCAACTGCCCGATGTTGTGTACGGTGAGACAGCATTGGTGGACAGTCGTCGGCACTTTGTTCGCATGCGTCGCCTTGCTGCGCCCGAAGTTCTTACTTGGAAAAGCTTCAAGAAAGGTATGCTTGTTTGCCATCAAGCCTTCATTGCCAAACGCACCCTTTCAAAACCCTACAATCTACAGTATCGTTTCTCCGCCGATTTCGATTGGTGCATCCGCATGATGAAGAAGGCACATTCACTACACAACACTCACCTTGTCCTCATAGATTATCTGGACGAAGGAATGACCACTCAAAACAGAAAAGCCTCGCTGAAAGAAAGATTCCGCATCATGGCAAATCATTACGGGCTTATCAGCACTGTTGCCCACCATGCATGGTTTGCACTTCGCCTATTCACAAAGCCGGGACAATAATTCAGCCATCCCTTCGGAAGCCCCTTTTTGAATCACGTGAATGCTACGTGAACTGTTCACCTGTACCTCTTTTGGATCAATGAGGTAAACCTCCGCACTACGAGGTACATAGTTGAGCAATCCGGCAGCCGGATACACATTCATCGAAGTACCTATAATAACAAATATATCTGCGTTTTCCACATAACGCATCGCAGTTTCTATCTCCGGAACCGCTTCGCCAAACCAGACAATGAACGGACGAAGTTGCGAGCCATCACCTGCAAGGTCGCCCATCTTTACCTCATACTCTTCCGGTTTCAATTCTTTAACATAATTCTTATTGTTAGGATTATAGCTGGAACAGACCTTTGTTAGCTCTCCGTGCAGATGAATGACATGACTACTCCCTGCTCTTTCATGCAAGTTATCCACATTTTGTGTGATGACTACTACATTAAAATATTTTTCCATCTCAGCTAAAAGTTCATGCCCACGATTTGGCTTTACCTCTAACAACTGCTTACGCCGCTCATTATAAAAACGAATCACTAACCCCGGATCACGTTGATATCCCTCAGGTGTAGCAACCTGCTCTACGGGATATTTGTCCCATAAACCACCTGCATCCCTAAATGTAGTGATGCCACTCTCCGCACTCATGCCCGCACCGGACAGTATAACTAAATTTTTCATAACAATCTCCTGTTTAATTACAATATGATCATTGACTGAACAAATGTAGGAAGAATTTGCCAACAACGTTCACATAAAAGAGGCTATATTCCACTCCAATGAAAAAGGCATAAAAGGAGTCGTTTGGAAACAATGTGTAATAAGAAAAATTAAATACTTAAAAGAAGATTCATTCAAATAAAACACTTACTTTTGCCTTTCATTAATTTGCAAGTGGCTGAGAGTAAACGTCAAACCAAATCTTTCAGCCTTCAACAAAAAGATTTATGGATAAATTTAGCTATGCAATTGGCTTGGGAATAGGCCAAAATTTGTTAGGAATGGGTGCCAACAGCATCTCAGTAGAAGACTTCGCTCAAGCTATCAAAGATGTCTTGGAAGGAAACCAGACAGCAATCAGCCACAACGAAGCACGCGAAATAGTCAATGAATATTTCGCCAAACTAGAAGAAGAAATGAGTGCTTCCAGCGTTGAACAAGGTAAAGCTTTTCTTGAAGAAAACAAGAAAAGAGCCAACGTAAAGACCCTTCCAAGCGGACTACAATATGAAGTAATCACTGAAGGAACAGGGAAACTTGCTCAGGCAACCGATCAGGTTAAGTGTCATTACGAAGGAACATTGATTGACGGAACACTATTCGACAGTTCAGTGAAGCGTGGTCAACCTGCGGTGTTTGGCGTTAACCAAGTAATCCCCGGATGGGTTGAAGCTCTACAACTGATGCCCGAAGGTTCTAAATGGAAACTATACATACCCTCGGATCTGGGCTATGGAGCTCAAGGAGCAGGTGAAATGATTCCTCCTCACAGCACACTTGTTTTCGAAGTTGAATTAATTCAAGTACTATAACAACAAAAAAACTAAAAGTAAAATGAAAAAAGTTAGTATTTTTATGGCTATTGCTGCAGCAGCTAGTCTTGCTTCTTGCACAGCTCAAAGCCCAAAAGCAAATTTAAAAACAGACATCGACTCTTTGTCTTATTCACTGGGTATGTCTCAAACGCAAGGATTGAAAGATTATTTGGTAGGCAGAATGGATGTAGACACTGCATACATGGATGAGTTTATCAAAGGTTTGAACGAAGGTGCAGGCAAGACAAGCAAAAAAGATATCGCTTACCTTGCAGGTCTACAAATCGGCCAACAAATCAGTAACCAAATGATGAAAGGTATCAACCACGAATTATTTGGCGCAGACTCAACCAAAACAATCAGCAAAGATAACTTCCTTGCAGGATTTGTTGCCGGAACACTTCAAAAGAAAGGCTTGATGACTATGGAGCAGGCTCAACAATTTACTCAAACAAGAATGGAAGTGATTAAAGCCAAAGCAATGGAATCTAAATATGCTGACAACAAAGCTGCCGGCGAGAAATTCCTTGCTGCAAACAAAACAA
The DNA here is from genome assembly GCA_002307035.1 of Bacteroides sp. UBA1317. Taxonomy (GTDB): domain Bacteria; phylum Bacteroidota; class Bacteroidia; order Bacteroidales; family Bacteroidaceae; genus Bacteroides. Next base: position 43,863 of record DBTL01000137.1, read on the forward strand.
AAGCAGGCGTCGTTACAACTCCAAGCGGATTACAATACAAAGTCATCACTAAAGGCACAGGCGCTGTCCCTGCTGACACTTGCAAAGTGAAAGTAAACTATAAAGGTACTTTGATTGACGGAACAGAATTCGATAGCTCTTACAAACGCAAAGAACCGACAACTTTCCGTGCTAACCAAGTTATCAAAGGATGGACAGAAGCCTTAACTATGATGCCTGTAGGCTCTAAGTGGGAAATTTATATTCCTCAAGAATTGGCTTATGGCACAAGAGAATCAGGACAAATCAAACCTTTCTCTGCATTGATCTTTGAAGTTGAACTATTGAGTATTGAGAAATAACGAGATAGATTTTACATATCACTTATAAAATAGATGCAAAAACGTCGTTTTTGCATCTATTTTTTTTGTTAATTAGAATTCAAAACAAATAAATGTATAGTAGAAAACCGTTTTTTCTATCTTTTACATATAAGAATAAAAATAAATATCTATATTTGCTTACTATTTGATAAGAACAGATATTAAAATTCATTTATTATGGAGAAAATAGACAACCTTGACAGGCAGATTCTGGAAATAATTTCTCAGAACGCCCGTATTCCTTTTAAAGATGTAGCTGCTGAATGTGGCGTTTCGAGGGCTGCCATTCACCAACGCGTACAAAGACTCATCGACTTGGGAGTAATTGTTGGCTCAGGCTATCATGTCAACCCTAAATCGCTTGGATACAGAACCTGCACCTATGTAGGTATCAAACTGGAAAAGGGCTCTATGTATAAAACTGTAGTAGCCGAACTACAAAAGATTCCCGAAATAGTTGAATGTCATTTCACGACAGGTCCTTACACTATGTTAACCAAAGTTTATGCTTGTGACAATGAACACCTGATGGAGTTGCTGAATAGCAGAATGCAAGAAATTCCGGGCGTTACAGCTACTGAAACACTCATTTCTTTAGAGCAAAGCATCAAAAAAGAAATTCCTATCCGCATAGATAAATAATCATAGGTATCCACAAAACCCGAGACGTACCTCTATTTTTTTGAACTATAAGTAGGAACTTACTTCTCACTTCTCTTGCATATTTCGGCAAAATACATTAATTTTGCACCACAATTCAAGAGAATTGAAAAGATGCGGGCTTTTAGCTCAGTTGGTTAGAGCAACAGACTCATAATCTGGAGGTCCTAGGTTCAAGCCCTAGATGGCCCACCGCAATCTTAAAAAGCCGCTACGAAGCAAATCGTAACGGCTTTTTCATTTTCTTTCCTCACTCTCACTTCTAAAAAAGTGGAGACAACCTTCATTCTTGAGGAAATAGTTGCTACTTTTATCGGCATCAACGGCATCGAATGCATGCTTAGAAGTGCCTATGTTTTAAAGATACCTCAAAGGTGTGACCGTAAAATCTCTAAAAGGCCTTTTTATATGGAAGGAAGAAATCGTATTTTCTTATATATACTGACTGCGCTATTCATAGTAGCATCCCATAGAAGCACACCTCTAAAAGGAGCAGAGACTCTCAAAGTCGCTACAGCGAAGAGTACACAAAAGAGTGTGACTAAAGCAAAACAGAAGAAAAGCAAAACAGCTCTTTATTTTGAGTCTATAGGGTTGGTCAACATTGCCGAAGCAGACAGCTCCATTGCCGTGCACCTGATGTATGCATCAGCCGACAACTTCACAGGACAAGTGCTTTATACAGATTTAAAGGAAGCTTACCTGCATCGAGATGCAGCAAAAGCCCTCCTCTCTGCCCAGCGAATTTTAAAAAGAATTCACCCCAAATACAGCCTCATCATCTATGATGCTGTAAGGCCAATGTCTGTTCAGCAAAAGATGTGGAATGCGGTTAAGGGTACTTCGCGCAACATCTATGTTTCTAATCCTGCTAACGGAGGAGGATTACACAATTATGGAGTGGCGGTAGACATCAGCATTATCGACTCTCTTGGCAATCCGTTGCCAATGGGTACAGAAGTAGATCATCTTGGCATTGAAGCGCACATTGCCAATGAAGCTCAACTAGTAGCTACCGGAAAGATGACTCGAAAAGAACAAGAAAACCGTCGGCTACTGAGACTAGTAATGAAAAAGGCGGGCTTTCGCGTTCTGCCTACGGAATGGTGGCACTTCAACCTATGTAGCCGTAGTGTGGCTAAACAGAAGTACAAACTAATACAATAAAATTAGGATGAAGCTTAATAACGAGACACTTCAATTCATACAAGCGCATCAACAGGAGAATGTACGTGCTTTGGCTCTACAAGCGGCACGTTTCCCTTTTGTGGATATGCCTCTGGCGCTTACTCAAATAGCAGGATTGCAGATTGCTGCTGAAAAGATTCCTACATGGCATGCTACAGAGGGTGTACTTTATCCGAAGCATCTTTCGCTGGAGCAGTGTTCTTCGGAAATGACTGCAAGATATAAAGCTTCACTCATACAAGGGGATACGTTGGCGGACTTGACCGGCGGATTTGGTGTCGATTGTGCCTTCTTATCAACTAAATTCACACAGACTACTTATGTGGAACAGCAGGAAGAGCTCTGCCGGTTGGCCGCTCACAACTTCCAAATCCTAAAACTTCACCACATAAAGGTTGAGAACTGTGACGGGGTAGAGTATTTACACCAAATGCATCCGGTGGATTGTCTCTTTATTGATCCGGCACGACGGAATGAACAGGGAGGAAAGACGATTGCCATTGCCGACTGTATACCTGATGTAGCCGAGCTGCAAAAATTACTTCTGAGCAAAAGTCGGACGGTTATGGTGAAGCTTTCTCCTATGCTCGACCTTTCTTTGGCTTTACGTGACATGCCTTGCACAAAAGAGGTACATATTGTTTCGGTGAATAATGAATGCAAGGAACTGCTCTTAATCCTGAGTGAGAAATCGGGCCAACAAACGCCCATTCATTGCATAAACCTTACTAACGAAACGAAACAGTCTTTTTGTTTCACCCGTGAACAAGAACAAGAAGCCGTTTGCACGTATGCCGACTCGCTTGAGACCTATCTATATGAGCCCAATGCTTCTCTACTCAAAGCCGGTGCTTTCAAAAGTATCTCCTATATATATAAGGTAAAAAAACTCCATCCAAACAGTCATCTCTATACTTCCGAAAAACTAATTGAAGACTTCCCCGGGCGTGCTTTCCGCATCACAGGTACGTGTTCCTTCAACAAGAATGAAATAAAGAAATCATTGGAAGGGGTAAAGAAAGCCAATATCAGCGTACGTAACTTTCCGGCATCAGTGGCCGAGCTGCGAAAACGCACCAAGCTGGGAGATGGGGGAGAGGTCTATCTGTTTGCTACTACATTAAATAATGAAAAGAAAATATTAGTGAAATGTATGAAAGAATAGTACAGTAACGCAATCGTATTATATTTGTCACATAACGTTAGCTTATTTGTAAAACCGTCGCAACTCCAAGCGACTACTTTTGCTATAAATTATTAACGCACGATAAAAATATGAAACGAATAGTCAGACTAGTATCATTCATTCTCTTATTTTCGAGCATAACCAACATCTCTTTTGCAGATGAAAAGGTAAATGTCAACGCTAACAAGCAGGGAACCGTTCGCGGTCGCATAGTAGATAGTTCAAAGCAATTTTTGCCGGGAGCGTCTATCTATATCGACAAACTACACACGGGAGTAACCAGTGACATTAATGGATTCTACACTTTTTCAAACTTAAATCCGGGCACATATACTATTAAGGTGAGCTATGTAGGATACGACCCCGTAATAATGAGCATCACTATCCCTGAAGGAAAAACTTTGGAAAAAGACGTGATACTTAATGAAGGCGTAGAACTACAGGAAGTGGTAGTGGGCGGCTCATTGCAAGGGCAAAACCGTGCCATCAACGTGCAAAAGAGTAATCTCGGCATCACAAATATTGTTTCAGCCGATCAAGTAGGAAGATTCCCGGACTCTAACATAGGTGATGCACTCAAACGTATATCAGGCATCAATGTACAATATGATCAGGGTGAAGCGCGTTTCGGACAAGTGCGCGGCACGTCAGCGGATCTAAGCTCTGTTACCATCAATGGTAATCGAATTCCTTCGGCTGAAGGCGACACGCGTAACGTTCAGTTAGACCTTATTCCGGCTGACATGATACAAACCATCGAAGTAAACAAAGTGATTACCCCGGATATGGAAGCCGATGCCATTGGCGGTTCCATCAATCTGATAACCAAAAACTCACCCTATAAACGTATCCTTACAGCAACTGCAGGTTCGGGTTGGAACTGGGTAAGCGATAAAGCACAGTTGAATTTGGGCTTTACTTACGGCGACAAATTCTTTAACGATAAACTGGGCATCATTCTTTCAACTTCTTACCAAAACGCTCCTTCCGGATCGGACAATACCGAGTTCTTATGGGAGAAAACGGATGAAGGAGAATTGTATCTTACAGACTATCAGATTCGACAATATTATGTAACGCGCGAACGCCAAAGTTACTCTGCTGCACTTAATTGGGACGCAAATGCCAACCACAAATTCTTCTTCAAAGGTATATTCAACAACCGTAACGACTGGGAAAATCGGTATCGAATAACACTGAAAGATTTGAATGAAGACGGAATTACCAACCAGGCAAGTGTGCGTATACAAACAAAAGCCGGCACACCGGATAACAAAAATGCGCGCTTAGAACGTCAACGCACCATGGACTTCACACTGGGCGGCGAGCATTTATTCGGCAAATTAAGTATGGACTGGAATGCATCTTATGCTAAGGCAAGCGAAGAAAGACCCAACGAGCGATACATCGATTATGTACTTAAGAAACAGAAATTCACACCAGACTTGAGCGATGAACGCAAGCCTTTCTATACACCTCAAAGCGGTTATACCACAACGCTGAGCGACAAATTCAGTTTGAAAGAACTGACCGAAGAGCAAGAAGACATTCAAGAAAAAGATCTGAAATTCTCATTGAATTTCGAATTGCCTATGAGCAAAGGAAAATATAGTAACAAACTGAAATTCGGTGGAAAGATAGTCGATAAAAATAAGGATAAGGTGAAAGACTATTACGAATATACTCCGCTGGATGAAGACGGATTCAATAGTGCCAGTTTGAGTAACACAGTTGCCCAAAACCGTGACGGATTTATGGCAGGAGATAAATATAAAGCAGGGAGCTTTATCAGCAAAGAATATGTAGGCGGGCTCGATCTGAACAACAGCAGTCTTTTCGAAAAAGAACAAAACCAAGAAGAAATAGCCGCAAGCTACGAAGCACAAGAAACAGTGACAGCAGGTTATTTCCGCTTCGACCAAAATATCGGAAAGAAATGGGCACTCATGGCAGGACTTAGATTAGAAAACACCCGATTGGAATATACCGGTCGTGACTATGATGCCACCGAGGATGTCACAACCAAAACAGCCGAATCAAAAGATAGCTATCTGAATGTATTACCTTCATTGTTGATGAAATATAGTGCCGGCGAAGACCTCAAAATCCGTGCATCATTTACCAATACCATCTCACGTCCTAAATACTCTGCGTTGGTTCCTAATGTAAACATCAACGAGGATAACGAAATAACAATGGGTAATCCAAATCTAAAACCGACCATCTCTTACAATCTCGACCTAAGCGCCGATTACTACTTTAAGAGCATTGGTCTGGCTACCGCAGGCGTGTTCTACAAAAGAATAAACGACTTCATCGTAGACCAAACCCTGAACGACTATGAGTATAACGGAACAACATACACCACGTTTTCTCAACCTAAGAATGCAGGAAATGCCAATCTACTAGGAGTAGAACTTGGTTTTCAACGCGACTTTGGCTTCATTGCCCCTGCTTTGAAGAGTTTCGGATTCTATGGTAACTATACCTATACATATACCCGCGTAAACGACTTCAACTTCGAGGGACGCGAGAATGAAAAAGGATTAAGACTACCGGGATCTCCCGAGCATACCGCCAATGCATCACTTTACTATGAGCGCAAAGGTCTTAACGTTCGCTTATCATACAATCATGCCTCTTCATTCATTGACGAAATGGGGACAGAGAAATTTTACGACCGCTACTATGATGCAGTCAACTACATGGACGTGAATGCAAGCTACACCTTTGCCAAACACTACACCTTCTATGCTGAAGCGAACAATTTGCTTAACCAACCGTTACGTTACTATCAAGGAACAAAAGATCGCACCGCACAGGTAGAATATTACGGTATAAAAGTAAATGCCGGATTTAAAATTAACTTCTAAATAAAAGGAAAATATGAAGCAAAGAAGTCTCATCTTATTTCTTCTGGTTCTGGTATTTACCACAGCCAAAGCTCAAATAAGCGACTATTCGATATTCAATGATAAATTTAATTTCTATATAGCTAACGACCTGGGGCGCAACGGGTATTACGATCAAAAGCCCATAGCCGAACTGATGGGAACCATGGGCGAAGAAGTAGGTCCCGAGTTCGTGTTAGCAACAGGAGATATTCACCACTTTGAGGGAGTACGCAGTGTAAATGATCCATTATGGATGACCAACTACGAACTCATCTACAGCCATCCCGAATTGATGATAAACTGGTACCCTATTCTGGGTAATCATGAATACCGGGGAAATACGCAAGCGGTACTCGATTACAGCAAAGTTAGCCGCCGTTGGAACATGCCTGCCCGATACTACACGAAAGCCTTCAGCGAAGAAGGAACTACCGTGCGCATTGTATGGATAGATACCGCCCCGTTGATAGACAAATACCGCAACGAAAGCGAAACCTATCCTGACGCTTGCAAACAAGACATGAAGAAACAATTGGCATGGATTGATTCTGTGTTGACAGTGGCCAAAGAAGACTGGATAATTGTTGCCGGACATCATCCCATCTATGCCCAAACAGCCAAAGATAGCTCGGAAAGAGCAGATATGCAAGCACGTCTTGATCCCATCTTACGCAAGCATAAAGTAGACATGTATGTTTGCGGTCATATCCATAATTTCCAACACATCCGGATGAAAGGAAGTTCCATAGACTATGTAGTAAACTCTGCCGGCTCACTGGCTCGCAAAGTAACTCCGATAGAAGGAACACTCTTTTGTAGCCCCGAACCCGGATTTTCTATCTGCTCAGCAAGTAAAACAGAGCTTGATTTGCGTATGATTGATAAGAAAGGAAACATACTTTATACCGTTACAAGAAAAAAATAAATTCTACTCTTAAAATAACTCACGACACATAGGGCACACTTTCGCGATGAAAGCAGTGCCCTTTTTCCATTATAATAATAGCAGGAGATGGCTGCATTCTTGTGACGTTTGGCAATGGATGCATCAAGATATCAATTGTTATAAGCAATAAAACATATATAGAACATCCCCATGTTGTATGCAACAACATCCCCATGTCGAATATTATAACATGGGGATGTTTTCGTATCTTAATAGCTACTTTTTATAGCTAAAGGAACTGTTTTCTAAAGAATGAAGAAGAATATAGTAATCTATGGAGCAAATTACATCGGAAGCATGCGCCATTGGCAACTACTCTTCACGAGATAAAGAACCGTATTAATATCTTACGAAGAAAATATTTTATCTTACGCTATTTGTTATATAAAATATTTTATATATATTGCCGCCGTTAACCTGCAATACACCTTAAAAATGATGCAACTGGATATGTCGATATTATATACAAAAGCTAGGTACATAACTTACATGAAGAGATCTATTATATTGGTGATTGCAATTTTTATATCTATCTGCCAACAAGCTCATAGCAATAGATATGATAATAGTTTCACAAAAGTGGAAAATATAGTACATACATTGCCGAACTTTTTTTGCAATGAATATTTCTTTTAGTGTTCTGGCTCCTCAAAAGACAAACGATAATATCTCCGACAATTATTACTTTTTTTTATCGGATGGTAAAACCTCCGTCAACATTTAAAATCTGACCTGTTATCCAATTGGCCTGATCAGATAGTAGAAAAAACACAGCATTGGCAATCTCATCCGGTTTACCCAAACGAGCAATTGGATAACTATTTTTTATTTCCTTTTCAAACTCATCTAATGCGTCATCCGATAGTGAAGATTTCCAATTTATAAAAGTTTCTGTTTGAGTTGACCCCGGAGCAACAGCATTGATACGAATACCGTCTGCACTAAGTTCATTTGCTAAAGCTTTTATCATAGATACCATCGCTCCTCTACTTGCAGAATACAAAGAAGAATGTCTTCCCTTAATCATTTTATGCGCCCAGTAAGTAGAGATGTTTACGATGGAGCCTTTACTTCTTTTTAACAAAGGAACAAAAGCCTGTATTAATAAGAATGGCACTTTGACATTGAAATCAAACAGAGCATCAAAATCTTCAGGCTTATAGTTCTCAATCGAAGCAAATCTAGCCAGTCCTGCATTATTGACAAAAAAGTCCAATCTATCGGTGGATGCCAATACTCTTTTTATTATATCTGGGATATTTATATCATCCGAAAGATTTCCATCTATTTTGGTCACTTCGACATCATAAATTGAAAGCCTTATGGCTGCCAAGTCAAGACTTTCATAGCTTGAAGAAATGATGATGATATTAATTCCCTGCTGTGCAAACTTCTCAGCTATTGCGAAACCAATACCAGAGGTCCCTCCTGTGATTAAAGCTACCTTTTTACCCATTGCGTATTTAATTTATATTATATTTGTCAGGCAAAGTTATAGGAAAATAATTTGTGCAATTAATCTGATCATCTTTTTAAACTGTTCAAACGTCTAATTTTTATGGATCTTCTCAATGATATTCTGTCGACAATCTTGATTGGTAGTGTTATTCAATCAAAAATATATTCCGGTAAGAAAAAATGGGGCATTGGAGGAAAAGGGTGCGAGCGAGCTTACTTTGCTCTGATAGCGCATGGCTCAGGTAGCGTGCAAATAGACACTCAGGCCAGTTATACTTTCAATGCTGGCGATTTTTTCTTCATCGGACCACATGTAAATTACTGGATCGGAAGTGAAGAATACAATCAGGACAGATTGTTCAGAGACTCTATCAACTCAGACTCTATTTTTGAAAATATCCATATAGAAGGCGATGAAAATAAGGTAGAAATACTGTGTGGATGGTTCAAGTTTGGATTACCTCCGAAATCTTTATTTTACAATGTAATTCCACAAATACTCTGCTTAAATGAATTCGACAACAGTTACCCGCAAATTATCTCAGCGGTGAATATGCTGCAATCAGAAGCGAATACAGCCCTGTCAGGAGCGAAACAAATCATGAAGCGCCTCGGGGAAATTATCATTATCCTGATTATTAGAGCACATTTTGACAAGTCAGGAGAACAAATTCATTGGTTGAATGCTTTAAAAGATCCAAAGATAAGCCTTGCCGTTGAATCTATTCATGAAGACATATCTAAAAAATGGACCGTTGAGATGATGTCCAGAACCGCAGGAATGTCAAGAGCCTCATTTGCAGCACAGTTCAAAAAACTGATGAATGAAGGGCCATTAAATTATTTGACGAAATGGCGAATGTACAAGGCAGCTCATCTATTAATAACAACCTCCTACACTTTAGCTGATATAGCTGAAAAAGTTGGGTATAGCTCAGAACTATCACTAAACAAGGCTTTTAAAAAACAATATAAAATTTCTCCAACTGTGTACAAAAATGTGTTGCGCTAACATCAGTTAGCCAGCAAATCAAAACCTTTCCTCCAAAAAATCTAAATATAAAGACAGAAAAACAGATCTTCTGCAAAATTTACAATCAATGCTGTATTCCGTGCAACAAATGAAGGGTTAGTTAGAGCTACTTTTGTCGTATCAAATCTAAAATGATAGACAAATGCAATAGCTAACTTTAGCCAGACATTAAGTTTAGCACATAGATACAGGCCACCTCTTAGTCTGTGAAATGGATTGCCAATGTGTGACTACAGAAGCCAAGTTATGTTGCATGAACAAGACCGCCTCTTAAATTCCGGCGATACGCCCCCAAGTTTTATCGGATAAAAGACAGTCCATTAATACCAAATAAAGATCCGAATACCCAATTGTTGAACGAAATTGAGGAAATTTCGATTTGTAAGCATTATATTTGCACACAAAATATAAAGAATCTATGAACATACTACTTCTCATTGGAGGTTTGCTCCTCATCCTTTTGGGAGCCAGTGGATTGACAGACGGTGCAGCTTCCATCGCCAAACGATTTAAAATACCTTCTATTGTTATAGGATTGACCATTGTGGCCTTTGGCACTTCAACTCCTGAGCTTGCAGTGAGTGTTTCTTCTGCCCTGAAAGGTAGTGCGGATATTGCCATCGGTAATGTCGTTGGTAGCAATATATTCAACACATTGATGATAGTAGGGTGCACAGCCCTATTTGCACCAATCGTGATTACTCGTAGCACACTACGCAAAGAAATACCACTATGCATCCTCTCGTCAATTGTCTTACTGATATGCGCCAACGATATCTTCTTCGATAAAAGTGAAGATAATGTTCTCAGCATTACAGACGGTTTGATTATGCTTTGCTTCTTTATCATCTTCTTGGGATATACCTTTGCCATCGTCTCAAACAACCGCACAGAGAGTAGCAACGAAGAAGAAGAGATTAAGCAAATGCCCATATTCAAATCGACACTCTACATTATTGGCGGATTGTGCGCACTCATCTTTGGCGGACAATGGTTTGTGGAAGGTGCCAGTGGCATTGCACGAGGATTGGGTGTAAGTGAATCGATCATAGGCTTAACATTGGTTGCAGGAGGAACTTCCTTACCTGAGTTAGCCACATCAATTGTTGCGGCTCTGAAAAAAAACCCCGAGATCGCTATTGGTAATGTCATTGGTAGTAACCTCTTCAATATCTTTTTTGTATTGGGATGCAGTGCTACCACCACCCCGCTCCATTTAAGCGGCATTACCAATTTCGACTTATTAACGCTAGTTGCATCGGGCATTTTATTGTGGTTGTTCGGCCTCTTTTTCGCAAAGCGTACCATCACACGAATAGAAGGAAGTATTCTTATTTTATGCTATATAGCCTACACCGCTGCACTTATCTATATGGCCTAATAAAAAAAAGTAGAGCTTTACACCCCCACCAATAATAAATACAATTATGGCTATAATCATAAAAAAAGTATCAAATAAAAACGATCTTAAGAAATTTATCCGACTCAACTACGAACTTTACAAAACCAACCCTTATTCCGTTCCCGATCTTTATGATGACATGCTGAACACGTTCAACAAGAAAAAGAACGCAGCATTCAAGTTCTGTGAGGCAGATTATTTTCTAGCCTACAAAGATGGGCAGTTAGTAGGACGCACAGCAGCCATCATAAACAAAAAGGCGAATAGCATCTGGAATAAGAAAGAGGTCCGTTTTGGCTGGATAGATTTTATTGATGACATAGAGGTGTCATCGGCATTGCTAAAAGCAGTAGAAGAATGGGGAAAGGAAAGAGGGATGGAAGCAATACAAGGCCCACTTGGTTTTACCGATTTTGATGCAGAAGGAATGCTTATTGAAGGATTCGATCAGTTGAGCACCATGGCAACGACCTATAATTATCCTTATTACCCCCAACACATGGAGAAGCTTGGATACGTAAAAGATGCCGACTGGATGGAATACAAAATATACATACCGGAATCAGTGCCGGAAAAGCATCAGCGCATATCCGATTTAGTTCAACGAAAATACAATCTGAAAATTAAAAAATACACTTCTGCAAAGAAATTATCCGAAGAATATGGGCAGGCTATCTTTGAACTTATGAATGAAGCCTATAGTCCACTATACGGATATTCTCCCCTTTCGCAAGGACAAATCAATCAATACGTAAAAATGTATCTTCCGATCGTCGATCTGCGCATGGTCACTTTAATTACAGACCAAGAGGATAGATTGATTTGCGTTGGGATCTCTATGCCATCTCTTTCAATCGCTTTGCAGAAAGCGAAAGGCAGAATGCTTCCTTTCGGGTGGTATTATTTATTCAAAGCGCTATTCATGAAGAATAGAGCTAAAATGCTAGATTTACTATTGGTTGCGGTCAAACCTGAATATCAGAATAAAGGCATTAACGCGCTGTTATTTTCCGATTTAATTCCGATTTATAAGAAATTAGGTTTTATCTTTGCGGAAAGCAACCCTGAACTTGAGCTAAACGGAAAGGTACAAGCTCAATGGGAATACTTTAAAACAGAGCAACACAAACGCCGACGTGCGTTCGTGAAGAAAATCAATTAAAAGGCCGGAAAGGCAGTAAAGCCAAAGAGTACAGTATTTATTTATGGAAGAAATTTACGAAGAAAAGCAGCAAGAAGTTTCTTATACCGAGGATAATATCAGAACACTCGACTGGAAAGAACACATCCGTCGCCGCCCCGGTATGTATATTGGAAAGTTAGGAGATGGTTCACACTCGGATGACGGCATCTATGTCCTTCTCAAAGAAGCGATGGATAACTCCATAGACGAGTATATGATGGGGTACGGCAAAACGATTGAAGTCACCGTAGCCGAGGGGAAAGTGACAGTTCGTGATCATGGCCGCGGTATTCCGCTTGGTAAAGTAGTCGATGTTTCTTCCAAAATGAATACCGGAGGAAAATATGATTCCAAAGCATTCAAGAAGTCCGTTGGTTTGAACGGAGTGGGTATTAAAGCAGTAAATGCTTTATCAAGCTATTTCAAAATATGCAGCTTCCGAGATGGAGAAATGAAAGCCGTACAGTATGATCAGGGAAATATTATCGAAGAATCTCCTATCGTAACTACCAGGGAGGATAACGGAACATTAACCGAATTTATCCCCGACAACAGCATCTTTAAAGACTATCAATATCAAAGAGAATACATTGAACCACTACTAAAGAACTATGTATTCCTCAATTCAGGACTAAGCATTATTTTCAACGGAAAACGTTTTCACTCACGCAACGGGTTAGTCGACTTGCTGAATGAGAATATGACTACCGATCCACTCTATCCCATCATCCATTTAAAAGGCGATGACATAGAATTGGTCTTAACTCACAGTAACCAATACGGAGAGGAATATTATTCATTTGTAAATGGGCAACACACCACACAAGGTGGAACGCACCTAAGCGCTTTCCGTGAAGCGTTGAGTAAGACCATCAAAGAGTACTTCTCTAAAAACTTTGATTATGCCGACATTCGTAGCGGCATCGTGGCAGCCGTAAGCATCAAAGTGGAAGAACCGGTTTTTGAATCGCAAACAAAAACAAAACTGGGTTCAAAAGATATCTCTCCTGATGGCCTGTCCGTTAGCAAATTTATTGGAGATTTCGTGAAGAAAGAATTGGATAATTACCTCCATATCAATCACGAGACGTCCGATATCATGCTGCAAAAGATTCAGGATTCGGAAAAAGAACGAAAGGCCATAGCCGGAGTAACGAAGCTTGCTCGCGAACGAGCAAAAAAAGCAAATTTGCATAACCGCAAGCTACGCGACTGTCGGGTTCATCTGAATGACAGTAAAGGGAAAGATCTTGAAGAATCGAGCATCTTTATCACTGAGGGTGATTCTGCCAGCGGTTCAATCACCAAAAGCCGGGATGTAAATACACAAGCTGTATTCAGCTTACGAGGTAAACCACTTAATTCTTACGGGCTAACAAAGAAAATCGTTTATGAAAACGAAGAGTTTAATCTGCTTCAGGCAGCCCTGAACATAGAAGATGGAATTGAAGCACTTCGCTACAACAAAGTAATTGTTGCTACTGATGCCGATGTGGACGGAATGCACATCCGACTGTTATTAATAACATTCTTTCTTCAGTTCTTTCCGGACTTGATAAAGAAAGGGCATGTATACATTCTGCAAACACCTTTATTCCGTGTTAGAAACAAGAAAAAAACAATGTATTGCTATACGGATGATGAACGAATAAAAGCGATTGACGAATTGGGACCAAATCCGGAAATCACCCGATTCAAAGGATTGGGAGAGATCTCTCCGGATGAATTTAGACACTTTATTGGCAAAGACATCCGTTTGGAGCAGGTTTCACTTCGTAAAAATGACTTGGTAAAAGAACTCCTTGAATTCTACATGGGCAAGAACACCATGGAAAGACAGAACTTTATTATTGATAATCTGGTTATAGAAGAAGATATTGCGTAACATGAAAAGAGCTATATTCCCTGGAACATTCGATCCTTTCACCATCGGACACAACTCAGTAGTGCTTCGTTCACTGACTTTTATGGACGAAATTATCATAGGAATAGGTATTAATGAAAATAAAAGCACCTATTTCCCTATAGAAAAGCGCGTGGACATGGTTCGGAAGTTCTACAAGAACGAACCACGAATTAAAGTACTTTCTTACGACTGTCTGACAATCGACTTCGCACAACAAGTAGATGCGAAGTTCATCATTCGTGGCATTCGTACGGTAAAAGACTTCGAATACGAAGAAACGATTGCCGACGTTAATCGTAAATTGGCAGACATTGAAACAATCCTCCTATTTACCGAACCCGAACTGACTTGCATTAGCTCTACTATTGTACGCGAACTTCTGAGCTATAACAAAGATATTAGTCAATTCATTCCTGAAGGAATGGAATTATAAAACAATAAATATGAAAGAAAAGAAAAGTGGGCTATTAAACCCAACGCTAATAAAAATTTTCCTCTTCGCATTCATAACGTTTAGCAGCCTAACTGTTTCTAATGTCCTAGGACAAAACTACGGAACCGAAGCTTCACGCAAACTTCAAATGGCTCAATTTGCCATCACCAATCTATATGTAGACAAAGTAGATGAAAACAAATTGGTAGAAGAAGCTATTATCAAAATGCTGGCTCAACTCGATCCGCACTCCACCTATTCGGACGCCGAAGAGGTAAAGAAGATGAATGAACCTTTAGTTGGCAACTTTGAAGGCATCGGGGTACAATTCAACATGGTTGAAGATACGCTATTTGTTATCCAACCAGTGAGCAACGGACCTTCAGAGAAAATAGGGATTCTGGCTGGTGATAGGATTGTAGCAGTTAACGACACTGCCATAGCCGGTGTAAAGATGAGTACGGAAGAGATCATGAGCCGCTTAAGAGGGCCGAAAGACTCAAAGGTAAATCTAACAATTGTAAGGAGAGGAATCAAAGAGCCTTTATTATTTACCGTAAAAAGAGATAAAATTCCTATTTACAGTTTAGATGCGACCTATATGATTCAACCTAAGATTGGTTATATTCGCATCAACCGATTCGGTGCTACCACAGCCGAAGAGTTTAATAAATCATTGAAGGATCTACAGAAAAAAGGAATGAAAGATCTGATCCTTGACCTTCAAGGAAACGGTGGAGGATACTTAAATGCAGCCATCGACTTAGCCAATGAATTTCTCGAGCAAAAAGAACTCATCGTATATACGGAGGGAAGGAATTCACAAAGAAGCGAATTCTTCGCCAAAGGCACAGGCGATTTCAGAAAAGGACGCCTGATTGTACTTGTTGATGAATTTTCGGCTTCAGCCAGTGAGATTGTAACAGGCGCAGTGCAGGATTGGGATAGAGGCATCGTTGTGGGACGTCGCTCATTTGGCAAAGGGCTGGTGCAACGCCCTATCGATCTGCCCGACGGCTCAATGATCCGTCTCACCATAGCCCGGTATTATACACCGGCAGGACGTTGTATCCAAAAGCCGTATAATATGGATGAAAACAAATCCGAAACCGAAAAAAAAGGAGAAGAATTTGAGGCTTATAATCAAGATTTGATCCATCGATATAATAGTGGTGAAATGACAAGCGCAGATAGTATCCATTTTCCTGATTCACTGCAATGCAAAACAAAGAAGCTGCAACGAACAGTATACGGTGGTGGAGGTATTATGCCCGACTATTTTGTACCTATTGACACAACCCAATATACAAACTATCACCAAAATTTAGCAGCAAAAGGTGTTATCTTGAAAACTACCATGAAGTTTATTGAAAACAACAGGAAGCAGCTATTGGCAAAATACGATAAATTTGAGACTTTCAATAAAAATTTTGAAGTAAGCGACGAGATCTTGAAAGAGATGACAGATCTTGCCGATAAAGAAAAAATCAAATTTGAAGAAGATCAGTATAACAAATCATTACCTCTGATAAAAACACAACTCAAAGCTTTGATTGCCCGTGATCTATGGAATATGAGCGAATACTTTCAAGTCATTAACACCACAAATAAAAGTGTTGTTAGAGCTACAGAGATTCTCAATTCAAATGAATATGAAAATATTTTGAAAGCCGTTCGAAATTAATAATTAAAAAGTATCTGCTTTCGCCTCTCCAGAAGCAGACACTTTTTGAGCCACCTGTTTATATATACATTTGCCACTGTACATCCGGTTCCGATAAGAGCTCCGGCAAAAACATCTGAAGGATAGTGAACTCCCTCATTCATTCTGGCAAAACCCACTGAACATGCCCAGACAGCGGATGGTGCAATTACATACCATTTAGGGTATTTAATGCTCAAAGCTGTAGCCAGAGAAAAAGCAGAAGCTGTGTGAGCCGAAGGAAAAGAGGAACCACTTGGCCTTTCTTGCTCATCCACCCTATTCGGATAGCGCTTAAAAGGACGCTCTCTACCCACCATTGACTTCAGACCATAAGTGACTACAAAGGCTTCAACAACACTACTTCCAATATAAAATGCATCTTCGAACAATTCTTCATTTTTACTTATTCCTGCATAAAACGCCATCACCGTAGGAATTCCCACTACAACGTAAGGAGTCGTTTTTGAAAGCGTCTTACTATAATTTCGAACAAATTTCCCATTAATATTATTTATACTATGTAATGTATTAATATCCCAGTTCTGTCCATAGATATCAGCAACCGATATTATTAAGAATAGTATTACAAAAAAAGCTTTCATTATCTCTGCTATTTAGTTGTTTTTGCAAAGATATGCTAAATTAGTAAATCTATATCATCAAAAAATATATCTTTGTTTTCAATTAGAAAAACCGATCCTAGTTCATGACAAAAGAAAACCTTTGCAAAAGGCTAAATGATTGTTCCAAATGCCCTAAAGCCTCCGATGAGAGTTTAATCCGTCAGAGCTTCGCTAAAGGGCATCACCTCCCACAAGATAAGTGTACCCAAAACTGCATGCTCTTTATATTAAAAGGTCAACTATTGATCAATAGTGAAGAATATCCGGGTACTACGCTTCGGGAAGGAGAATTCATTCTACAGGCCATTAATTCTAAATTAGAACTACTAGCCCTCACAGACGTAGAATACCTCCTTTATTGGTTTAACCAACTCCCTCTAATTTGCGAAGAGCGTTATCAAGAGATAATTGGAGATTCTGAAGCTCCTATAACTTATACTCCACTCACTGCAATTCCCCGCTTATCAAACTTCTTGCGAGACATGTTCGATTACTTAGAAGAGCAGTCATGCGGAAAGTTTATTGAAATCAAATGCCAGGAGCTCATTTATATCATAACGTGCTATTATCCTCTCCCTCAGCTAAGTGCATTTTTCTACCCTATAAGCCGATACACCGAAAACTTCCACTACTTCGTCATGCAAAATTATAGTAAAGTAAAGAACGTGGAAGAATTTGCTCATTTAGGAGGGTACAGTACCACCACCTTTCGTCGCCTTTTTAAGAATATGTATGGGGAGCCGGTATACGAATGGATGCTGAGTAAAAAGCGAAAAGCCATATTAGATGATCTGCAAAGCACAAAACAAAAGATTGGCGAAATCAGTAGTCGCTACGGATTTGATACTCTGTCGCATTTTGCACATTTCTGCAAATCATCCTTTGGATATTCCCCACGTGAGCTTCGCTCACGAGCAGCCCAAGGAGAAATAATAGAAATAAAGTTGCAAAAAGAAGAGCGATAAAAGTAGTCAATGACAACATTCACATTCCTCCATTCAAACACAACACCCCCCCGCTTTAAGCGCTTCTTATCCCAATCTCATTAAGGAATTATTTCTTTAATTGTTTGCTTAATCAAGGTATTTCCCGTACTTTTGCGTAATAATAAAGACAGGCATAATAAAATTATAGTTCTAATAATTAAATAATTTAAAATCGATCATTTATGTGGTTAAGTAATTCATCTGTAGGAAGGAAAGTGGTGATGAGCATTACAGGACTTGCCCTTATCCTATTTCTAACGTTTCACATGGCGATGAATCTTGTTGCAATCATCAGTGGAGATGCTTACAATGTGGTTTGTGAGTTCTTGGGAGCAAATTGGTATGCTTTAGTCGCTACAACAGGATTGGCTGCCCTATTCGTAATCCACATTGTTTATGCCTTTTGGCTAACAATACAGAATCGGAAAGCACGTGGAAGCGAACGCTATGCTGTAGTTGAGAAACCTAAATCTGTAGAATGGGCTTCACAAAACATGCTTGTTCTTGGTATTATCATTTTCGCCGGATTGGGACTACACTTTGCTAATTTCTGGTACAAAATGCAATTTAATGAACTTACGGGTGTACTTCCTTATGTTGACCCTCACGATGGTGCAGCCCTAATCAAAGAAACATTCAGTAATCCGGTATTGGTGGCTCTTTACCTCGTTTGGTTAGGAGCTCTTTGGTTTCATCTCACTCACGGGTTCTGGAGTTCATTACAAACAATAGGCTGGAACAACAAAATCTGGTTCGAACGCTGGAGGCTTATTTCCAACATCTATTCAACAGTTATTGTTGGCGGTTTCGCTCTGGTAGTTATCGTATTCTTCGTTAAGTCGTTGATGTGCGGAGCTTGTTAGTAATAGAAAATTGTAATTCATTAAATTGTTAAAGCATTATGACTAAGATAGATTCAAAGATTCCTGAAGGCCAATTGGCTGAGAAATGGAGTAACTATAAAGCTCATCAGAAACTTGTAAACCCCGCCAATAAACGCCGTCTCGACATCATCGTCGTAGGTACCGGCTTAGCGGGTGCCTCTGCTGCCGCTTCACTAGGTGAAATGGGATTCAAAGTATTTAACTTCTGCATCCAAGATTCTCCTCGCCGTGCTCACTCTATTGCAGCACAAGGTGGCATCAACGCTGCTAAGAATTATCAGAATGATGGTGACTCTGTATACCGTTTATTCTATGACACGATAAAAGGCGGTGACTACCGCGCACGTGAAGCCAATGTATACCGTTTGGCTGAAGTGTCCAATGCCATCATCGACCAATGTGTGGCACAAGGTGTTCCTTTTGCCCGCGACTACGGTGGCACGCTTGACAACCGCTCTTTCGGTGGTGCTCAAGTATCTCGTACATTCTACGCCAAAGGACAGACAGGGCAACAATTACTGCTAGGTGCCTACTCTGCACTCAGCCGCCAAGTACACAAAGGAAACGTAAAACTCTACACCCGCTACGAAATGCTCGACCTTGTTGTTATTGACGGTCGTGCTCGTGGTATTATTACCCGCAATCTGGTTACCGGAGAGATCGAGCGCTTTGCCGCCCATGCAGTAGTTATCGGCACAGGTGGTTATGGCAATGCATTCTTCCTTTCAACTAATGCAATGGGTTCTAACGCATCCGTAACTATTCAATGTTATAAGAAAGGTGCTTATTTCGCTAACCCTTGCTACGCACAGATTCACCCCACTTGTATCCCTGTTCACGGTGATAAGCAATCTAAATTAACTCTGATGTCTGAATCACTTCGTAACGATGGTCGCATTTGGGTTCCCAAAAAACTAGAAGATGCCAAAGCTATTCAAGCTGGAACGAAAAAAGCGACAGACGTACCGGATGAAGATCGTGACTTCTACTTGGAACGTCGTTACCCCGCATTTGGTAACCTTGTACCTCGCGACGTTGCATCTCGCGCAGCTAAAGAACGCTGTGATGCAGGCTTCGGCGTAAACAACACAGGTTTAGCTGTATTCCTGGATTTTAAATATGCTATTGATCGTTTGGGCGAAGATGTTGTTCGTGCTCGTTACGGTAACTTGTTCGATATGTACGAAGAGATCACTGACGAAAACCCTTATAAATCACCAATGATGATCTTCCCCGCTATCCACTACACAATGGGTGGCATCTGGGTTGACTACGAATTGATGACTTCCGTTCCCGGTTTATTTGCTATTGGCGAATGTAATTTCTCTGATCACGGTGCCAACCGTTTAGGTGCTTCTGCTTTGATGCAGGGTTTGGCCGATGGTTATTTCGTATTGCCTTACACTATTCAAAATTACCTTGCAGACCAAATCCAAGTTCCTCGCTTCTCTACTGATCTACCTGAGTTTGTAGAAACAGAGAAAGCTGTTACCGAGAAGATCAACAAGATCAAGGCAGTTAATGGCAAACATTCAGTTGACTCTATTCATAAGAAACTAGGCCACATCATGTGGGACTTTGTAGGTATGGCTCGCACAAAAGAGTCTTTGCAAAAAGCAATTGATGGCATTAAAGAAGTGAAGAAAGACTTCTGGGCAAATGTACGCATTCCGGGAGATGTAAACGAACTGAACGTAGAACTGGAAAAAGCACTTCGCTTAGCAGACTTCATTGAAGTAGGTATGTTGATGGCTGTTGACGGGCTGAATCGTGAAGAATCTTGCGGTGGTCACTTCCGCGAAGAATATCAAACTCCGGAAGGCGAAGCTCTCCGTGATGATGCAAACTTCTCTTATGTAGCTTGCTGGAAATATAAAGGCGAAGATTCTGAACCGGAATTGATTAAGGAAGATTTGAATTATCAGTTTGTGAAGGTACAAACCCGTAACTATAAAGCATAATAGACAATGGAAAAAAATATATCATTCACGCTTAAAGTATGGCGCCAAAAAGGCCCTAAAGCAAAAGGTGCCTTTGAAACATACCCAATGAAAGACATTTCCGGAGATACTTCATTTCTTGAAATGCTCGACATCCTGAACGAAGATCTAATCAACGAAGGGAAAGAACCAATTGTATTCGATCATGACTGCCGCGAGGGTATCTGCGGCATGTGCTCTCTCTACATCAATGGACATCCTCACGGACCGGCAACAGGTGCAACTACTTGCCAGATGTATATGCGCCGTTTCAATGATGGTGACACGATCACTGTAGAACCTTGGCGTTCTGCCGGCTTCCCGGTCATCCGCGACCTGATGGTAGATCGTACTGCTTTTGATAAGATCATACAGGCAGGTGGATACGTTAACATCAATACCGGTGCTCCTCAAGATGCCAACGCTATCCTTATTTCGAAGGAAATTGCCGACGAAGCAATGGATTCAGCTTCATGTATTGGCTGCGGTGCTTGTGTCGCTGCTTGCAAGAACGGATCTGCCATGCTGTTTGTTTCTGCCAAAGTAAGCCAACTATCACTTCTTCCACAAGGAAAGATAGAAGCTGCACGTCGTGCTAGAGCAATGGTTTCAAAAATGGACGAATTGGGCTTTGGTAACTGCACCAACACACGTGCTTGTGAGGCTGAGTGTCCAAAGAATATTTCAATCAGCAACATTGCTCGTTTGAATCGTGACTTTATCGTTGCTAAGTTGAAAGACTAAAAGCTGATTTAAACACATTCATAGAAAAATCCTCTACCGGAAACGGCAGAGGATTTTTTATTTATTCCCCAACTAACGAGTAAACAAATTCAAAAGCATCAAGTATGACTATATGAAAGTATTATTAACGATAATAAGTCAAAAAGACATATCGTGCACGAAAACACTGAATTTTCGTGAAATAAGATTAAAAGAGTAGAGAACAAGATGCGATTATTTGGAGGGATGGGCAAGAGCCCTTATATTTGCAGTGTGTTTTTCATAG
>DBTL01000137.1:65960-81180 GCA_002307035.1 Bacteroides sp. UBA1317
GTGTTTTTCATAGTATTAGATTTAAGGTTAACAAAGGTTGGAGTCAGGCGTGACTCCTTTTTTTTGCCCCTTACCCAAGTAGTTGATACATACCTCCTGCCAGCACACGCACAACGCCTTTCATTTCAAGTTCAAACAAAAGAGTATTTATCTTGTGCACCGGAATATTAGTAGCTACCACCAAAGTATTTATTTGCTGATCTCCCTTCTCTAAGATAGAGACAATCGCTTGCTCTTCATCACTCAGATCAGGAAAAAGAACTCGTTGAACACCTTCGCTCTTCTTTGATTGCGACTCTGCGTCCCAACACATCGCACGCACAAAATCTTCAGCCGACTGAATGAGCGTTGCTTTATTATCTCGAATCAACTGATTGCACCCTTTCGAATACTCATCGTTCACCCGGCCGGGAAAAGCAAAACAATCCCGGTGATAACTTTCCGCAATATCCGCAGTAATAAGTGATCCACCTTTTACCGCAGATTCCACCACAATAGTAGCATCAGAAATACCTGCCACAATACGGTTGCGACTCACAAAATTATGCTTATCAGGATTCGTTTCCGTGAGAAACTCCGTAAGTAATCCACCATTGGCTAACATATCAACCGCTGTTTTTCTGTGCACGGAAGGGTAAATGCGGTCGAGCCCATGAGCTAAAACACCTACAGTAGGCATATTATTCGCCAAGGCCGCCCGATGTGCATGAATATCAATACCATAAGCCAAACCGCTCACAACAAGTACGTCCGGCACCAGCTCTCTCAACTCGTTAAGGAAACGAAGGCAAATCTGCTTCCCATAATCAGTAGCATTTCGGGTACCTACCATGTTTATCGTCCGCAAAGCATTGAGTTCCGCACTTCCCCTATAAAAAAGAACAATGGGAGCATCATCACACTCACGCATACGAGCGGGGTATGTTTCCTCATTAATCGTTAGGCACTGAATATGATTCTTAACTACGAATTCATATTCTTTCTCCGCACGTTGCAAGGCCTCCGGACAATCCAAGGCTTCAACAACACGCATGGTAGCCCCTTTCATTAATTGTGGTAGTTCCGCCCGTCGTTTAAAAACACTAACGGCGTCTCCTACAGCATTGATAAGGTTTCGGCCCCATATCGGACCAATACCCGGTACTTGCGTCAGTGCTATGCTATAAATATATTCATCATCACTCATTGCGCCAGATATGAAGTAAAGACACGATCGAAAAGTTCGCTCTGAGTAAGACGCCCGTTGACCAGGCATACCGTTTCTACAGCGGCTTTAACCACCACCTTACTATCGCTCTTCCGAAAAACATCCTGATAAAACACATACTTAATACCCTCCTTTTTGAGGTAGAGTTTGGAGATAAACTCGTCTCCACTCTTTAGGGGAGTTTTAAATGAGATGTTGATACGCGCCACCACCGGGTCAACTCCTTGCTCGTGCAAGACGGCAAAGCTTACACCTATTGAAGTAAGAAATTCATGGCGCGTATGCTCCAGATAATGCTGATAATTAGCATTATTGACTATCCCCTGCAAGTCGCATTCATAATCACGCACTTTCAGGGTTAATTCATAAATGTATTTATCCATGATATATGAGATCTATTATAATGTATTCCTTTTCTTTTTGGCAGCTTTCAGTTCCTCAGTAGAAACCAGTTTGAATAACTTATCGCTGGGACGAATCTTATCGGCAAGCTTGAATGAAAAGTGTTCGCCCTGTTTTACTACGTCCACAGGTTTCAAATCGACACGGGCTTCCTCCAGCGTAGTAAACACAGCACCAGTAGTAGGACCGGTTATCAGCAACTTATCACCTACCTTCACATCGGTAGCTTCCACAAGAAACTCCGCCACGCCAATATTACTGAAATAACGGATTCCTTTGCCCACGTACACTTTCTTTTCGGTAGCTTCCGAACCGTAATTCTTACTCCACTCGCCCAAGCGCTGTCCCATGTAATATCCATCCCAGAAACCACGGTTAAAGACAGTCTTCAGTCGCTCGTCCCATGCGGCAATTTTCTCATCAGTGAAGGTATCATCCAAACAAGCCGCAACAGCCTCTTTGTAGCACTTCACCACCGTACGTACATATTCCGGCCCGCGAGCACGTCCTTCTATCTTAAACACCCGCACTCCTGCATCCATCATCTTGTTCATGAAATGAATGGTTTTCAAATCTTTAGGCGACATGATGTACTGATTGTCAACGTCCAACTCCACACCCGTGTCCTTATCACGCACGGTGTATGCACGTCGGCATGCCTGCGTACAGGCACCTCGATTCGCGGAACTATTCATCTCGTGCAGAGATAGATAACATTTGCCCGACACCGCCATACAAAGCGCCCCGTGGCAAAACATCTCAATACGAATCAGTTCGCCATTTGGCCCACAGATATTCTCTTCTTTTATCTGTTGATAGATTTCCGCCACCTGATCGAGACTAAGCTCACGAGCAAGTACTACCACGTCAGCGAAGAGTGCATAGAACTTCAAAGCCTCCACATTCGAGATGTTCAACTGAGTAGAGAGATGCACCTCCTGTCCTATCGTACGGGCATAGTTCATCACAGCCACATCTGCAGCAATCACAGCCGAAATGCCGGCTTCTTTAGCCGCATCAACAATGGTACGCATCAACGTCAAGTCATTATCATAGATAATTGTGTTGACAGTGAGGTAACTCTTCATTCCATGTTCATCGCATGTTTTGGCTATCTCACGCAAGTCTTCTACGGTAAACGTATTCGATGAGCGCGAACGCATATTCAGATTTTCAATACCAAAGTAGATTGAGTCTGCTCCTGCCTGAATAGCAGCGGCAAGAGACTCCCGCGAACCGACAGGAGCCATTATTTCGAAGTCTTTTATCATTTTGAATAATTAATTAAATACCGGTTCTGAAGTTTTTAACACCTACCGCTACCTCCCTGGATAAAGGGCAAAGCAGCATCTGCTGCTCAAAACTTAGAACTTAACTGCGCAAAGGTAGGCTTTTTTCCGTATTTTTGTAACCTAAACAACTGTAGATTATGAAAATAGGAAACATAGAATTAGGCAATCAACCTGTATTTCTCGCACCAATGGAGGACGTGACCGACCCGGCCTTCCGCTTAATGTGCAAGAAATTCGGTGCCGACATGGTATATACCGAGTTTATCTCGAGCGATGCGCTGATACGTTACGTGAACAAAACAACCGAAAAACTCACCATTTGTGACGAAGAACGCCCCGTTGCCATTCAGATATATGGAAGAGAAACCGATGCAATGGTAGATGCTGCCCGCATCGTGGAAGAGGCCAATCCAAACATTCTCGACATCAATTTTGGCTGTCCGGTAAAGAAGGTAGCAGGTAAAGGAGCCGGTTCAGGTATGTTGCAGAACGTGCCAAAGATGTTGGAAATAACACGTGCCGTTGTTGAAGCCGTAAAAATCCCCGTCACGGTTAAGACCCGCCTTGGCTGGGATGCAGATAATAAGATTATAGTAGAACTAGCCGAGCAACTACAAGACTGTGGCATTGCTGCGCTAAGCATCCACGGACGCACTCGTGCCCAGATGTATACAGGCGAAGCGGACTGGAATCTGATAGGTGAGGTGAAAAACAATCCCCGCATGCACATTCCCATCATTGGCAATGGCGATGTAACATCCCCCCAACGTGTAAAGGAGTGTTTCGACCGCTACGGAGTAGATGCCGTAATGATCGGTCGTGGAAGCATCGGTCGCCCATGGATATTTAAAGAGGTGAAACACTACCTAGAGACAGGCGAAGAGCTCCCAGCCCTCTCCTTTGAGTGGAAGATGCAAGTGATCCGCGAAGAAGTACTGAGCAGTGTTGCTCGATTGGACGAGCGACGAGGCATCGTTCACATCCGTCGCCATTTGGCCGCTACTCCTTTATTTAAGGGCATTCCCAATTTCCGCGAAACACGTATTGCGATGCTTCGCACCGAATCAGTAAAGGAACTATTTGAGATATTCGAAACCATAACTCCGCCGGAAACGGAATTAGGCAACGTGCTACCGCAATAAAAAACGGCTAAAAGACTTGCTAAAGGAAAATGAATAAGATGTACAATAATAAATATATGACAATAAAACGTAAGTTTATAAACGTTCATGACATAATTGAGAGATACAAAGCATTAATCACGTATATTATTCATTACAATATAGATATAAGCAGAGACAAATCGGCCTTTTGAGCAAAGTAACTTCGGACGATTGAACAAAGCTACCAAGAAACATTCCAGCTACTTTTGTTCCAACAAAATTAAAATTAATAAAAATGGAACAGAACAATTATCAAGGAGCGTTGCAGAGACCGATAGGCTCTGGATTTAACGCCACATCAACAGCCAGTGATGTAATCAAAGGCATTGATCTTACCGGGAAAATAGCAATCGTAACAGGTGGCAACACAGGCATCGGGCTGGAAACAACCAAAACGCTTGCGGCGGCAGGAGCGACAGTAATCGTTCCCGCAAGAGATATAGAAAAGGCAAAGAAGAACCTGCAAGATACAATCAATGTAGAATTGGAAACAATGGACTTAATGAATATTGATTCTATTGATGCGTTTGCAAGAAAATTCTTAGCATCAGGTAGACCACTTCATTTATTGGTCAACAATGCGGGTATTATGTGGGTTCCGCTACGTAGAGACAGTCGTGGTATTGAATCACAATTATCGACAAATTACTTAGCACAGTTTCAGCTTACGGCTAGACTATGGCCCGCGCTTAAAAAGGCCAATGGTGCAAGAGTTATTAATGTATCCTCGCAAGGGCATCAGTTCGCACCATTCGATTTTGACGACCCCAACTTTAGGAATAGGGAATATGCAACTTTACAAGGTTACGGGCAATCAAAAACTGCGGTCAATTTGTTTTCACTTGAATTAGACAATCGAGGCAAAACATTCAATGTAAGAACGTATGCTGTACATCCGGGCTCTATAGGGGGAACGGAATTAGGAAGAGAGGCTCCTTTGGAGTTATTTCAACAAATGGGATTTTGCGATGCAGAAGGCAATATGTTGCCAGAAATAGCTATGTCATTGAAAACAATCCCACAAGGTGCAGCTACCACAGTTTGGTGTGCCACCAGCCGTATGCTTAATACTATCGGAGGCGTATATTGTGAAGATGGAGATATTGCAGAATTAGTTACGGGATCATCCATATCCAATGGTGTAAAAATGTATTCTTTAGACGAAGCCAATGCCAAACGATTGTGGAAATTGAGCGAAGAATTAACTGGTATATTGTTTGATATTTATTAATTGTATGAAACGTATGAAAATCGACATGGAATATAAAGCAAAATATATAACAGACGACATTAAACTTTCCTGTTTCGAGGACAAGTTTTTCAAATCGGATATCATGTTCGACCACCATATGTTAATTTGGTTTATTTCTGGAGAAACCAAGATCGTACAAGCTGATACCACTTACCTTTTTAAGAAAGGTGATATTTTTTTGATTCCGAGAAATCAATTGGCTACGATTATTAATTATCCAAAAGACGGTCAACCGCACAAAACGGTGGTGATGCACTTGTCCACAGCGAGGCTAAGAGATTTTTACGCAAATCTGGATGTAAAGCCTAAAGCTTTGTCGTCGCAAAAAATCCTTTGCTACAACAACCACCCTTTATTGGAAAGTTGTATTTCTTCATTGATTCCATATTTTGAAATGAAGAATCTTCCCGAAAATATTGCTTCGCTGAAGATAACAGAAGCAATAAGTATTCTTAGGGCTATTGATAAAGGAATAGATGATGTTTTGTCAAACTTTGAAGAACCCGGTAAAATTGATTTAGTCAGTTATATGGAGAAAAACTTTATGTTCAACTTACCTTTGGAAAAATTCAGCTATTTGACGGGCCGTAGCCTTACAACTTTCAAACGAGATTTTGGTAAAGCGTTCGACACCACGCCACAAAGGTGGCTCACAAAAAAGCGGTTGGAGTTGGCTCACTACCAGTTTATTGAAAAGAAAAAGAAACCAATCGATGTTTGTTACGAAGTGGGATTTGAAAATCTATCACATTTTTCATATGCATTTAAAAAGCAGTTTGGCTACACTCCAACAGAATTAACGGGGCGGCAGAATACCAACCGCTAACATGCAACACAGAGCATTCGCTCATAGAGCAATTATGAACAAATATACACATACATAATAAAGCATCAGAACTACATTCTAAATTACGTTCAATACCCGATCTACAAAGGCTATTAGCATTACAATACAATGAACAAAAAGAAGTTTCATCTATACAAACAGCCAACATATAAATAAATTATCTATCTTTGTGGAATAATTAAGTACACGAACGTTTCTAAAGAAGCAGTCAATGATCACTAGTGAAACCATAAATTTAGAATCACTCTATAGGCTTTTGTTTGAAGAAGAAAAATTAATACTTTCCGACGAAAGTATGCAGAAAGTTGAAAAGAGTTTCAACTTCTTACAATCTTTTGTAAGCGACAAGATTATCTATGGCATTAACACGGGATTTGGGCCAATGGCACAATACCGAATTGAAGATAAACATCTGACAGAATTGCAATACAATATTATAAGAAGCCATTCTACCGGAGCAGGGAAACCATTGCCTGAACTTTATGTAAAAGCATCCATGATTGCCAGACTCTATACTTTTCTTCAGGGAAAATCGGGAGTACACAAAGAATTAGTCTTACTTCTCACTGAATTTATCAACCACAATATCTGCCCGCTCGTTCCCGAACATGGAAGTGTAGGAGCCAGTGGTGATTTGGTTCAACTAGCCCACATCGCTCTTACTCTTATCGGCGAAGGAGAAGTGATATATCAGGGAGAAAGACGTGCAACTGTCGCTGTGCTAAAAGAAAACAACCTAAAGCCATTCTCTATGCACATCCGTGAAGGCTTGTCTGTAACCAATGGCACCTCAGTGATGACCGGCATTGGAATCGTTAATCTTATCTACGCACAAAAACTACTTCATTGGTCCATTGCCGCTTCCGTTATGATGAATGAGATTGCCTCTTCGTATGACGACTTTATGTCTCAACCGTTGAATGATGCCAAACATCACAAAGGGCAACAAGAGATAGCCAAAGCTATGAGAGAATGGGCCTCAGGCAGCAATTGTATGCGCCAAAGAGAGGCTGAATTATATAATCAGGAACCCCATCAAGAGAAAATCTTTAAACACAAAGTGCAGCCTTACTATTCGCTTCGCTGCACTCCACAGATACTTGGTCCGATATACGATGAGCTTAGTTCTGCCGAGACTGTACTGATGAACGAAATAAATTCAGCTTGCGATAATCCTATTGTCGATCCGGAAACGCAAAACATCTACCACGGAGGAAACTTTCATGGAGATTACGTCTCCTTTGAGATGGATAAACTAAAAATAGCAATCACCAAACTAACGATGCTCAGCGAACGGCAGATTAACTACCTGTATCATGATCGCATCAACGGCATACTTCCTCCTTTTCTAAACATGGGAGTATTAGGGTTAAACTACGGATTACAAGCGGCACAATTCACAGCTACTTCAACGACTGCCGAGTGTCAGACACTTTCAAACCCAATGTATGTACATAGCATCCCGAACAACAATGACAATCAAGACATTGTAAGTATGGGTACAAACTCGGCCTTACTAGCAAAAACAGTGATAGAAAACTCTTACCAGGTAATGGCCATTCTGTTCATGAGCATCGTACAAGCAGTAGATTGTCTCGAAATGAAACAGAACTTAAGTGAGCGCTCCAGAAAAGTATACGAGGAGATCCGTACGTTCTTCCCCGCATTCAAGGAAGATGCCGTGCTCTATCCTCAAATAGAGAAAACAATCAATTACTTAAAGAAATAATGAAATACGCACTAGTCACCGGAGGTAGTCGTGGCATCGGGCGAGCTATCTGTTGCAAGCTATCGAGCATGGGATACTATATCCTTATTAACTACCAGTCCAATGAGAGCGAAGCAATGGCAACGTTAGAGAAAGTTCGTCAGCTGGGTTCAGATGGGGAACTTTTAAAATTTAATGTCGCAGATTCAGCAGAAGTTAAACAAGTAGTGGATCGGTGGAATGCCGGGCATTCGGGAGAATATATTGAAGTTCTTGTCAACAATGCAGGCATCAGAAAAGATAACCTCATGATATGGATGCCTGAAGATGATTGGCACAATGTGGTTAATACCGGATTAGACGGATTCTTCTTCGTTACGCAATCATTACTAAAAAATATGCTCATCCGAAAATACGGTCGAATCATTAATATAGTCTCCCTTTCGGGCATTAAAGGAATGCCGGGACAAGTGAACTATTCTGCTGCCAAAGGAGGAATCATTGCCGCCACCAAAGCCTTGTCACAAGAGGTTGCAAGAAAAAACGTCACCGTAAATGCTGTTGCACCTGGCTTCATTAGTACCGATATGACGCATGATCTTGATGAATCCGAGTTAAAAAAGGTAGTTCCTATGGGCCGTTTTGGAAAAGCAGAAGAAGTAGCCGACTTAGTTGGCTTCCTTGCTTCAGAGCAGGCAGCATACATCACAGGAGAAGTCATTTCTATTAATGGAGGGTTATAGACCTAACGCGATATAATTTAAAAGAAAGAATGAGAAGAGTAGTTATAACAGGAATGGGAATCTATTCGTGCATCGGTAAGAATCTGGACGAGGCGAAAGACGCTCTATATAACGGTAAATCAGGTATCGGAATTGACCCGGTGCGTAAGGAAATGGGATATTTTTCTTCGCTCACAGGTATACTGGAACGTCCTGATCTAAAAAAGATGCTAGACCGCAGAAAGCGACACTGCCTACCCGAGCAGGGAGAGTATGCCTATATGGCTACTGTTGAAGCCTTCAAAAACGCAGGTATAGATGAAGCTTTTCTTGAAAAAAATGATGTCGGTATTTTATATGGTAACGATAGTAGCACATCTCCCGTAATTAATGCAGTAGACATTATCAGGGAGAAGAAAAATACAGCGCTGGTGGGTTCCGCCTCTATCTTTCAATCGATGAACTCTACCATAACAATGAATCTTTCGGTCATCTTCAAATTGAGAGGAATTAACTTCACCATTGCGGGAGCATGCGCCAGTGGTTCGCATGCCATCGGCATTGGGTATCTGCTCATCAAACTGGGTTATCAGGATTGCATCTTATGTGGAGGGGCACAAGAAGTAAACCCCTATGCCGTAGGTAGTTTTGACGGACTTAGTGCTTTCTCTACTCAGGAAGAAGATCCTCACAAAGCATCAAAGCCCTTTGATAAAAAACGAGACGGCTTAGTCCCCAGTGGAGGTGGAGCCAGCCTGGTTCTGGAGAGTTACGAATCAGCAATCAAGAGAGGAGCGCCTATTCTCGCAGAAGTAACAGGCTATGGTTTCTCTTCAAACGGAGATCATATATCCGTACCTAATGTTGACGGACCAAGAAAATCATTGCAAAACGCAATAAAAGATGCCGGCATCTCACTGGAAGAGATTAAATACATCAATGCACACGCCACTTCGACTCCTGTAGGCGATCTGAACGAGGCTAAAGCTATAAGCGAAGTCTTTAACGGATACAAACCCTATGTCACTTCGACCAAGTCAATGACAGGACACGAAATGTGGATGGCAGGAGCCAGCGAAGTGATTTACTCTACTCTAATGATGAACAACAACTTCATTGCCCCCAACCTCAATTTTGAAGAACCCGACGAAGCTTCCTCCCTTTTAAACATACCAGCACAAAGAGTGGATATAGAGTTTGACGCTTTTCTGTCTAATTCTTTTGGATTTGGAGGAACAAACTCAACATTGATTGTACGTAAATTCAAAGCATAAGAAACTGCATTTATAATTTTAATAGAATAAAAATATGACTAACGAAGAAATCATAGAGAAAATAAGAACAACATTGGCCGAAGAATTTGAGGTAGATATAGAACTCATTCAACCCGAAGCACTATTGATGCAAACATTAGAACTTGATAGTTTGGATTTGGTAGATATGGTTGTATTGGTAGAACAAAATTTCGGTTTCAACATAACCGGACAAGACTTTACCGAAATTAAAACATTTCAAGATTTCTACGATTTGGTGATTGCTCACATAAAAGAAAAAGAAGCGAAATAATGTCAACTTGGAAAGGAAAGACCAGAGGAGGAGCATTCGGATACCTGTTTTTCATTTACTTGATCAGGTATCTGGGAATAAACACGGCCTATACTTTCCTTAGCCTCATCGTTCTCTACTTTATACCTTTCGCCCCTAAAGCAACGGCGAATATATGGTTTTATGCCCGCCATATATTAAATTATAGCCGAACCCGAGCCGTCAGGATGCTACTTTGCAACTATTACAGTCTGGGACAAATATTAATTGATAAAGTAGCGATAGGTAGCGGCTTGGTAGACAAATACCACTTCCAGTTTGAACATTATCCTGAATTTCTGAATGTTCTGAATAGCGATCAAGGAGTTATTATGATAGGTGCTCACGTGGGAAATTGGGAAATTGGAGCTCCCTTTTTCGATGAATATGGAAAGAAAATAAATATCGTGATGTACGATGCCGAACACCAGAAAATCAAAAAGATGTTGGAAGAAAGCTCCGCAACGAAAGATTATAAAGTGATTCCCGTTAATGAAGATAACCTGACCCATGTGTTTCAAATAACAGAAGCATTGCAGAAAAAAGAATATGTATGCTTTCAGGGTGATCGCTACCTAAATAAAGAAAAGCTTCTGACCTGTTCGTTCCTTGGTAAACAGGCTTCGTTCCCCATCGGCCCATTTCTATTAGCTTCACGCATGAATGTTCCGGTTGTCTTTTACTTTGCCATGAGAGAAAAGAAACGAACGTATCGATTTCATTTCGTTTTAGCAGAGAAAGTAATACGAAGCAAAGAGAAAAACGCAGAGCAAGCTTTATTGGAACAGTATGTGAATGCATTAGAAGAAATCGTGAAACAATATCCGGAACAATGGTTTAACTATTATTCATTCTGGAAAGCGCCAAAAAACAATAAACAGGCCGAAAAGCAATCGTCAAACTAAAACACCTAACTGTGATGAATTTATCTCCATCTTTGCAAAACCGATATACAAAAGAGCAACTGACAGCCTTACAGGCACAGCGATTAGCACAAGAGATAGCCTTTGGCCCTATCGTTTTTCAAGTTTCTCGTCTGATGTTAAAGTTCGGAATATTCCGTCTTCTTTCGGAGAGGAGAGAAGGATTAACCTTAGATAAAATTAGTACAGAGACAAAGTTATCTCACTATGCCGCACAGGTATTACTCGAATCGTCACTAACCATCGGAACCATTCTTATTCAAGGTGATCTTTACATCCTAGCCAAAGCAGGATGGTTTCTGTTGAATGATAAAATGGCGCAAGTAAACATTGACTTCAATCACGACGTGAACTATCTGGGTCTTTATAATTTGGAAGAGGCATTGGTAAACGGACGACCAGAAGGATTAAAAGTTTTTGGAGAATGGCCTACTATTTATGAAGGACTATCCAACTTACCCGAAAACGTTCAGAAGAGTTGGTTCGGTTTTGATCATTACTATTCAGATTGTTCCTTCGAGCAAGCATTAACCATTGTATTCAACGACCAGCCTAAGAACTTGCTGGACGTTGGAGGAAATACAGGAAGATGGGCTATGAAATGCGTAGACTACAGCAAAGAGGTTGAAGTTACAATCATGGACTTACCTCAACAATTGGAAATGATGAAACAACAAACAACAGGAAAACCGGGAGCCGATCGCATACACGGCCATGGCGCAAACCTACTCGATAAGTCTGTACCTTTTCCAAAAGGGTTTGATGTTATCTGGATGAGCCAGTTTCTCGATTGTTTTTCGGAAGAAGAAGTGACCAGCTTGTTAACACGCGCTGCTCAATCGATGCATAGCAATAGCAGTCTCTTCATTATGGAAACATTCTGGGATCGCCAGAAATTTGAAACAGCATCTTATTGCTTAGCCCAAATAAGTCTTTATTTTACAGCGATGGCAAACGGCAATAGCAAAATGTATCATTCCGATGATATGATACGCTGTATCCGGGAAGCGGGATTAGAAGTAAAGGAAACATTTGATGATTTAGGGTTGGGTCATAGCATCCTGCAATGCAAATTGAGATGAAAAGAGAAGTAATCGTTCAGCACGAAGGCATACTTCGGTTGATTCCCCAACGCTCTCCCATTGTAATGGTCGATAAGTTCTTTGGCATAGAGGAGGCTGATTCTTACACCGGGCTGACTGTGACTTCAGCTAATCTTTTTTGTAAAGACGATGAACTTCAAGAATCGGGAATCATAGAACATATTGCACAATCGGCTGCCGTACGAATAGGCTATCTATATACTCAAAAAGAAGAGGTCATCCCTTTGGGATATATTGGATCGGTAGATAAATTACAAATCCATAGATTGCCGAAAATAGGAGAAGAACTCTTTACTAAGATAACTGTCGTACAAGAAGTATTCGACATCACATTGGTTGCAGCACAAGTTACTTCAGAGAACCAAGTCATAGCCGAATGTAGAATGAAGATATTTTTAAGTAAGGAATAAAGAAATGAAGCGTAAATCAGATCGACACCAAGCAGCACTGACAGATCGTACCACAATAAAAGTTCGTTTCAGTGAAATAGATTCCATGCTAATTGTATGGCATGGCGAATACGTCCGCTATTTTGAAGACGGCAGGGAATCTTTTGGAAAACATTATGCGCTTGATTACATGAGCATCTATGAACAAGGTTATATGGTACCAATTGTCGACTTAACATGCCAGTTCAAACAACCTTTATCCTTTGGAGAGGAAGTTGTTATAGAAACACGCTATATTGCATGCGATGCTGCCAAGATTAAGTTCGAATACACTTTATACCGGGCCAGCGATGAGAGCGTAGTGGCAACAGGTAGTACCATTCAGGTCTTTCTAAATTTAAAGAAAGAATTGGAATTAGTGAACCCGTCATTTTATTTGGCATGGAAAAAGAGATGGAACATAATCTAGACATATACATCTCCGCAGATGCCATTATCAGCTCTTTAGGATTTAATACTCAAGAGAATCTGGACGCCATCCGAAACTACCGGAGTGGCATTGCATTGCAAAAAGAGGGTTGCATAGCAGATCACTCTATATTAGCTGCCACCATTGATAAGGAGAGATTAGGCAAATATGCCCTACAATACAAAATAACAGAATATACTTGCCTTGAGCAACTGTTCATTTTATCCATCACTCAGGTGTTGGAGCAATCAGGTATAAATCTGCAAGAGAAAGATTGCGGATTGATTCTCTCCACAACGAAAGGAAACATCGATCTTTTAAGTCGACAAACCGACACAATAGACGAAAAGATCTACCTTTGGAACATGGCAGAAAGAATTTCTCAACATTTTCATGCAGCCAACCAGGCGCAGGTTATCTCTAATGCCTGCATATCAGGAGTATCAGCCCTAATTGTAGCCAAACGATTGATAGAAAGCGGAGTATACAAGAAAGTGGTTGTGGCCGGAGGAGATATTCTTTCACATTTCATCACTAGTGGTTTTCTCTCGTTTAAGTCTGTCAGTGAAAAGAACTGTAGACCTTACGATGCCCATCGCGATGGATTAAACTTGGGTGAGGCCTGTGGAGCAGTATTGTTGACAACAGAAAAAACAGCCAATAGTGTTATTCTGTCGGGTGGTGCTATCAGCAACGACGCTAACCATATTTCCGGTCCTTCACGAACCGGCGATGGATTGTTTATGTCCATTCAGCATGCAATGCACGAGGCTGGAGTCGAGCCCGGCGATATAAGCTTCACCAATACACATGGAACAGCAACTCTCTACAATGATGAAATGGAGGCAAAAGCGATTCATCTAGCCCACCTCCAAGATTCTCCTATTAATAGCTTGAAGCCTTACTTTGGCCATACATTGGGGGCATCGGGAGTTATTGAAACCATTATCAGTCTGCATGAACTAAACAGTGATCTGTTATTTGGAACTTTAGGATATGAAGAGTCAGGTGTTTCGATGCCTGTACTTGTAGATGCTACCCACCAAGCCTTAAAGATGAAAAACTGCGTGAAGACTGCCTCCGGCTTTGGAGGATGCAATGCAGCCATTGTGCTAACCCTTCCCGAATATCAGAAAGTTCATCCCGAATCATCGCCAATAAATATTCGCACTTCTGCCACTCTTTCTATTGAAAAAAGTCAGATAACTCTTAACGGAGAGATGATTTTCAACTCTTCTCATGAAGATTTCGCTTCATTTATAAGAGAAGCCTACAAAAGCTTAGGCGAAAACAATATGAAATTCTATAAAATGGACGATCTTTGCAAACTGGGATATGTCGCTGCCGAACATCTATTGAAGGGTAGATGTCACAAACCGGAAGAAATAGGCGTCTTATTATCTAATACAGCCTCATCGCTTCATACGGATATCAGGCACCAAACGATTATAGACGAAGCCGGTGATGAGAATGCCAGTCCGGCTGTATTTGTATATACACTACCCAATGTCGTATTGGGTGAAATTTGTATCCGACATAAAATACAAGGAGAAAACACCTTCTTTATAGAGAAGTATTTTCAAGCTGACAAAATAGAGAAATATGCATGCATAGCTATGGAGAAGCAAAAGCTAAAAAGCTGTATCATAGGATGGTGCGAACTAATAGGCAATCAATACAAAGCAGAATTTAAATTAATAGAAAAACAATAACCTAGACATGGAAGAATTAATAGAAAAACTCAAGAAAGAATTAATAGAAGAACTGAATCTCGAAGAAATCACCCCGGAAGAGATTGACAGTGAAGCACCACTCTTTGGAAATGAAGGGCTCGGACTAGATTCTATTGATGCCTTGGAAATCATTCTGATATTAGAAAGAAGCTACGGAATAAAAATAGAGAATGTGAATGAAGGTAAACAGATATTCTATTCGGTACGCACAATAGCGGATTACATTACAGCTTCACAGAAAAAATGAAAGTGTACGTTACCGGGTTAGGAGTTGTTTCCGGCATTGGGTTAGGCATTGAAGAGAATATGGCTTCAATGAAAATGCAGAAACATGGTATGGACAAGATTACCCTCTTCTCCACCGAACTTGATGTACCTGTTTCAGAAGTTAAATATAACTATTCAGAACTCACAGAATGACTCTCT
>DBTL01000125.1 GCA_002307035.1 Bacteroides sp. UBA1317
TTACATCCGGAGCAAAGATAGGCGGTTGGTCCGTTGAGGGTAACGCATTGAAGATAACTAGTGCAGCAGGTGCCAAAATATTAGTAGAGCCATCGGGGACAAGATTCTTACGAATTAATGATACGTCTACTTATCTTATGCAGATAAGGGCCGATGCCGTTACGGGGCTTTACTGCTATACCGACGAAACAACGGGAATATGTATCAAGTTAACCGCCCAACAAGGCGGAACGGCCTTGTATTCATCCGGTAATCACACATTTATTGCGAGGACAGGAGAATCAACACTGATGACAGGCAGAACGCTGTTATACGCCCCTAGTTTTTACCCTACGCGTGTGTCGGCTAACCTATCACTAGATTACAGTCAAGCATTTATTGTTAGCACGGCGACAAGCGACATAACCCTTTCCTTACCCGCTAGTCCGACAGTTGGAAAACAGTATTGGGTGAGAAAAACAGCCGCAGGGAATATTACTATCGCTTCAACATCAAGTAATATTCTTCATGCCGGGACGTATGGAACAGGCTATGTCTCAAGCGTTAAAGTAGCTTATGGGCAACTATATCATATCATATATGACGGCTATCACTGGCTTGGAAGTTTCAGTAATTAAAAACTCAATAATACACAGAATGAAGAAGATTGATTTTAGAAAGATTGAAGTAAAGAATATCGAGGGAAAGAAGAGTACCCTTGATTTGAGTAAGGAACTAGGCAATGCGATTTACCAAAAGACTGCCGATTTAGGCGAGTTGGAACTGGCACGCAGCATCTATAAAGATGGTGAGATTGAAGTCGATGCGGGACATGCGGCTATCCTTAACAGATATATCCGTGAGGGCTTTCTTGCTTTCGTGCAGGAAGCTGTATGCCCGGTACTAGATGAAATTATTAATCCTAAAAAATAACGATCATGTTTACAGAAGAATCAAGAAGTACCGCAGTAGTAGGTTCAGCCGAAAGCGGAGATTACAAGTACAAAGTTAACTACAATACAGACGGTAAAAGCCTCACTAGTCTGCATTGCAATGTGTATAAGAAAGTCAGTGAAGAAGTAACGACCTCTACGGGAACGCAGACAGTGGAGAAAGAAGAGTATACGGGCCTTATGTTTCAGGAATCAGGGAACAAACAGTTCTCTTTTCCTCAAGATACGGATATTACCCCGCATGTTACTGTGTTTGAAGCTGTACTTACAGAGATTAAAGCAAGTCTAGCGGCTGATAGTAAAGAATAAAAATGGCCGAGTAGAAGCGGCCGGCTAATAAATAAAAAAAGTAATGGAAGAGAGTAATGTAATTAAAGGCACATCGGTTATCATCTTTGGAGGCGAGATGTTAAGCCTGTTTTGGGATTTGAGATGGATGATTATGTTAGCGGTTATCTTAGTGGCCGTTGACTTTAGATTCGGAGTAAAAGCGGCACAAGCAAGGGGAGAAAAGATTCGTAACAGTAAAGCCGGACGGAGAACGGCAAACAAGCTGATCGACTATATCTGTTACCTTGTTCTTGGTGGGTTGATCGGTAAAGCTATCGGCGAACCTTTGGGAATTAACCCTACGCTTGTAGCTGCTGTTTGTATGGGTGTTGCTTGTCTGTTTGAAGTGGATAGCATTCTTCAAAACATCTGTGAGTATAAAGGCGTGAAGTATTCTTTTAGTCTTTGGAAAGTAATCATTGCCTTGGTAAAATCTAAACGAAAAGATATCGGTGATGCTATTGAAGAAGGAATAGGAAAGGAGGAAACGAAATGATTAAGTTACTATTAAAACGCATAGCCCGGAAGCCCGGCTACACTATCGGAAAGTTGTTTGTTGATGGTGAGTATTTTTGTGATACGCTGGAAGATACTGACCGATTGGATGAAGGGATGAGCCTAGATGAGATTAAGAAGTTGAAACAACCGGGACAAACAGCCATCCCGGAAGGTTCATACAAAGTAATTGTGAACGTCTCTCCTAAATTCAAAAGGTTGTTGCCTAGGCTTGTCAATGTGCCGGGATTTGATGGTGTACTGATACATAGGGGTAATACGGCCAAAGATACTGCGGGCTGTATCCTTGTTGGTGAAAATAAGAAAGTTGGAATGGTGTTGAATTCTACCTATTACGAAGAAAGGCTTGTCGAGCTGCTCAAGAATGATGATAACATTTCAATTGAGATCGTATGAGAAGCTCTATAAAAGTACAGTACGTTAGTGTGATGTTTGGCATCATACTAACGCTTGCTACTCTGTGTTCCTGCAGAACAGCAAAGCAGACGTCGTCTACCAATACGGAGACAAAGTACGATTCTATTGTGGTTGAAAAGTTGGTTCCTTATGCTTTGCCCGAAGATAGCGCAAAAATCAGGGCTTTGCTTGAATGTGATAAAAACGGGAAAGTCGTACTTAAATGGTTTGATGAAGAGCATTCTAAGCGTATGAGCTTGCAATTCTCGTTAGATAGCTTGGGTAATCTACTGACTACTGCTAAAACGGAACCTGATACTGTGTATTTACCTCAAACAACTATTAACGTTGGTAAGAAGAGTGTTTCTCAGTCTGTTGTAACCGTACCTGTTGAAAAAAAACTGAGTTGGTGGCAAACAACACTGATTTGGACGGGGGGTATTGCTTGGACAATGATTGTTATTACTTTGGTATATTGGACGAATAAGAAAACAAACTGGCTAAGCCGCTTGGTAAGCATAGTCAGGAAATTGTAGCCGAGAAGAGACTATATATAAATAAGCGCGTGAAAGCTCTGCCAATTGGTGGGGCTTTTGTCTAATAAGATGTTTATCCTTTTCTTACCTATCTATTTTGATATATAAAAAACATTATATATATTTGAAAAAAAACAATGGAAAAAGTTATGATGTTTCAAGTTTACGAATATGTTTTGATGAGCATATTTAAATGTAATAAAGATGATCACGGTGCTGACCATCATTTTTATAATGGGATTCAAATGGCATTAGACTCTGAAGATGATTTTAGAGCAGGGTTCGCTATTGGTTGTGTTCATGCATATTTATCTTTAGCACTATCTGAAATTAGAAAAACAACTGATAGGAAAGATGTTTTAGAAATGACTACACAGTGTGAATTAGCTCTTGCTGATCACAATTTACCAGGCATTGTTCAGTGCCTTAAAATAATGTTTACAATAATTGAAAAGCTAGGAATTGGGCTCAAAATAGAGCCCATGTATTCACCATTAAAATAAATAGATATGGAATTTAATGAAAAAGAATTTATTCGTAAATTGACTGAAAATGCGAATAAACAGAAAACAATTGGAGAAGTTCTATTAGA
This sequence comes from Bacteroides sp. UBA1317, assembly GCA_002307035.1. Classification (GTDB taxonomy): domain Bacteria; phylum Bacteroidota; class Bacteroidia; order Bacteroidales; family Bacteroidaceae; genus Bacteroides. The sequence goes on from DBTL01000125.1 coordinate 3,303, forward strand.
CTTCTTGGGAATAGATGGCATGGAACTCATCTCTGAAACTGAAGTCAATATTGATGCGCCTGACTGTACTCTGTTTGAAGGTGGTTTGGAATCCATAAAGCGGTTGAAGGACGAATGCAGTATTTATTTGAAAGAAAATAATACTGACGACTCCTATGTAAAAAACTACGTCATGGCTCATGCAACAACGTTTCCTGAAAATCCTAGTTCTTTTTGTCGTTTACCTATAGAGAAGACGGATTGGATATTATTGTCAAGTTATTATCGAGTAGCCGACAAACTTAAGAACAATTACATGAAATAGTATCTTATTATCTATGATTATTAATATTTAAGAGCCAAAATAGAGATGGTTAAGCCTACCGAACAAGTAGGCTTTTTTTTGTATTAGGGGTATATTTCTTTACTGTTTTAATCATTAGGAGCAATTTTCAGATTATAGATATTATGAAAATCTGGTTGCATTTTATAAAATTGGACATTAGTATCTCCTATACATTTTATTACTAAGGCTTTGTCTTCGTCTGTACATTTACAGCCAAAATATATAGCCTCAATATTGGCACTGTTATCGTTTGGTATAGAGATGTAGTCATCTTCATTTTTCGTGTTGTATGAAATCAGACGAACTTCTCTTTCATAACTCCATGTCCTATACTTACGTGTAAAAGCTATATTTGCATCTATAGATTTCTCTTCTAAATTAATAATATCGTTCTCAGAACAGTCATTACCATAATCTATTTTTTTTAATATAATATGAGAATGGTTGTCTGGTATAAAACCTTTACAATTTGTATAAATGAAATCATTTTTCAGTCTATACCTAATACAGATACCCTTATGAGAGTCAGCATAATGAGACCACATTAATATATTACGAGGTATTGAATCATCGGCATTCATTGTATCAGTATTGGCGCAGAAAGAACGAATACGATAATATTGGTAAGATTTCATCATCGCATCTATATGTTGATTATCGTCAATGGCCTTTTCTAAATTATTTCTATCCCCCCACCATAGTAGTAAGCTATCAAAAGGATCATTCATACATTTAGGTCTGCCTAATGATATAGTCCTTTCAATTAAATCCTTAATCGTAAATTTGTTACAACTCCGAAAACTATATACAATAACACCCTTTTCTCTAATTTTCTCAAAATCCATAATTTCTAATAATATGCGGTATTGATATTTTTCATAGAATTCTATTGCCGTTGGTTCGTCAATTCGTGCATATATTTCACCTGCTAACCCATATATATTTTTATCACAGCCACAAGGTGAATACTTGTCCCAAGGGAAATTAGAACATTGATTAAGCTTTTCAAAAGCAGAATCAATACATGCTTTAGCCTCTTTGACTTCATGGCCACATTTACTTTCATTTAGAGATATGGAGCTCGTTAAATGTGCTTGTGCTTTTTCGATAAGCTCCTTTAGTTCTTTCTCCTGATCAGTTTCACACATAAATTATATAGCAATATTTGTAAATTATATCTAACAGCTGCAAAGATACCATTTCTCTAAATATTCGAAGAGTTATTCATTGTTTATTTATATTTGTTATTTTATTAAATAATAGTAATATTTATACGCGATTCTTGGGCTTTGAAATTGTCTAGTGCTAAATGTCTTTCTTGCCAGTTATATTAAATCTGAATGCAATCATAATTTATAATGTATGTTTAAATAGGTTGCAATTAGTAGGATTGAAAAGAAATGGACGATGTTGATTCGTTACTGGGGTATCGTAATGAGTCAATTTATAGTTATTTTTGAAGATAAAATTAGGATTTAGACGCTTGCCTAAACCCTAACCTGAATTATCGTTTACGCAAAATAATGGATAGTCTTCTAATAAACTACTCTCCATTCTTTCATTTAATACTATCCAAAACTTTCCTCATCGCATCATCCGCATGTTGCCGCATGAACTTCACATAATAATATATAGGCCGATTCTTCTTCACCGATTGCCCGATGCAGTACCCAAGTTCAAAGCCGTGCCGAACGAATGATTTGCGGGCTTTTATTACATCATCATCATTTGCATTTGTGCCCTTAAATTAATATACTCTTTAAAGACGTCGGGGTTCTTCGTGTATTCAATAACTCTTCTAATAGCTGAATCAGCTTGGTTCGGTTTGACTTTTACATATGAATTTATAGTAATCCCAGTTTTAATAGAGTGCCCCAAACAGTATTCTATAATAGGGTAGGGAATACCTATTTCAGAAGCGAACTGAGCAAATGTTTTCCGGGCTGAATAGAACGTGAGATTATTCCTTATATTCAATTCTTTAGCGAGCAATTTGAGGCAACTATTAATGTAACTACAAAGGTTATGATACGTATAGTTATAACCTAAATTCAATTTGCCATCATCGCCTATATACTTGCTTGTAATGGGTAAAATTTCATCGGGAATACTAAGTTTAGTCGTTTTATCCTTTCGCTTATGTGCTCCACTCTTCTGCCTTACATACGATAGCTCCGTGGTGCTAAAATCAACCCGGACAATATCGGCGAAGTTTATCCCGCCTAAATAAAAAGACAATAGAAACATGTCACGTGCTAAGGTTAACCTTTTGCTTTTGCTTAAATCTGCATTTACTATTCTTCTGAACTCTGTAATGCTAATATCTAAATCTTTAGGTTCAGGAGTGGGGAGTTTAGTATAAGCAAATGGATGTATCTCAAATTTTAGCAATCCGTTTTTTATTGCGTCGTTTATTCGGGCTTTTATGTGACATAAGCGCATTTGTCTATTGCCGTCACTATATCCTTTTTTAATCATGTAACGATTGAAATGATCTATTATGGTATGATTCATCCCGGGGAGAGGAATTTCACCCTCTGACATCTCAAATACTCTAAGAGTATCGGCGTGCATCTTTGCATAACTGTTTCGTCCTTCTTCTTCAAAATCTTTCATTCGTTGACGAAAGAAGTCGTTAAAGGTGATAATATTTCTCGAAACTCTGTCTTCCTGTGTTAATAAGAATCGAAGTTGGGTAGCGGTATAACAATCGGAATTTTCAATGAACTTTAGGCGATCAGAATATTTTTTAAGTTCATAGATAAGTCTTTTATTCATCATTGCAGCATCGTTACGAGCCACAACCTTACCGTCATGCCATTGAGAAAGATCATCCAATAGATAGGATGTTTTAATATACACTTTTTGTCTCTTACTTGCTATTCGTACCTGAATAGGGTACTTACTGTCTGAAGTAGGTCTTGCTGATAATACAGCTAATGAAATTGTTGCCATAAGCTATTCATTTGTGACACCCTTTGTGACACCCTTATTGCTTTACGGGTGATGCAGTGGCACTTTTTTTTATAACTTATAGCTTTGGAATAGAGAGATAAGTTGCTGATATACAGCTTTCTATACTGTTAACTCAAGTGAGCCGGTAGCCGGACTTGAACCGGCGACCTACGCGTTACGAATGCGTTGCTCTACCAACTGAGCTATATCGGCATATCTTTATCGGGGTGCAAAGTTAGAACTTTATTTGAGAAACGGAAACTAATCTTTTTCTTTTTTAGAAGGCTTCTTAATCTTTTATGAAAGCCGATGATCTCTGTATATAACAAAGAACGTGTCTAAATAGCTGATAATCATTTGATATGGAGCTCTTTTTTGTCAAGAGACGATTTATGCATTATTAACGGAATGGGGGCACTTCCAAAACAAAAAGGAGTTATCGGGATAACATATAGAGGGAATTTAGTTTTCACTAGGAGTTATTCCGATAACAAATAAGCATATTGGTGAAGAGAAACCGTCTTTTGGAGAATCTGCAACCGTCTCTTTGGCCATCCTCTGCCTTCTTTTGGGCCAACTGCACGGTTCAGAAGGGTCAACTGAACGGTTCAGATACAAAAAAACGGGAGAAGTTGTTGCTTCCCCCGTTTACCGTAGTTTAATTTGAAACTACTTTATGATAACTCTGGCAAAGATACTACATGAAACAAGCAAAGTCAAGTTTTTCAGGAAGAAAAAACAAATTAAAAGCTGCCATATTCGTTAAAGTTAGATGCAATCAGAAATTTGCTCAAGTCTTTCCTATCTGTTCTATTTCTCTTCATTCCTTACAAATGATCTTTTCTAAATAAAGCTTATGACTTCAGCGTATAGAAAGCACGTTTTCAATGCGTTGAATGTCCGAGATCAGCGTGTTGAATGTCCGACTTCTATTTACCCCTCTCAGAAGGCTTGTAGGCGGTGATCTGATATCATTACAAACTTTTATGAAACAATCCTTGTTTTGTGAATTCTATCTCTAATATGCCCTAATAACTATTCGTACAGTGTCTTCAAATGCATGTCTGGGCTGTTCTATTATATCATTTCTATATTCTCTTTCTTAAATAGATAATTGCTGATCTTTTAGCGTTGAGTGCTCTTCTAACCTCAACTTGTTTGTTTATAGTTTTTTTATATCAGTTTTTGTCGTAATATTCAATACTAAAAAAATAATGTATTAACTTTGTGCTCAATTACATATAACTATGAGATTACTAGAGTCTAATAATTAATCAAAATATCTTATGCACAGATTTATCGCACTATTCTTTTTTATCTTTCTACTATCTGGGGTGGCGATGGCTCAACAAATGTCAGATGAACAAGTCATTCAATACCTGAAAGAGGCCCAGGCCCAAGGGAAGTCGCAACAACAAATGACTATTGAATTAACAACGAAAGGGGTAACTACTGCTCAAGTAGCAAGGATTAAGAAACAGTATCAGGGAGATCAGACAACCGACAAGGCTGATAATTCAAACGCCACAAAGTCACGTCAGCGCAAACAAATGGAAGATGAAAAGACTCATCTCATAAAAGATCCTCGTAAAAACGATGCTTCCGGTCCAATGAAAGCCAAAACTGATGAGGATGAATTTTCAGTCGATAATTCTGATGATGAGACATTAACCGTTAAGGAGGATCTTACTCAGCAAATATTTGGGCATAATCTTTTCACTAACAATAATCTAACATTTGAACCGAATGTGAACTTGGCAACTCCGGTAAATTATCGTTTGGGGCCTGGTGATGAAGTTATAATTGATGTTTGGGGCGTTTCAGAAAATTCTATCCGCCAAACGATATCTCCGGAAGGAAGTATTCTGGTCACTAATATAGGACCGGTTTATCTGAACGGGATGACTGTAAAAGAAGCTAATAATTACTTGCAGCGTGAGTTTGCTAAAATTTATTCAGGCATTGCCGGCAATACTCCTAGCTCTCAGGTAAAACTTACTTTAGGACAAATACGCACTATACAGATTAGTATAATGGGAGAGGTTGAGGTACCTGGTACATATACTCTTTCTTCTTTTTCCTCTGTCTTCCATGCACTTTATCGTGCGGGGGGTGTAAATGATATTGGTAGTTTGCGTAGCATAAAAGTTGTTCGTAATGGAAGGACAATAGCCGATTTAGATGTTTACGACTTTATCATGAAAGGGAAGATGAAAGATGATGTCCGTTTGCAGGAAGGTGATGTTATCCTCGTGAATCCTTATGATTGTCTGGTTAAAGTAACAGGCAAAATTAAGCGACCAATGTTCTATGAAATGAAGACGAACGAAACAGTTGCTACGTTGCTCAAGTATTCTGGTGGTTTTATGGGAGGCGCCTATAAAAAAACTGTTCGTTTGATTCGTAAAAGCGTACGCGAGCATCAGGTCTTTAATGTCGATGAGATGGATTATTCAGTTTTTAAGATAGAAGATGGTGATGAATTAACGGTCGATTCTGTTCTTGATCGTTTTGAAAATAGAGTAGAAATTCGTGGTGCTGTATACAGAGCAGGACTTTATCAAGTTGATGGTGATGTGAATACGGTGAAGCAATTGATAAAAAAAGCGGAGGGTGTAAGAGGGGATGCTTTTCTTAACCGGGCAGTAATATATCGCGAAAGGGATGATCTCTCAATGGAAGTTGTACCAATTGACTTGAAAGCATTGCTTAATGGGACTATTCCGGATACTCCTCTACAGAAAAATGATGTGCTATATATTCCAAGTATAAATGATTTAAAAGAAGAAGGAACTCTTACTATACATGGCGAGATTGCTTCTCCCGGTACATATCTTTATGCCGATAACATGTCGATAGAAGATTTGGTATTGCAGGCTGGTGGACTGCTGGAGGCTGCATCTACTGCTCGTATTGATATTACCAGACGACTTAAAGACCCAAAGAGTACTCAATTTAGCAATATTGTAGGTAAAACATTCTCATTTGAGTTTAGAGATGGTTATTTAGTTGAGGATGGAACGGAATTTCATTTAGAACCATTTGATGAAGTGTATGTTCGCCGTAGTCCTGCTTATCATAAGCAACATAATGTCGTTATTTCTGGTGAGATTCTCTTTGGAGGTAGTTATGCTTTGTCTAAGAAAAATGAACGCTTAACTGACTTGATTACAAAAGCAGGTGGAATAACTCCGGATGCTTATGTGAAGGGGGCACGTTTGATGCGCCAGATGACTGAAGAAGAAATTCGTCGGAAGCAAGATGCGCTTCGTATGGCTGATAAAGGTGGCAAAGACTCTATCTCTATTAAAACATTGGACCTTTCAGATTCTTATTCAGTTGGGATTAATCTTGATGAAGCTTTAGCTAACCCGGGCTCTGATTATGATATGGTATTGCGTGAAGGTGATCAACTTTTTATTCCGGAGTTAGTAAGTACGGTTAAGATCAATGGTGCTGTGATGTATCCTAATACAGTCTTGTATAAGAAAGGTGAGAAGCTGAGTTATTACATAAATCAAGCAGGCGGATATGACGCTAGATCAAAAAAAGGAAGAGCTTACGTTGTACACATGAATGGTACTGTATCTCGCCTGAAATCTAATAAAGCTTCTTCAATCGAGCCTGGTTGTGAAATTATTATTCCAAGTAAAGACGAGAAACGTAGAATGTCTACTGCTGAGACTGTTGCTATGGGTACTTCTTTTGCTTCATTGGCGGCTGTGATTGCGACGCTGGTAAATTTGTTTAAGTAACATTGTAAGGGAAATGAATGAAAGTAATAAAACAGAAATATCTCCGGAGAAACTGGAAGAACAAGAAATTGATTTAATAGAATTGGCCCAAAAGGTTTGGTCTGGTCGTAAGTTGATTTTCAAAGCTTGTGGAGTTGCGGCCGTTATAGGTATTGTTGTTGGGATAAGCATTCCAAAAGAATATTCAACGAGTGTAACGCTTGCACCGGAAACAAGTTCAAAAACAAGTAGCGGAAATATGGGAGCTCTTGCTGCCATGGCTGGTATTAATCTAAATAGTTCTAGTGGAGAAGATGCACTTTCTCCTGAACTTTATCCCGATATTGTTAGTTCTACCCCATTCCTTACTGATTTATTCAATGTAAAGGTAGCTACTAAAGATGGTGCTTTGCAAACAACTTTATACACCTACTTGGACAAGCATCAGAAATCACCTTGGTGGAGTGCTGCTCTTTCTGCACCTTTTAAAGCTTTGGGATGGAGTCTTTCGTTGTTTAGAGATGAACCTAAACAAGAGGCGCAATCGAGGCTAAATCCTTTTAGCCTGACACAGGATCAAGCCAATATTGCTCAGCAGCTAAGTCGTCGCATTACTGTTTCTATTGATAAAAAAACAGGCGTTACTACTCTTACTGTGATGATGCAAGATCCTTTAATTTCGGCTGCTTTGACTGATACAGTTATGTGTAGCTTACAGAACTATATTACTGAATATCGAACGAATAAAGCACGTCATGATTTAGCCTTTACAGAGAAACTTTATAAAGAGGCTAAACATAACTATTATACCGCTCAGCAAAAATATGCTTATTCTGCTGATGGTAATCTTAATGTTGTGATGCAGAGCTTTCGTGCTGAGCAAGAGCGCTTGCAAAATGAAGTGACACTTGCTTATGGGGTATATAATCAAGTTGCTCAACAACTGCAAATGGCTAAAGCTAAAGTACAAGAAATAACGCCTGTTTATACGGTTGTACAGCCGGCTACTGTACCATTAAGACCTGTGAAGCCAAACAAAATAATGATTATCATAGGCTTTGTCTTCTTAGCTGGAATTGGCAGTGTTGGTTGGATTTTGTTTATAAAGGATTTATTAAAAGGTCGGAGAAAGAGGCCTGCTGATGCTACTAAGTAACTTACTTTCCAATTCACTGTAGGTCGATGCATATATAAAACGGCTGATTGCAGAATAATAATGAAAACAAGAAGAGAGGCAATAGAGGGTTTAATAACACTCAATTTGCCTCTCTTTTATCTTATGCAATTTTTTGATTAATCAAATAAGTTCTTGAACTTTTTGAATATTTTTTCTTTGACTGAACTATTGGGCTTAAAGTTATCAGATACTTCCAGCTTCTCTAGTATGCTTTTTTCTTCCTTGCTTAAAACTTCAGGAACGTAAACACTCACATTGACCAATAAATCGCCTGTTCCATAACCGTTTACACTTGGAAGTCCTTTGCCACGCAGGCGGAGAACTTTTCCCGGTTGGGTTCCCGGATCTATTTTTACCTTTACTTTATTATCAATTGTAGGGATTTCAACAGCTCCTCCCAAAGTTGCAGTTGGAAAACTCAATAACAGATTGTAGATTAAGTCATTCTCGTCGCGTATAAGTTCCGGATGTGTTTCTTCCTCTACAAGAATCAACAAATCTCCCGGCACTCCGTTATGTTTTCCTGCATTACCTTTCCCGCTCATTGATAATTGCATGCCTTCAGCAACACCTGCGGGTATGTTTACGCTCACAACTTCTTCGCCGTACTCTATTCCTTCTCCATTGCAGTGTTTACATTTATTTTTGATGATCTTCCCTTCACCGCCACATGTAGGACAGGTAACTCGGGTTTGCATAGTTCCTAAAATAGTCTGTTGGTTGCGGATAACAGTACCACTACCTTTACAAGTTGGGCAAGTCTCTGATCCGCTATTCCCTTCGGCACCTGTGCCATGGCAGTGAGAACAGGGCACATATTTTTTAAGTTTGAACTTTTTCTCCACTCCGGTAGAGATCTCTTTTAATGTTAGTTTCACTTTGACACGGAGATCTGATCCACGATAACGTCTTTGCTGTTGGCCGCCTCCACCGCCAAACCCACCGAAGCCACCAAATCCACCACCAGAGTGCCCCCCGAAGATGTCTCCAAACATGGAGAAGATGTCATCCATTGACATATTCTCGCCAAATCCTCCTCCATAAGGACCGCCGTTTCCTGCTGCGCCACTCATTCCTGCATGGCCAAATTGGTCATAGCGAGCACGCTTATCCGGATTACTCAATACATCGTAAGCCTCTGCCGCTTCTTTGAATTTTTCTTCTGCCGCCTTATCGTCTGGATTTTTGTCAGGGTGATATTGAATCGCTTTTTTTCGATAGGCCTTTTTTATCTCGTCTGCTGATGCGTCTTTATTAATCTCAAGGACTTCGTAGTAATCTCTTTTTGCCATAATCTTTGTTGTTGATTAATTGATTAAGTAGTTAGGTTTATGTTTAGTTGTTATTCTCCCACAACTACTTTAGCATGACGGATAACCTTCTCGTTGAGTGTGTATCCGGTTTGTACGCAGTCGAGTATTTTTCCTTTCAATTCTTCTGAAGGAGCCGGAATAAGAGCTATTGCTTCATGGAAATCGGTATCCAGTTCTTTTTCTTTTGTTTCTATCACCTTTACTCCACTCTGTCCTAAGATGCCAATGAATTTGTTATGGATAAGGGCAATCCCTTCTTTTACTGCTTCAATATCAGTCGCTGTTTCCATCATTTTCACAGCACGCTCAAAGTCGTCGATAACAGGAAGCATACTACTAATACTCTTCTCGCTACCATTCAAGATGAGCTCTGCTTTCTCTTTTATCGTTCTTTTTCGGTAATTATCAAATTCGGCAGAAAGTCGCAGATATTTATCTTTTTGATCTTCTATTTGAGCGAGCGCTTCTTCTAGTTGTTTAGCTAGCTGCTCTTCCGTTGACAATGGAGCTGCTTCCTCCGTAACCTCTTCAATGGCGATCTCTTCGTTTGCTGCATTTTGCAACTCTTCTTCCACTGAATTTTGCTTTGTTTCCGCTTTTAACTCTTCTTCTCTGACCGTTTCTTTGTTGTTCGGATTCATATCTTTATCATTATTTTTCTGGTTATGCAAATATCTTCTTCTAAAATTATGCACGATCTATAATCTGTCAGTTTTACAGCAAAAACTTTGCCAGTTTCAATCTCTTGCCATAATGGACGGCAAAGGTAGCATATTTATGCCAGATTGACGCATCCTGTTTGTCGCATTATTCATTAAAAATGCCTACCTTTGCACCGGAAATTAAAACAAAGAAGATAGGATGATCACAGTTTCGAATGTTTCGGTACAATTTGGGAAAAGGATATTGTTTAATGAAGTGAATTTGAAATTCACTAGTGGTAACTGTTATGGAATTATCGGGGCTAATGGCGCAGGGAAATCAACGTTTTTGCGTACTATATATGGCGATTTGGATCCAACTACTGGTTCGATTGCATTAGGTTCCGGTGAACGCTTATCCGTACTAAGCCAGGATCACTTTAAATGGGATTCACATACGGTTATGGATACCGTAATGATGGGGCACACGATTCTTTGGGATATAATGAAACAACGTGAAGTACTATATGCCAAAGAAGATTTTACGGATGAAGACGGACTTAAAGTTTCGGAATTAGAGGAAAAATTTGCTGAACTGGATGGTTGGAATGCCGAGAGTGACGCAGCATCTCTGCTTAGCGGTTTAGGGGTTAAGGAGGATAGGCATTATATGCTGATGGGTGAACTTAGTGGTAAAGAAAAAGTGCGTGTGATGCTTGCACAAGCATTGTACGGTAATCCTGATAACTTACTGCTTGATGAACCGACCAATGATCTGGACATGGAAACGGTTACATGGCTGGAAGAATATCTCGCAGGATTTGAACATACGGTACTGGTTGTTAGTCATGACCGCCACTTCCTCGACTCAGTGTGTACACATACGGTTGATATTGATTATAGTAAGATAAACATGTTTGCCGGTAACTATAGCTTTTGGTACGAATCGAGTCAACTTGCTTTGCGCCAACAACAAAACCAGAAGGCTAAAGCCGAAGAAAAGAAGAAGGAACTGGAAGAATTTATTCGCCGTTTTAGTGCCAATGTATCTAAAAGTAAGCAAACTACCAGTCGTAAGAAGATGCTTGAGAAACTTAATGTTGATGAGATTAAACCTTCATCTCGTAAGTATCCGGGTATTATTTTTACTCCGGAAAGAGATCCGGGTAATCAGATTCTTGAGGTCGCAGGTCTGAGCAAGAAGACAGAAGAGGGAGTACTACTGTTTAATGATATCAACTTTAATGTAGAGAAGGGGGATAAAATAGTCTTTCTGTCACGTAATCCAAGGGCGATGACGGCTTTCTTTGAGATTATCAACGGAAACTTAAAGGCTGATGCGGGTCATTTCAATTGGGGGGTAACAATAACTACAGCATATTTACCGGTTGACAATACTGACTTCTTTAATTCCGATTTGAATTTGGTTGATTGGCTTAGTCAGTTTGGCGAGGGGAACGAGGTATATATGAAGGGCTTTCTAGGACGGATGTTATTCTCGGGCGAAGAAGTATTGAAGAAAGTAAATGTGCTTTCGGGAGGAGAAAAAATGCGTTGTATGATTGCTCGTATGCAACTTAAAAACGCAAACTGTCTTATTCTCGATACTCCTACCAATCATTTGGATCTGGAATCGATACAAGCTTTCAATAACAATTTGAAATCATATAAAGGAAACGTGTTATTTTCATCTCATGACCATGAATTCATACAGACGGTAGCAAACCGTATTATCGAACTTACACCAAATGGTGTTATTGATAAGATCATGGAATATGATGAATACATAACTTCTGATCATATCAAAGAGATTCGCAAGCGAATGTACGGAGAAGATTGACACCAAAAATTCATAAAATAATTGCCCCGTTATAGCCTAAGGTTTATAACGGGGCAATTATTTTATGAGCGTATGTTGTCGTTGGAGGGAATCTCTATTTGTAAATCAGCTTACTGTTTTCATCGCCAAAGAGATTATCACCCAGCGTTGTTATCTTATTGCCGGTAGCCATGACATGACGAAGATTGCTACATCCCATGAATGCGCCATATTCAATAGCAGTGACGCTACCGGGAAGCTCAAGTGTTCCGCCGAGTCGCCCGCAATTACTAAATGCTCGTTGCCCGATAATTTTTAATCCGTGAGGCAATTTAATCCGGAGCAAATATTTTTTTTGCGCAAAAGTAAATTCTGGAATGTTCGTCGCATTCGTTTTTGCTAAGTCTAAAGATACCAGATTGGGCATATAGTCGGATATTAGTTTAAAATCAGCATTATCCATTTTTCCTTCAACTGTTAGGAAGTTGATATTTTTAGGTTGCAGCCCAGCTTTAATGATTTCACTTTCCAGACTTCCCATTAATCCAATCTGAATGCTTGTTTCCAGAGGGTCTCCTTCTATAAAAGCAAATTTCTCCCATCTATTTTTCATTCGATATTCATCACTGCTGCCCAGTGGAATAAATATGGCGGTTATACTGTCAGCTAGACCTTCTGGCAAAAGATTGGGCGCTTTTTTCTTTTTTATCTGGCAGATACTTAGATTTTCACATCCTTTGAAAGCAGCATCTTCTATGTTTCGTGTTTTTTCTGATAGTATCACTTTTTTGAGAGTTTGCTTACCTTTATAAGCACCTTTTTCTAGCTTACAAAATGCATAAGCCGGGATGCAATTGGGAGGGTATACATAGAATTTGTCGGAGTAAGTACCTTCTTTGCCCACATACATCTTAATTTCGGCATTGGAAATGTCGAGTACCTGAAGATGATCAAATTCATCTCGCATATGTTTAAAGTCTATTGCGTTGATTTTTCCGGTCAGGGTAAGATGTGTTACATTACGTGCTTCCTCTTCAGTCAGTAGGGAAATCATCGTTCCTGGTTTAGGCACGAAGAACGTTTTATTTACTTGTGCAGTAACTCCTGCAATGTTTGCAGTAATGGCCATGATGGCGAACAAATGTTTTATTTTCATGGTACAAAAATGAATGTTTAGACAAATATAGTGATATACTTTAGTAAGAGATGAACTTTTTGTTTTTTATAGTTATTTTTGCTGCTAGATTAACAAATATGATGAAATTGTGGAAAATAAAACTTTAGTCCGTCCAATATTTCCTGTATGGGCTACTATACTATTATATACTTTTGCTTCCGTTCTTTTAATGGGCGTATTTTCAGTATTCGTTTATTTGGCTTTTGGGACGCCTGTAGGGCAGTTTGGCATGTTACAACAATTTTTTTCAAGTTTGGCGATGTTCTTGGGTGCCTTAGTTCCGGCTGTTTTGTTTATTTTATACATTGATTGTCGTCCACTATCCGATTTGGGGCTTGGACTGAGAGGCAGGGGACGTGATTTCTTATTTGGGATTAGTTTAGCATTGTTGCTTTATCTGCTTGGATTTGGCACCTCTTTGCTATTGGGTGCTGTAGAGATTACTAGCGTTCATTTTGATGGAGAAATACTTCTGGGTAGCTTATGCGTTCTTGTCGTGGCTGCTTTGATGGAAGAAGTGATGATACGTGGTTATATACTTTCACGCCTAATGTCGTGCATGAATAAGTTTGTGGCTTTGTGCATTTCTTCTTTTATCTTCGCGTTTATGCATCTATTTAACCCCAATATTTCTTTTCTTCCAATATTCAACATTTTTTTGGCAGGGTTGATGTTGGGAGCAGCTTTTCTTTATACCCGGAATCTGTGCTTTCCCATTACCTTGCATGTTTTTTGGAATTGGTTGCAGGGTCCGCTACTTGGTTATGAAGTGAGTGGTGCCAAGCTTTTTCCTTCAACACTTACTCTGCATTTACCAGAGAAGAACATTATTAATGGTGGAGATTTTGGTTTTGAAGGCTCCATTATCTGCACTGTATTGCTGATAATCACTACAGGAGCTATCATCTATTGGTTTGAGAAAAGAAATACCCGAGAAAGCGAGTATGTAGAAAGTTCCAAAGTTTAAGCCCTTAGCAGAATTTTGCTGAAGGGATTAAACTTCGTCTTTTAGTTATTTTGTTCTACGCCAATCATCGTTAGTTGTATACGCTTTCTTTCCATATCCACACTAAGTACTTTTACCATTATATGTTGATGGATAGAGACTACTTGTGTAGGATCTGTAATATACTTCTCGGCTAATTGAGATAGATGTACCAATCCATTTTCTTTAATTCCTATATCTACAAAAGCACCAAAATTGGTGATGTTGCCTACGATGCCCGGAAGTACCATTCCTTCAGACAAATCATTTATGCTACGCACGTTCTTGTCGAACTCAAAAACGCGTATGGTTTGTCGTGGATCTCTTCCAGGCTTGTCTAGTTCTTGCATAATGTCATGTAATGTGGGTAATCCCACAGTGGCTGTAGTGTATTGCTCCAGATTAATTCGCAGCCTTAATTCTTTGTTCATGATCAGTTCCGATACACTACATTTTAGATCTTTTGCCATTTTCTCGACAATGCAATAGCTTTCTGGGTGCACAGCTGTATTGTCTAATGGATTAACAGCCTGCGGAATGCGCAAGAAGCCGGCGCATTGTTCAAAAGACTTATCCCCCATTCGTGGAACGTTCATCAATTCTTTACGTAAACGAAAAGCTCCGTTTTCTGATCGATAGTTCACTATATTCTGTGCTAACTGAGGTCCCAACCCAGATACGTACGTTAGTAAATGGCTGCTGGCTGTATTTAGATTTACTCCTACAAGATTCACGCAATTTTCTACAGTCTGATCAAGAGATTTTTTCAATTTTCCTTGATCCACATCATGTTGATACTGACCTACACCTATTGATTTAGCATCAATTTTAACCAACTCGGCTAATGGATCCATTAGTCGACGGCCGATGGAGACAGCTCCCCGCACAGTGACATCGTAATCGGGAAATTCATCGCGGGCTGTTTTTGATGCCGAATAGATAGATGCTCCTTGTTCGCTCACTACGAACACTTTTACCGGTCGGTCAAATTGCTGCTTAGTGACAAAATATTCAGTTTCCCGACTAGCCGTTCCGTTTCCAATAGCTATGGCTTCTATGTTGTATGCTTCTATCATTTTTCTCAATTTGGAAGCTGCTTCCGCCTGTTTGTCTACTGGAGGATGAGGGTATATGTTTTCGTTATGTAAAAGATTTCCTTGTTCATCAAGACAAACCACTTTGCATCCTGTGCGAAAGCCGGGATCGATACCTAACACCCTTTTTTGTCCAAGAGGAGCC
Source organism: Bacteroides sp. UBA1317 (assembly GCA_002307035.1). Taxonomy (GTDB): domain Bacteria; phylum Bacteroidota; class Bacteroidia; order Bacteroidales; family Bacteroidaceae; genus Bacteroides. The sequence goes on from DBTL01000125.1 coordinate 18,668, forward strand.
GCTAAAAGTAGTTGACGTAGATTCTCTGCAAAAACACGTATAGCTTCTTCATCAGCTTTTTCTTTACTTATGGCTCCAAATTCCGTTTCAATAGATGGCTTTAATAATCTTTTGTAAGCGTCCTGAACAGCTTCTGCAACATATCTTCCGCATTCGTTGTTGCTGTGCACAAAAAGTCTTTCCAATTGGCCTATGCATTCATCGTCATCAGGCGTGATGGATACTTTGAGTAATCCTTCTGCTTCAGCTCTACGAATAGCCAATAACCTGTGAGAAGTACAACGTTTCAATGGCTCTGAAAAATTGAAATAATCACGATATTTACTTGCTTCTTCTTCTTTGCCTTTTACTACTTTAGCTGAAACAATTGCCTGGTGGTTGAATTTATTTCTTATCTGATTGCGGGCACGTTCATCTTCATTCACTATCTCGGCAATGATGTCTTGTGCTCCTTTTATGGCTTCATCTGTATTCTTTACCTCATCTTTTGCAAAAGAGGAAGCTTTAGTTATTATGTTATTTTCTCGTTGCATCAGGAGTATCATAGCTAGCGGTTCCAATCCCTTTTGACGAGCCATTTCTGCTCTGGTTTTTCTTTTCGGTTTGTAGGGCAAATAAATATCTTCTAACACAATAGAATCCCATGTTTCATCAATACGTTTTTGTAGTTCAGGGGTTAATTTATCTTGCTCATAGATTGTGTTTATAATCGTTTCTTTGCGTTTGCTCAACTCAAAGAGTTTGTCGTATCGCTCTTTTATATTTTCTATTTGAACTTCGTCTAATCCTCCGGTTGCTTCTTTTCTATACCTGCTAATAAACGGAATAGTAGCTCCTTCTTTTAATAAAGCCAGTGTGTTTTTAATTTGTCTTTCCGATATATTCAAAGTAGAAGATATCATGTTGATAAATAGTTCCATTTTTTAATTTTTTGTGATATTAATTTGCAAATGTATTCATTTAATTTTTTATAAACTGCAACTTTATGTTATATTTGCACCTCAGATAGAATGAAAATCTCAAGATTCCCTATGATTGTGTCAAACTATTTTAGGCCTAATTTGCTCTCCCTATTTCTTATGATATTTCTTGTCACTCCGACAAGCGTCCTTGCTGCGGACAAAAGTCATTCTATTCTGATTATCAGTTCATATAATCCCGATGCCCATCCTACTTCGGCTAATATTGCTGAATTTATGGACGAGTATCATAAACTTGGTGGAACTCGAAATGTGATTATTGAAAACCTGAATTGCAAGAGTTTTTCGGAATTTCCCTCTTGGAAAGTGAAGATGAAAGATCTTCTTCAAAAATATACAGGTAGAATGAAACCGGAGGCTATGGTTTTGCTGGGACAGGAGGCGTGGGCATCCTACTTGTCCCAAAAAGATTCTTTAATGAATGATGTACCAGTTGTCTGTTGCATGGTTAGTAAAAATGCCATTTTACTGCCGGATAAGCCTGTCCCTTTACAAAAATGGTTGCCGGAATCTGTCGATTTTTTTACTGATTCGCTGAAACATCAGGTTAAATCTGGATTTATGTATGAATATGATGTAGCCGGAAATATTCATTTAATAAAAAAACTTTATCCAAAGACGCATACTATAGCTTTCATTTCGGATAATAGTTATGGAGGGGTATCTTTACAAGCTCATGTGAGAAAGGAAATGAAGAAATTTCCCGATTTGAGACTTATTCTTCTCGATGGCCGCTCGCATACCATTTATACTATTGTAGAAGAATTGCGTAAACTGCCTCCAAATACAGCAATTCTTTTAGGAACCTGGAAGGTCGATATGAATGATGGCTATTTTGTGCATAATGCTGCATACGTTATGATGGATGCGAGTCCCCAAACTCCGGCTTTTTCTTTGACTGTTACTGGATTCGGTTATTGGGCTATAGGTGGCATCATGCCAAACTATCATATTTTTGGTAGGGATTTGGCTCGACAGATAATTAAGATTCAAAAGAATCCTCAATCGAAAACGCTGCATGTCGAAATTGTGAAGAACAAGCTTCTGCTCGATTATGAGGTTGTCCAAAAAAAAGGTATTAATTTGTCTGTTTTAGGAGAAAAAAACTATGAGTTTGTCAATAAACCTACTCCCTTTTATGAAGAATACAAGTATTTTTTATTGGGAATTTTGGCTTTTCTTATATTTCTGATTTTGGCTTTATGTATTTCTTTGTTCTTTTACTTTAGAACAAAGAGGTTGAAAGATAATCTTGAACTATCTGAAAGAGAACTTCGCATAGCAAAGGATAAAGCTGAAGAATCAAATAGATTGAAAACCGCTTTTTTGGCTAATATGAGTCATGAGATAAGGACACCTCTGAATGCTATAGTTGGTTTCTCAGAAGTTTTAGTTTCGGGTGGGAATACAGAAGAAGAGCAGCGTAGTTATATTGATATTGTTAAAACTAATTCTGATATGCTTTTGAGGCTGATAAATGATATCCTTGATGTGTCAAAACTCGAAAGCGATAGAGTGAAGTTTGAATATGAAAAGAGTGATGTCATTTTGCTTTGTCGCCAGATTTTAGCTTCTCTCGACTTTATTAAGAAATCTGATAATAAATTCTTTTTTTCTTCTTCTTATGAAACCTTTGAATTGAAAACAGACGTAAACCGCTTGCAGCAAATTATTTTCAATTTACTTTTTAATGCCAATAAGTATACAGATTCTGGCGTGATAAGATTAGAGCTTATCGTTTATGATAGCTTTGTGGAATTTTCAGTCACTGACTCTGGATGTGGAATTCCTCAAGAGAAACATCAACAGGTATTTGAGCGATTTACGAAGTTGAACGAATATTCTCAAGGAGCCGGCTTAGGACTCTCTATATGCCAGCTCATTGTTGCTAAATGGGGAGGAGATATTTGGGTAGATACAAACTATCACGACGGAGCTCGCATTGTATTCACACATCCTATTAAAGATTAATAAAGTATGAATTTGAAATTCTTTTTCTTTTTTTCCCCTCTTTTCTTTTTCTCTTTTTTTCTAAATGCTCAAGAGAAAGAAGTAAAACTAAAATTCGTGGAAACAAGTGATATTCACGGTAACTATTTCCCTTATAGTTTTATTCAGCAAAAGGAGTGGGTCGGTAGTTTGTCTCGCGTTCACGCAATGATTCAAAGTGAACGAAAAGTGTATAAAGATAATTTGATTTTGCTTGATAATGGGGATATACTTCAGGGGCAACCTTCGTCCTATTATTATAATTTTATTGATACCGTTTCTCCTCATGTTTGCAGCGAAATGATGAACTTTATGGGCTATAATGCCGGCAATATGGGTAATCATGATGTTGAAACGGGGCATAAGGTCTTTGATCGCTGGGTCGATCAATGTCACTTTCCTATTTTGGGTGCTAATATTATACGTACATCAGATAATAATACTTATTTGAAGCCTTATGTTGTCTTTAGAAGAGACGGAGTTAAAATAGTAGTCTTAGGGATGATTACTCCGGCTATTCCGGTTTGGCTTTCAGAAAATCTTTGGTCGGGAATGCGTTTTGATGATATGGAAGAGACAGCACGCAAATGGATGAAGATTATCCGTGAGAAAGAGAAACCAGATGTTATGATCGGACTTTTTCATTCCGGACAAGAGGGCATGGTACTTGGTGATAAATACAAAGAAAATGCTTCTATGAGTGTGGCTTGTAACGTTCCCGGCTTTGATATTGTGATGATTGGTCATGATCATATTGCCGATTGCAAAAAGGTGGTGAATGTGGCAGGAGACTCTGTCTTGATTATCGATCCGGCTAATAACGGAGTTGTGGTTGCTGATGTAGATGTGATCTTGAAGTTGAAGAATGGAAAGGTGCAGAGTAAGTGTGTTAGCGGATCTCTTACGAAAGTTGCTAAATATGGGGTGAGTGAAGAATTTATGAGCAGATTTGCTTCTCAATATGATGCTGTGGGAAAATTTGTTTCTAAACGATTGGGATACTTTTCCGAAACAGTTACGTCTTGGCCTGCCTATGTAGGACCATCTCCATTTGTCGATTTAATCCATCAGTTGCAGTTGGCTATTTCGGGTGCTGATGTTTCTTTTACTGCTCCGCTTTCTTTTGATGCTGAGATAAAGAAAGGAGATGTTTATGTGAGCGATATGTTTAACCTATATAAATACGAAAACATGCTCTATACAATGCAACTTTCAGGTAAGGAAATTAAGGATTATTTGGAGGAATCTTATTATTGGTGGACGAATCAGATGAAATCGCCTTGGGATCATTTAGTCTGGTTGAATGATAATTTTTGTGTCAATGAAGAACGCACTACTTTTAAAAACTTCAGTTTCAATTTTGATTCTGCAGCTGGAATTATTTATACCGTAGATGTAACTCAACCTAAAGGGCGGAAAATAACCATAGTCAGTATGGCGAATGGAGCTCCTTTTCGGATGGATCATATCTACAAAGTGGCATTAAATTCTTATCGTGGTAATGGAGGAGGAGAACTGTTAACGAAAGGTGCTGGTATCCCTCAGAATGAACTTAAAAAAAGAATTATTAGTTCTACCGATAAAGACCTCCGATTCTATATGATGAAGTATATAGAAAAGAATGATACGCTATGCCCGCGATCCTTAGGAGATTGGAAGTTTATTCCAGAGGAGTGGACTGTACCGGCTGCAAAGAGAGATGCCCGTCTACTGTTCAGTCATTGATGTTTCTTGTTTTGTTTCGAGTTTTTTTTGATGTAGTATTTATTTGAAAAATGTAAAATGGCTGAAGAATTAATTGTTATTTCGGGTAGTAAAGAAGAAAAATATAATTCGTTGTTGCCTCAAGTGCAATCTCTAATCGAAGGAGAGAATGATCTCGTGGCCAATCTGGCAAATGTGTGTGCTGCTTTAAAAGACTCATTCGATTTCTTTTGGGTGGGCTTTTATCTGGTAAAATCTGAAGAATTGGTTCTTGGCCCGTTTCAAGGGCCGGTAGCTTGTACTCGCATCAGGCAGGGCAGAGGAGTGTGCGGCACTGTCTGGCTACAGAAAATGACTCAACTGGTACCTGATGTTGATGCTTTTCCCGGACATATTGCTTGTAGTTCGATTTCTCGTTCTGAAATTGTTATTCCCCTATTGAAAGATGATGAAGTATGGGGAGTGCTTGATATCGATAGTGACAGGCTTCGTTTCTTTGATGAAACGGATCAATATTTCCTTGAGAAATTGTGTAATGATATACTTTTTAAATTATGCCCAAGATAACGCATTTAAATTTTTTAACGGTAGCAGCTTTTCAAAATAATCATTCTATGGATGATGACTTTGCACTCTTCGATGATGTGAAAGATTTTCCATTGTATAGTTATCCTGAGAGGTTGGAGGCTGCCGTAATGGTGCTCTGCTTACGAGGTGAGTGGCAATTGGAGATAAATTTGAAAAAGCAACAACTCTCTTCTGCTTCTCTGATGCTTATTATGCCCGAACAGATTCTGCAGAGTATCGAGATTAGTTCCGATTTCTCTGGTATTTTTATTTTGATGTCTAAAAATTTTATAGATAATATCTTTCCAAAATTAAAAGGTTTGTTGCCATTTATTTTTTATTTAAAAGATCGCCCCTGCATCAGTATTGATGAAGAAGACCAGAAATGTATTATGGATTATTATACTTTTTTACTCAAAAAAGCAATGCAAAATGACAACCATTGCCGGAAAGAAATAGCTCATGGATTGGTTCTAGCTTTGTTTTATGATGTGTATAATATTTATAGAAAACAAATGCCTCAAACTGTGGCTCATGAAAGCCGTAAAGAAGAACTTTTTGAGCAATTTATCCATTTATTAAATACTACATTTCGTAAAGAGAGAAATGTGATCTATTATGCTAATAAGTTGTTTCTTACTCCTAAATATCTTTCAAGGGTGGTGAAAGAGGTGAGTGGTAAAACTGCCGGCGAGTGGATTGATGACTTTGTTATTCTAGAAGCAAAAGCTTTACTCAAATCTACGGGAAAGAGTATCCAAGAAATAGCTGAAGAGCTTCATTTTGCTAATCAATCATTTTTTGGCAAATACTTTAAACATCATACAGAGTTGTCTCCCAAGGAATATCGTAAGAGTGACGGATGTATTAAATAGTATATCTGTCACTCTTGTGATGTTTTTATTCTTTCAGCGCCCGGTTGCTTGCAGGTATTGTGTTTGCCTTACTAGATGTTGCATATAAGCATCCGTATATTGATCTCTACTTTGTTGTAGTAGCATTTGGGAATCCAATAAATCACTTAAAGTTACTGTGCCGGCTTTGTAATAATCAGTATTTAGTCGAACGTTTTCAGTAGCTGTTGTAACAGACTCTTCCGCTAATTTGACTTGTTTGTATGATTCGTTCAGATCATTCCATAATTTCTGCATCTGAATAATCAGTAGATCGGATGAATCTTTTCGATTATTTTCGGCAATCATGGTCTGTAGATTCTGTTTTTTAATGGCATGAGAACCACCCCACCAATCAGATATAGGAATGGAAACGCTGGTGAAAATAATTCCAAATGGATGATCTTTATCCATTAGATTGTCATACATATAGCCGGCTCCTATGCCTACGGTAGGCATATATTTCCCTGCGGTTATTTTCTTTTGTAAATGATTAGCTTCTACATTTTTATTCAGCAGTTGATATTCGGGTGTTTTTAGCAAAGCCGAATGATGGTCGGTTTTGTATCTCTCAGGCGAAGACAACTCATCAAAAGAAGTTGTTTCGATACTGAAACTATCTTGTTCCAAACCAATGTATTGACTTAACAGCATTTTACTGACGCTAAGTCCGTTTTCTACTTGCAACCGATTACTAGCTACACTGTTTCTTTTTAGTTGCACTTGTAGTAAGTCGTTTCTATTGCTTACTCCTGCCTTTACGGCTGTCTCTACATCCTTATATAGATTGTTAACTAACTGCTCTACTATTTCAATTGTTTTCAGCTTTTCTTGCAAAGAGATTATTTGACAATAGTACTGTTCTGTCGTGAGTAGCACTTCCTTTTCAGATTGTTCCATTTGATAACCACTTACTTCTACACCTAATTTAGCCAATTTGTTGCTATTCACAATTTGTCCACCGGCAAAAATCGGCTGAGTGGCGGTAACACCACCTAGGACACCGTTCTTTATCATTGATATTTCCATTCCGGGAGTGAGCTGCATATCCAATAAGCCCTTATTGGCATTAAACCAGTTTCCCGACGCACTTACTTTAGGAAAGAAACTCGTTAATGCTTCCTTCTGTGTTTGGCGTGCGCTTTTTATTTCCAAGCGTGCATTTTTTATTCTTATATTGTTTTCCATGGCTAGCTTGCGACACTGCTCCAACGTGTATTGCTGTTGAGCGGCTAACATAAAACTATATATTCCCATGAGTATAACCAGGATGATTTTCTTTTTCATTTCTATCTATCTGTTTATGAATAATTATTGCATAGATGTTTTAAACTTCTTTCGATCACTGTTCCGAAAGATTACCCAATAGGCTACTGGTAGTACCGTAACCACTAGTACCATTGACATTAGGGTGCCGAAGAATATGACAGTTCCCATAGGTGCCCACAAAGCACTTTTGCCTAAAATCATAGGAATGACCCCCATTGATGCAGCAGCAGAGGTGAGGAAGATAGGGCGCATTCTTCTTTTGCCCGAGTGTAAAGCAGCTTCGCGGATACTAAGATTTTGTTCTCTGCGTAGTTCTTCTGCATAATCCAGCATGATAATGCCATTTCGCACAAGGATACCCATCAAACTTACAATACCTAAGATGGCAGTCATGCTTACTTCCAATCCTAATACCCAAACGCCTAGGGCCGCACCAAGCAAACTCAACGTGGTCGACCCCAAAATAAGTAATGCCATGTTTATCTTTCGAAAATGAAATAGTAAAATGAAGAATATGATGATAATTGCAACGAACAAAGCTGCAATGATCTGAGGTAAAGTTTCATTGTCTGATTCTTCAGCTCCTCCGTAAGATAAAGTAGTTCCTTGGGGCAGAGTGACTTTACTTGTAATTGCTTTTAGCTTTGCAGTGGTAGCAGTCACATTTACATTTCGTTTTACGTCAGCGATCACAGAAATGGTGCGTATTCCATTACGCCTTACAATCTGTCCTTCTTTCCAATCGCCTTCTGTAGTGGCGACTTGTCTTAATGGGACTGAAACTCCGCCTCCCCACGCCGGCAGGTATTCATTTGGTATATCTTCAAAGTCTGCTTCTTTGCCTCCTCTGTCCGACTTAAGAACTACACTCACGGGATAATCTTTTTCCCATACCGTTGTTATCGGAATTCCATTGCCAAAACGCATTGCCATATTCATGGAGACGGCAGTTCTGCTTATTCCCAATCGAGTTGCTTCGTCGTCCTTCAGCTTAATGCTTACCCCTGGAAGTTGTTCATCATAGTTGGTGCGTACCAGTGTTAGTTCATCTACTCTCCGAAGGCGTTTTAGCAATGAATCTGCGGCTTGTTTCAAATCTTTTATACTATCTCCACTGACACGGATTTCGATGGGGTAGGTAGCATCAGAGTATTCCATCTGCTTAAATCGTAGCCGTGCATTAGGAAAATAGTTTGAATATTTTTCGCTATATTCATCTAAGAGTTTTGCTGTAGTTTTGTTATTCAGCGTATTCACTATAAATTGAGCATAGTTACTTCCAGGTAGTTGAGGAGCATAAGCGGTGTGAAACCTTGGTGAACTAGTTCCGATGAAAGAAGTTATGGAAACCACTCGTTTGTCTTGTTTCAAGATATGTTCCATGCTGTCTGCCACAGCAGCTGTTTGTTCGATAGCTACTCCTTTAGGTAGATAAAACTCTATGGCAAATTGATTACGCTCTGCAATAGGCATAAGGCGTTGAGGCAGATTGGCAAACAATACGACTCCCGTTATTATGGTTCCCACTCCAACAGCCAATGTTGTTTTAGGCCATATGAAGCAGAGGTCAAGCAATTTTTCATATTCGTTTTGCATTAAGTCGAGAAAAGTCTTTTTATTCTTTTCTCCCTTATTTTTAAGGCCTTTTCGGATGAAGAAATATTGCATAAACGGTACTACTAATATTGCTACTAGTAGAGATACGGCCAAAATAATGCTGATGGCCCATGGGAATGACTTCAAGAAGTCATTGTACATGCCTGTTGTGGTAAATAAAAATGGAAAGAACGTAATACTGATGGCTAGAGTAGCCGAAAAGATAGGCTTGAGAAATTCTCTGGCACTTGCTATGGCTGCATGCCAGCGAGAGACTCCTTCACCAATTTTCTCCAAATATGAATCGATGATAACAATGGAATTGTCCACAATCATACCCAGCGTTACAATTAGTGCAGCCAATGTGACCGTATTGAGTTCGATGCCGAACGCATAGAATAATCCTAGTGAAATAAAAATAGAAATAGGTATGGTTGAGGCAGCTACAGTAGCTACCTTGAATGGCATTAAAGCCATTACAACCAGAATTACGGCGATTATGGCGATGAAAAGTTCTTCTAAAAAGGTGCTTACAGAGTCACCTACTACTTGAGATTGATCAGTAATCTTATATATTTTTACATCATTCGGCAACTCCTTTTTATATTCATCCAATACTTGGTTTACGTCCTTGCCCATCTTTACGATGTTGTTTCCTTCACGCATTTCCATGGATAGTAAGATGCACTTTTTCCCATTGCTTTTGATGTAAGAATCGGGATCCGGATATTCTTTTACAATACGGGCAATGTCCTTTAGGCGGATGATATTTCCTTGCAGGTCTGAATAGACGATCTGTTCGGCAATATCTCGTTCGCTATTATATGATTTTGCAATATGAATAGGTGCTACAAACTTCGAATTGTCTATCGCTCCACTCATCGTGATAAATCCCTGTGAAAACAAATTCAGACTGAGGGTAGTGCTTCCTATACCGTAAGCAGCCAGTTTCTTTTGATCCACATAGATGCTTATCTGTTCTTTTTGTAAACCGTAGCGGCGTAGGTTTGACACTGCATCTATTCTTCTTAGTCTACTCTCTAAGCCTTCCAGATATTTTTCTAATTCTCTGTAAGTTTTATCTTCCGACTCCAATGTGATCAACATAGCTGATGTGTCGCCAAAGTCATCATTGGCTTGCAAAGCCACTACTCCTGAAGGTAGCTGCGCTTTGAACAGAGTCAGCCCATGTTTGAATTTAGACCAAAACTCATCCTTGTTTTTCACATTGTCATTCAACTCTACATTAATAAAGACTATCCCGTCCCGACTCTGTGAGTAAGTTTTTTTCTTCTTAACCTCTTTGTAGCTAAAAATAAAGTTTTCCAATGGCTTGGCTAATTGTTCTTCCACCTCATCTGATGTAGCCCCCGGATAGACACCTATAACCAATCCTTGTCGTATAGTAAATGTAGGAAATTCCTGTTTAGGCATCATATATAGTCCATATATGCCGAAAAGCGCCAATAAGGAAGTGATGAGAATGACGATTTGTCTGTATCTCATAGCTAATTCTATAAATCCCGCTTTCTTTTTCATCTTACTACAATCTTAGTTCCTTCACTTACTTTTTGATTTCCTTCCGTGATAAGCATATCTCCTTCTTTCAATCCTTCAGTAACAATGATACCCTTTTGTGTCAATGCACCGGTTTGTATTATTTTGAGTGTGGCTTTTTCATTTTTGGCTAGCCATACAAAGCGTGTTCCATCTGGTTTCAATTGTACGACACTATTCGGAATAATTATTTCCGACTTCTTGTCCGCTCCAATTACTGTGACGCTACACACCATTCCCGGCATGAGCTTTTGTTGGATATTAGTCAATTTAATTTTTACTTCGTAAGTGTGCGATAGTGGGTTAGCTGCAATGCCTTTTTCAGAAACTATTCCTTCAAAAAGCTGGTTCGCTAAAGCTGCTACGGATATGCTTGCCGCTTGTTTTTTTTCGATACTTGTGATTTCATTTTCGGGTACTGCTATTTTAATGTTTACATCGTTGATATCGGCCAGTTGCATCACTTCCATTCCCGGCATTACATTCATTCCCTGTTCTACACTTTTTTTTGCTATTACTCCGCTAAAAGGTGCATATAGTCCGCTATCCTTCCTGTTTTTTCGTGCAATTTGCTCCATACTTTGTGCTTGTTGCAGTTTACTTTCCACCTCTACCCATTTTATTTCCGGAAGACTACCACTTTCTCGTAATGTTTTCATTCTATCATAGGCATCCTGAGCCTGTTTAAGTGTTGCTAACGTTGCATTATACGTATTTTGTAGAGTTGCCCGATCCAGTGTGGCGAGCAATTCTCCTTTGCTCACTCTTTCACCCTCGCTTACTAAAACTTTACTCACATTACCCATTACCTGAAAACTTAAGGACGATGAAGAACCAGCCTCTACAGTTCCTACATAATTCTTTTCATTTTGTGTGCCGGTTGCGGTTACTCTTTCTACCTTTACTGTGATTGCTTTATCTGCTTCAGATTCGCCTTTTTTACCTGTGCAGTTTGAAAATAAAATGGTGCATACTAGAATATATGCATAAATTAAAAGTCTCATACCTATTTATTATTAGTGATTTATATAAAGATAAGCAATGCAAAGATGGTGGCTTTTCTTTCTTTAAAAAAGTTCCTGCTTCCATTATAATTGTTCTTTTTGTCTGTTTTAAGGGCGTTGATATTTGGCAGCTTCGGAAAGATTATATATGTTTGCATTAAAAAGAATGAAAATGGACATAACTACGATACCGACGATAGATATCTCAGCGACTCATGCTTGTCGGAATATAGGTTCTATAGATAATGATTTTGCGATTTTCAATGACATTACTGATATTCCTTTGGTGGATTATCCTACTCGAGTAGATGTGGTTGTTCTTGCTGTTTGCCTGAGTGGCAATTGTCGAGTCGGAATCAATTTAGAAGATTACACGCTTTCTATGCGGCAAATGCTCATAATCTTACCCGATCAGATAGTGCAATGCTTGAGCATATCATCTGATTTCTCAGGAGTCTTTATTGTTGTTTCTCAGCCTTTCCTAGATGGTATTTTACCTCGCCTTAAAGCTATTCTTCCTCTATTCCTCTATCTAAAGGAGCATCCATGTATTGATCTTACTAAGGAAGAACTCGATAATATGCTTGAGTGTCATGCATTCTTATGGAAAAAGGTGAAGATGACTGACAATATATTCCGTAAAGAAGTAGCTCAAGGGTTGTTGATGTCTCTTTTTTATGATCTATATAACATTTGCGCAACAAATATAGACTTGGCCGGTAATCCGCGAACTCGTCAACAAGAGATTTTTGAACAATTTTTTAATGAAGTAGCATTATCATATAAGATAGAAAGAAGTGTAACGTATTATGCGAAAAAAATGTTTCTCACCCCCAAGCATCTTTCTTGGGTGGTAAAAGAAGCTAGTGGTAAAACTGCAGGAGAGTGGATTGATGATTTTGTGATCCTTGAAGCAAAAGCATTGTTGAAATCATCTGATATGAATATTCAGCAAATAGCTGAAGATCTTCATTTTTCGAACCAGTCTTTTTTTGGCAAATACTTTAAACATTATACGGGCATGTCTCCTAAAGAATATCGAAGAAAATAATAAAAAAAAGGCAATATGCCCTCATAGCAATATTGCCTTTTTTTGTAATTGTTACCTAAAAACGAATCTTTATCCTTATTTTAAACTACCTTTTGTGTGCACAAAGATAGGAGGTTTGTTTTAGATAGCATTTGACATAAATCAAATAATGTATTAACTGCTGTTTTTTTTATAAACTCCCTGCTCTAACCCGGCTGAGTGTTTCCGGAGTCATCAAGAGATAAGAAGCTATGTATGATAGTGGAGCTCGCTTTATAACTTCCGGATGGGTTTTCATTAGTAAGTTATAGCGTTCGCTTGCTATTTCAAAACGCCATGAATCTGCTTTTATCTGCGATGTGATGAGTGAGTACTCCAGCACTTTTCGATAGAAAATATTAATCTCTTTTACACTTTCGGTCAGTTTGAGCAATGTGTCGTAGGGTAGGAGATATACAGTGGATTGTTCCAATGCTTCAGCTACTAGTTTGGTTGGTTCTTGTTTGAGTAAGCTTTCTATGCACATTAAGATACATCCTTCATAGGAAAAGTGTTCAGTAACCTCTTTTCCGTTTTTAAAATAATATTGGCGAAGCATTCCTTTGGCAACAAAGACCATGTGTCTACTTATTTGTTTCTCATGAATTAGCATTTCGCCTCTGTTCAAATCACGGCGTACCAGTACACTTTCCACTATTTTTCGTCCTTCTGAACTCATCTCTGGATATCTGGAGTTGACTACAGCATCTACTGTTTCCTTCATCATTTCCATATCTTACTTTTTTGATCGTTATGAAAACTAGTCTTTTTATAATATATCTTTGTTCAAACCGAATTTTTCTTCCTGATGGTGTTTACCCTTAGGTTCTACATGTACCACAATGTCATATACATTCTCTATGGAGCGTTTAATACTATGTTCCACTTCATTGGCTATGTCGTGTGCTTCATTTAGTGTGAGGTTACCATCGGTTTCAATATCGAGTACAATCATATACATGTTTCCAATCTGACGTGAACGGACCCGATGAGGATTGCTTGCTCCGGAAACCTGTTCTACAGCCTCGAATATCTTTTTGTAGATAGAAGTGTCTTTTACTCCATCCATTAAGGTGACGTTACTTTCCCAGAAAATGTCGACAGATGATTTGATAATGTACAAACTGATAAGTAGTCCGGTGATAGAGTCTAGGATAGGCATCTCAAGTACGAAAGTGAATATCAAGCCAAGTAAAACGCCACTAGAAATGATTACATCATTGCTCATGTTTTTTGCATTAGCTATGAGCATGGAACTTTCGGCTCGTTTGCCTTGGCGAAACTGATAGTAGGCTAATACTAGTTTTCCTGCCATGGATATCACAGTAACATATATAGCTATGACGGATGGTAATTCTCGAGGTTCAGCTAAAATAATAGTTTTAGCGGTAGATATAAGCATCTGGATGCCTGCAAAGAAAATAACAAAGGATAGCACTTTAGTCGCCACACTGTCAGCCTTCTCGTAGCCATAAGCGTAATTGGAATTAGGAGGACGACTCACAATGCGTGCGGTGAATAAGGTAACGAAAGAAATAACAACATCTGTAGCAGAATCAATGCCATCTCCTAATACGGCTAAGCTTCCTGCATACAAACCAATACCCATCTTCAGAATAGATAAAATAGCATTACCTATGATACTAACCCACGAAGCACGAATTAAAATTTTCTCTCTCTCTTTCATTCTATTTATACGTAAGAAAGTACAAAGATAACAGTATTCATAGATTTTTTGTGTAATTTTGCCAAAAGTTCAAATTTTAAAGAATAAGGTTTAAGACAATGACAATTGCTGTAGATTTTGACGGAACAATCGTCGAACACCGTTACCCGGAGATAGGAAAGGAAATTCCATTTGCCATCGATACGCTGAAAATGCTTCAAAGAGATAGGCATAAGCTGATTATGTGGACGGTACGTGAAGGTCTATTGCTTGACGAAGCGGTGGAATGGTGCAGGGAAAGAGGAATTGAGTTTTATGCAGTGAACAAGGATTATCCGGAGGAGAGCTTCGAGGATAAAGGCTTTTCGAGAAAGCTAAAAGTGGATTTATTTATTGATGACCGCAACTTGGGTGGATTGCCTGATTGGGGAGTGATTTACCGGATGATAAAGGAGAAGGTTGGCTTTGAAGAAGTGTATAGCGATATGCCGGAGCAACCACTGACTCGCAAAAAACGTTGGTGTTTTTGGTGATTTAGCAGTCTTCAGTAGTTTTATAAAGATACTTTAGTGATATTCATCTCCCTTATTTTTTCAATATTTCTCTAGTTTTGTTGATATTAATAACCGCCTCTACAGGCTTTCTGGGAGGGGCTTGTTGAATGTCCGATATCAGCTTGTTGAATGTCCGATTTCAACACGCTGATATCGGACATTCAACAAGCTGAAGTAATGTCTTCTTCCAGCTGTAAATTAATCGAAAAGTTGGAGCTGTCGCGAAGCTTTTCAAGAGCTGTCACCATTGTTAGTCACACATATCTCATCTATATAATTTATGATACAGACAAAAAGAAAACAATATCAGCAGATTTATTTAAACTTATTTCTCTTGTAATTGCAATGCAAATCCACCACCGGGCGCAAGATGGACTTCCAGTTTTTTATCAGGAGTGATGGTGAAGCTCTCTTTTTTGTAATCACGTCCGATGCGATGGGCATTTACTCCGTCTTTGAACAAAGTGGCAGTATAGCTTTTGTTCGTCAGAAAACTAAGATCGAGCGTGATGTCTCGTTGATTCCAATCGTTCAGACCGCCAATGTACCAGTTATTGCCTTTGCGACGGGCTGTGACAATGTATTTACCCATCTCTCCGGAAAGGACTTTGCTTTCGTCCCATACAGTTGGCACACTGGCAATGAAGGCTAGTGATTCAGGCTCCCGCATGTAATTGGATGGGGCATCGCACAGCATATTGAAGGGCGATTCAAACACAATATACATACCTAATTGGTGGCAACGAGTACCCTGGCTCATCGGTTCTGAGTTACTGGGGAAGTAATTTCCTTTGGCGGCATTGCGCATTGCACCTTGCGTGTAGTCCATTGGTCCGGCTACCTGACGGATATAAGGGAGGGTTACGTCGTACTTCACCTGATCTACGGTAGCAGGACTCCATTTCATTTGTTCCAGTCCGTGTACTCCTTCAAAGTTGAGTACGTTGGGGTAAGTGCGGTTCATTCCGGCAGGTTTATACATGCCATGAAGGTCGAGAATGAGGTGGTATTTGGCGCAAGTTTCTGCAGCACGTTGGTTAAAGGCTACCATCTCCTGGTCATCCCTATCCATGAAGTCAACCTTGAATCCTTTTATTCCCATCTCGGAATAGAGACGGCAGATGTTTTCCATATCACGATTGAAAGCATGGTAACCTGCCCAAAGGATGATGCCTACTTTCTTAGCAGTGGCATAATCAACAAGTTCTTTGATGTCGATCTCCTTCACTACCTGAGTAAGATCGCACTTAAGATTGGCTGCCCAACCTTCATCTAGAATAACATATTCGATGCCATGAGTAGCGGCAAAATCAATATAATATTTGTAAGTTTCGTTGTTGACACCCGATGCAAAGTTTACTCCATCAATGTTCCAGTCATTCCACCAATCCCATGCAACTTTGCCGGGCTTAATCCATGACGTATCGCTCACTCGTGACGAGGAAGCTAGTTTGTAAGTCATATCACTATTGGCCAATTCTTCATCGGTTGCAGCAATAATAGCCATACGCCAAGGGAAACTGCGTGGTCCGTCTACTTTCGCGATATAATGTTCACGTTGTTGAACGATGAATTGGAGCATGTTGTGTCCACCTTGTGCTGTCTTTTTAGGATATTGTGGTTGAACACCCGTAAGCGTGTTAGTTCCTGAAGCGTTGGTGAGGTAGAGGCCCGGATAGTTTTCCAGATCGGATTCCGTGATACAGATCTTCTTTCCTCCATCAGCCTCTACCACTAAGGGTAGAAACATCAATCTCTCTTTGTTGAGTGCAGAGAGCCGGTTGATAGTGTAGGTGTTTTCAAAGGAATTGGCAAACTGCGACTCATAGTCTCCGTCATTTCCCCGGGCTACATAAGGTACGGTAGCTTTAAGGTCTTTTCCAAAGCAATAAGCCACTATTTCACTTTTAATGGTGAAAGGTTGTTTGCGACTATTGACGAATCGATAAGCCACTCCATCATTGTAGGCGCGAAACTCTACGCTCCATTTCTTTTTGAAGGTAAGTACCAGCTCATTGTATTCGTCTTCAATCTGACTTCTTTTATAAAACGGAGAAGCGATGATTTGCTTCACCTGCTTGGTTTTACTTTTTGCTACACCTACATCTTCGCCCCATACTTCGCCGGTGCTTAGCATCAAAGAAAGTGGTGAAGATTCTAAAAGAATCTGTCCATCGTGTTCAATGGAGTAAGTAAGTTTGCTGCCAGCTTCTATCGTCGTTTTTATTCGTCCGTCCGGTGAGCTGAGCATATATTGTTTCTGTGCGAAAGTTGCACAAGAAAGCAAACTACATAAGATAAGGAGACTCCTTTTCTGTTTTTTCATTCGAATGAGTTTATAGTTGGTTAATCATACATCTATCGTTGTACAAATGTTTTGTTACCAATTATCCGTTCGGAAAGGATAGAGTGGTTGTTCACGATGATTGTAGAGATTACCCGGCAAAAAGTTGCGAAAGCCATAGCGCACCGCCACCGGGTTGGTTACTTTATCGCTGCTGACAATGATGTGTTGATTCCAATCGGCTACAGCGGTAGCGGGATAGAACACCTTATCAGCTCCGGCAATCTCAAATCCCACAATGTCTTGCATTCGGCTGAATCCATCAATAGCATTGTCAAAGCTTAGCACCACTTTGTTTTCTTTGACTTCCATTGATTTGTATGCCGGACCATGGTCAGATATTCCCTTTATACCATAAGTACGGTTCAGTGCCATGTAGCAAAGGCGTTGACCTACCAATGTTTTATTGTGCGGATGTATGTTGGCTGCTTCGTAAGGTTCTACCAAATCATTGGTAGAAATCATGCCGCTTGACGGGATGAGCGCTTGTGCTTTGAATTGAGCTTCGCGTAGATAAGCACCCATATCTCCTTCACCATATTGGTAAGGGGCGATTTCTACAAAATAGAAGGGTAGTTCGCCTAGTGCCCACTCTTTACGCCAAAGGTTAACCATTGTAGCCAGACGCTCGGCATAGGTGGCTTGTTTACCTATATTCGACTCTCCCTGATACCAAAGAAATCCTTTGATGGTATAGTTTTGAAGCGGTTTGAGCATGCCGTTATACATGATCATCGGCTGCATGTACTCAACTTCCTCTTTGCTTCCGGCTTTCTTTAGATCAATGTCAGGATAGTTTTTCAGAATATATTCGGGCAACCAACCTTCTACTGTCGATCCACCCCAACTGCAATTGATGATACCTACGGGAACATTGAGTGCCGTGTGCAGGGCAGTAGCAAAGTGATAAGCAGTGGCGCTGAACCATTGTGCATTTTCAGGATTGCATTCTTGCCATTTTCCGGTACAAGTTTCTTGTGGAGTAAGAGCCGCTGTTTTGGGCACGGTGGCAAAGCGAATGCCGGTGCGATATTCCGAAGCGTTGGCGATGGATTCATTGGCACCCAGAATGGGACAATTACGGAAACCGTTGAGCGGCATCTCCATGTTCGATTGTCCGGAACAAAACCATACTTCTCCAATGAGTATGTTTTTTAATTCGATTGTCTCTCCATCGCTAATTTTGATGCTTTGTGGCGTATAACCGGCTTTGGGAGTGGGCACCGACAGCAACCAACGACCGTCGGCATTGCTGCGGGTGGTATATGCTTGTTGTTTCCATGATACTTTAATAGTAATAGGAGCACTGGCTTTGGCTTTCCCCCAAAGTTTTACTTGCGTGTTTTGTTGCAAAACCATGTTGTTGCTCAGGATATCTGGTAACTGTACTTTGGCGTATAAAGCCGAAGTGAGAAGGGTAAATAATAAAGAATAAATAACTCTCTTTTTCATACGATATTGAATTAGAAATAACAAATGGTTGATAATTGTTTACGAATATAATGAGAATAAATGGATTAAAGCAAGAACTATTGGTAAAGTACTATAAATTAATAAGAAAGTATTAATCACTTTTGTTTGAAAAGTGAGGATTTTTCACGATGTTTGCACTAAGCAAATAAATGCCGGATTATGAAAACACCTCTTTTTTATGCTCTCATCATCTTTATATTGGTGTGTACCCGTTTTGCCAATGCTCAAGAAAACTACATGTTCAAACATCTGGAGACTAAAAATGGATTGTCTCATAATCAGGTAAACTATATTTTTAGAGATAGTAGGGGCTTTATGTGGTTTGCTACAGCGGGAGGGCTAAATTGTTTTGACGGATATAATTATAAAGTCTATCGTCATAACGAGCATGATGTGTGGTCTTTGCAGGATAATTATGTCGATCATATTCAGGAAGATCTTGAAGGAAACTTATGGATTCACACTGCAACAGGATATGTACTATATGATGTGCGTAAAGAGATTTTTGTGAGTGATATGCTTCCGGTTATGAGAAAATATGGAATTAATCACATACCCACATTAGTGCGCATTGATAAACTTAAGAATCTTTGGTTTTACGTTGCCGGAACGGGAGGATTTCAATACAAAGTGGGAGATGGTCGGCTTCTGACTTATCCTCGAGGAGGGAAAGACGGATTAAACTCAGCACTGGTAACGGATATTTCTGAATCTAAGGCTGGAGGGCTGTTTCTTTTTAATAATGGATTGATAGAATGTGTGGACAAGAATGTAGGGCGTGTGATAAAACGATATAATCATATACCGCTTCATTCAGCAGGTTTTAGATCCAATAAATATTCCTTGTTTGTTGACTCTGATGAGGATCTTTGGGTGTATTCCAAAGGAGCGTCTGGATTATGGATATATCACTCAGTGCAAAAACGTTGGGAATGGTTGAATAACAGTGAGAAAAGTAAGCCTTATCGTTTGTCTAGTAATGTAGTTCAGGATATTGTTGAAGATGCTCATGGAAAGCTCTGGTTGGCTACAGATCATGGTGGAATTGATATTATAGATAAGAAAACAGGCACGCAGATCAATTTACAGAATGATATTTCCGATGAACGTACCCTTTCGCACAACAGCATCAACTGTATTTATTGCGATGACATGAATATTATTTGGGTGGGAACTTATAAAAGGGGAATTTCATATTATAGTGAGACTATCTTTAAATTCGGAGTGGAACATTTGCCTTACTTCAAACAGGTGAGCAATTTTGATAGCGACATTACTTTTCTGGAGGAGGGTGCTCATGAAGATTTGTGGATTGGTACAAATGGTAGCGGGCTGATTTGTCTGAATCGGAATACGGGGAAGAACGTTTTGTATGAACATAAACAAGGTATAGCTTCTTCGTTGTCGAGTGATATAATAGTTAGCCTTTGCATGGCTAGGGATGGAAAGTTATGGATAGGAACGTATCTGGGAGGCATGGATTGTTTTGATGGCAGAACATTCACTCATTATCAACATAATCCGAATGATCCGAACTCATTGTCTAATAACAATGTATGGTCTATTATCGAAGACGAAAAAGGGCTTATTTGGATTGGAACGCTGGGGGGTGGTTTGCAATGTTTCAATCCGATTACCAAGAAGTTTCTGACTTATAATACAAGGAAGTATCTTACTTCGGATTATGTCTGTTCTTTGTATTTAGGGAAAAATGGATCTCTTTATATCGGTACGGCTATAGGAATCACTATTTACCATAAAGATACGGAACGATTCGAACCGTTGATAGGTAATAGGGCGGGTAACCAACACTTTTCAAGCCTCAATGTAAATCAGGTATATGAAGATAGTCGTGGCCTTCTTTGGATAGCTACGCGTGATGGGTTAAATATATATGATCAGAGAAATGATCGAATATCGGTCATACATAAGGCCAATGGGCTGGCTGATGATATGATCTCTTCTGTGATTGAGGATAACAATAAGAACATGTGGGTGACTACAGCCAATGGAGTCTCTAATGTTGTTGTAAATACAGATCCGAAGACGGGTTATTATAGTTTTTCATATAATAATTATGATGAGATCGATGGCTTACAAAGTAGAGAGTTCAATATACGCTCCATGATTAAGACCTTTCGGGGAGAAATTATTATGGGAGGTGTTAACGGGCTTAACTACTTCTATCCGGATGCGATAAAATACAATAAGATATTGCCTAGAGTCATGTTTACGGGATTGACGCTGTTTAATGAGGAAGTGAAGATAGACTCTGTGTATAGTGGAAACCGAATATTGACACAAGCATTGAATCAGACAAAAGAAATAAAGTTGGATTATCGGCAGAATGTATTTTCTATCTCTTTTTCGGGGATGAATTATATCTTGCCTGAGAAAGCCAAATATGCTTATAAGCTAGAAGGATTTAATTCAGATTGGCTGGTGGTAGACGGTAGTGCGCATAAAGTTACCTACACCAATCTGGCACCTGGCACTTATACGTTTAAGGTGAAAGCGGCCAATAGTGATGGTTATTGGAATGAAGAAGCAGGTATGCTTACCATTGTAATCAGGCCTCCTTTTTGGCTCTCAATGTGGGCGTATGTTATATATGCAATATTGTTACTGGGAGCGCTGATTCTTGCTCGATCGATGATATTGCGTGGTGAGCGTAACAGATTTAAAATGCGACAAGTAGAGTTAGAAGCTGAACGCAAGCACGAATTAGATGACATGAAATTGCGTTTTTTTACTAATATCAGTCACGAGTTTCGCACCCCGCTTACGTTGATAATAGCTCCGATGGATCGTTTAATTAGAAATATCGATAATGAAGAACATCGACAGAAATTGGTGTTGATGAAAAGGAATGCCATGCGTCTGTTGAACTTGGTGAATGAGTTACTCGATTTTCGAAAAAGTGACGTACAAGGAAATAGACTGAATTTGGGGAGAGGAGAAATTGTGTCGTGTCTTCGTACAACGTGCCAGTCGTTTGCTGAATTATCGAGTAAAAAAAATATTCGACTTAATTTTATTACTTCCGTAGAAAAGTTGGTAATGGACTTTGATGAGGATAAAATGAATAAAGTTATGATGAACTTACTCTCAAATGCATTTAAGTTTACCGATGTAGGAGGACAGGTGATTGTTACTGTGGGATTGTTAACGGAAGAGGGAAGAAAATCCACTAAACTGGAACTGAAAGTAAAGGATACGGGCCTTGGGATTAAAGACGAAGATAAAGAACGGGTTTTTGAGCGATTTTATCAGGTTCAACGTGGTGATGCGCACGATTTTGGCGGTAGTGGTATTGGGCTACACATGGTGAAGGAATTTGTACAGCTTCATCATGGTGACATATCTATCTGTGATAATGAAGGCGGCGGAAGTGTTTTTGTCGTTACTATCCCATTGACTATTGCTCATCCTATAGAAGAAATAAAAAGCTTAATAAATTCAGTTCTAATTGAAGAGGTTATCTTGAATGGAGAGGAAGAACCTGTTTCTTCTGTCGAAGAGGAGGCTCTTACTAAAAAACAAACAGAAATCCCGTTGATCTTGCTGGTGGACGATAATGATGATTTTCGTTCTTTTATGAAAGAGAGTCTAAGAGTGCACTATCGTATCCGTGAGGCAGGAAATGGTCGTGAAGCATGGGCGGTTATACCCGAACTTCAGCCTGATTTAATCATTAGTGATGTGATGATGCCGGAGATGG
>DBTL01000066.1 GCA_002307035.1 Bacteroides sp. UBA1317
AATCATTATAATTCATCGGGAAGAATGCGTCAATCTTCCATTTATTCCACTCTTGACGAACCATCTTCACAGCATAAGATTTTGGTCCTGGGAATACATCTGCACTTACTTTCTTACCCTGAGCATGAATCGTCGCAGCCAGCTTGTTTACAAATTCAGTAATTGCATCACAACGGAATTGTGCCCATTCTTTGCATTTAGACGGATCTTTTAACGAACGAATATTAATGCCTGTCTGAATTTTAAATTTAGCCACACAATCATCGCAATAACAATAATCTGCAGTGGGGTATTCTTCGTTCATTACCAATCCGTACTTATCCCATAGCCCACGTGCCAGAATTACGTCCGCATAACGAATATAATCCAACTGAACATAATCGACCTCGGGAATAGCAGCAATCTTGCTGTATTTATTGATAAGGTAGGCCTGCACTCGTTCGTTACGAGGGTCTAAACATTTATAATAAGGTACATAAGGCTGTACGGAGTAAGCTGATTGTCCCAATCTATTTACAGCATACCAAGTAGAATCCAAATCAGCCTGAAGCATACAAGGAATCCAAGCATGATATTCCAAGTTTAGTGATTTAGCCACTTTGGCCGCTATCGTTACTCTCTCGACATCGAAACCGGCGTTGAAACAAACTCCAACCACACCATGCTTCTTCCAATTAGAGAAGTCGCTTTTTAAGGTTTCTTCAGTTGTGTTCTTGTCCCACCCTTGCCACACATAAACCGGTAGCACTGCTGCAAGGGAATTAATGGAATACGTTATTGAGAGTAAAGCAATAAACGCACTTGGAAGGAATCTTTTCATCTATTTTATGTTTTGATTATTATTTCTTTTAAAGCAGCACCCCGATTCGTCTATTACATATTGCTTACCATCCGCAGAAAACGCGGTCATTTCATAAGTATGTGAAGTAGCCTCTATTTGAATTCTATATCCTGCAGGAAGTAATTTAAGGTCTTTCTTTTGCAGTTTAAAATCGACTAAACTTTTAAAATAAGAGTGATTTTTAGCGTATTGTTCTTCTTGTGCATAAAACAACATCCACAGAAACTGGCATATAGGTTGGCTATCCGGATATCGGAACGTTTCAGTGTCATGCCCCACCTTTTTATCGGATAGATAAAGATAGCTCCAACGTTCAGGCATATGCATTGCTATTTTGCCTGTTGGTGTCCAGACCCAATTATCTTCGGGAAGAAACTTGCCCTCAGCCCCCTTCTTTCGAGTATATTTTCCTGTACTATCTAACTCATATTGCCATTCTACACGAGAGAAGTCAATCCGAAGCCAGTTGCCTGCTTTTAGGTAATTATCAAACTCGCTAGCAATAGCTTCACGAGGAATAGCCATTTCTACTGTCCATCCCTGATCAATTCCGTTCGGATCATTTATTTTTCCATTGCAGTGTGTAGCCAACTTCAATCCGGGACAGTTCCACTGAAATTGTACAAAAGTACGATTAGATACTCGATACGGTTTTTCCAAAGCCAAATCAAAGACCGTTCCTAGGGCATTAGTTTCTATTTCAAAATAATTGTGCCCCTCACCTATCGGGTCTATAAACACTTCAAAGTCATTATCGTAAAATACAATCGTATCACGTAGATGAAGATTTGCCCAGATATGTGGTTCCTCTAGCTCAGCAGACACATACAGATATTTGTCATCCCAAAGCATCTTAGCTGTAGTTCGGTAACGTGGGGTAGGGAAGTCAAAACCACTGATGTCAACAAAAGCATCTGTCGCTTGCGCTTTTTTCCAAGAATCCTCATCAGGCAAGCCATCTATGTGTATTGAATCGGCTGTCCGATAACAAATATATCCTTTAGGAAGAGTCAACATTGATGCAAACCTTTCGGAGAGACTTTGCCCCTGCAGTTGAGTGTAAAAGCCTAAAGTAACAGCAAAGAAAATAAGAAATATGCGTTTCATTCTATTATATAATTAATTGACTATTACAAATTTGGTCTCGTCCGCCATAGAGTTTATGTTAGATTTGTCAACTGTATAGCAAAAACAAAAGTAGCACAATAAGTCTAACAAAAAAATATCTGTTATTGCTTATTATATATCTAAAAAAGCTATATTACAATAATAAGTGATTAATAATGGCCATCAAGTCAGTGTATTCATAGATAGATTGCGACAGAAGTTTGATTTAGATATAAAAATCAAACGAATAGACATTTCTTAGTTATTGCTTGATGATTATCTTTGTTAAATGAAAACAGAAGAAAAAAGACTCTCTCCAGTCGCATGGGTTCCCACATTATATTTCGCCATGGGATTACCGTTTGTTGCGCTTTCCATGGTTTCCGTGCTAATGTTCTCGGATCTGAATATTAGCAATACCCAAATAGCTTTTTGGACATCACTCATCATGTTACCTTGGACGTTAAAGCCTTTGTGGAGTCCCATTCTTGAAATATTCAAAACAAAGAAATTCTTTGTCGTTACGACGCAATTACTCACCGGGCTTTCATTCGCCCTGATAGCATTATCTCTACCTCTACCAGAATTCTTTACTTATGCTATTGCTCTCATGGGAGTTATAGCACTAAGTGGTGCTACACATGATATTGCCGCAGACGGTGTATACATGACCGAACTCAACACTAGGCAACAAGCTAAATTTATTGGTTGGCAGGGTGCTTTCTATAATCTGGCGAAAGTACTTACCAATGGCGGACTCGTTTTCCTTGCAGGAGATTTGAAAGATCAATTCGGACCAGCAAAAGCTTGGATGGTGATTATGTTCATCTGTGCCGCACTAATGGTATTAGCATCGCTCTATCACATACGAACTTTACCCTCAGAAACTAAAAATGCACATACGGTAACCTTTCGGAAGAGCTTGCAGGAACTTTGGGGAGTGATGCGTTCATTCTTTCAGAAAAAACATATCATATGGTATATTCTCTTCATCATTCTATATCGGTTTGCCGAAGGATTTGCGATGAAGATTGTACCTCTATTTTTGAAAGCACCTTTAACCAATGGAGGTCTGGGACTTTCAGTACAAAATATAGGGCTTGTGTATGGCACCTTTGGAGCTGCTGCATTTATCATTGGATCTATCCTTGGAGGATATTACATTGCAGGTCGCGGATTGCAACGCTCTATCTTTACTCTCTGCTGCATCTTCAATTTCCCATTCCTCGTATATTTTTTCTTATCTACTTATCAACCTGATAGTTTAATGATTATCGGATCGGCCATTGTATTTGAATACTTTGGATACGGTTTTGGCTTCGTTGGACTAACTCTTTTTATGATGCAACAGATTGCGCCCGGCGATCATCAGATGTCTCACTATGCCTTTGCTTCAGGAGTGATGAACCTCGGTGTCATGCTACCCGGAATGATAAGCGGTTGGCTAAGTGAACAGCTTGGATATCAGCGTTTTTTTATTTTGGTACTCATTGCTGGCATTCCAGCCTTTATCATAACATGGTTTTTGCCTTTTACCTATACAGACAAAAAGAAATAATATAAATAACCGATTTTCAATATTAGAACAAAATGAAAGAGTTAAAAATAATAGGCCCGTCTTTGCCTAATATGCCATGGGAAGAACGCCCAACCGAGAGTAAAGAAACAGTATGGCGCTATAGTGAGAACCCCATTATTCCCCGAGATTTATTACCCACATCTAATAGCATTTTCAATAGTGCTGTTGTTCCTTTTGATGGTCGCTATGCAGGTGTATTCCGATGTGATGACACAAATCGTCGTATGGTGCTGCATGTCGGATTTAGCGATGATGCCATTAATTGGAATATTAATCCAAAACCTTTACGCTTTGAATGTGAGGATACTGAAATAGGAAAGTGGGTATATGGTTATGATCCACGCGTTTGTTTCATAGAAGACCGCTACTACGTAACCTGGTGCAATGGCTATCATGGACCAACTATTGGTATCGCTTATACGTTTGATTTTAAAACCTTTCACCAGCTAGAGAATGCATTCATTCCATTTAATCGCAATGGTGTACTCTTCCCTAAGAAGATACATGGCAACTTTGCTATGTTGAGCCGCCCGAGCGACAATGGCCATACAGCGTTTGGCGATATCTTCTATAGTGAATCACCTGATATGAATTACTGGGGAAAACACAGACATGTAATGTCACCATCGGCATTTGAAGTAAGCGCTTGGCAGTGTACAAAGATTGGCGCGGGCCCTATTCCTATTGAAACATCCGAAGGTTGGTTATTAATTTATCACGGGGTGCTGAAATCATGCAACGGATTTATTTACGCATTCGGCTCAGCCCTTCTTGATTTGGAGAGTCCATGGAAAGTATTGTATAGGTCAGGAGCTTATCTCATATCACCACGTACCGAATACGAATGTATGGGTGACGTGCCAAACGTATGCTTCCCTTGTGCTACACTTTATGATGTCGATACCGGTCGTATAGCAATTTATTATGGTTGCGCAGACACAGTAACAGGATTAGTCTTCGGTTATATCCCGGAAATCATTGATTTTACAAAACGTACGAATATATTATAAAAGAAAGATCGGATTCCATGCTACTAACAAAAATCCACTTTTCAGGCCTATAACAAGGCCGAAAAGTGGATTCTTGTGTTATGAGAAAATTATCTTTAAGGCCTATCCCCTGGAGCCACTCCAAAGCTTAAAGAGGGTTGACTTCCCATTTCAAACTCGAGCACGCCACCCGCCACAATATCTTTATAATGAATAGATGATTTAGTGTAAGGTTTTCCGTTGAGCTTAACCGACTGAATATACATGTTTTCTTTGCTGTTATTATGGGCGATAATCTTAAAAGTCTTATTCGCCCCCACAGCCAACTCGGCTTCATTAACGATCGGGGTGCCAAAGACGTAAACACCTCCGGCAGGGTTTACCTGATAGATACCGAGCGCGGATAGAACATACCAGGCAGACATCTGGCCGACATCTTCATTGCCGCACAAGCCATCCGGGGCATCGTGATATAAAGTATCCATCACCTCACGCAATCTCGAAGCTGACTTGTATGGTTTCCCCACATAGTTGTATAAATAAAGGATGTGGTGACTGGGTTCGTTGCCATGCGCGTACTGCCCGATCAAACCCGAAATGTCGGGAGCGGCCTCTTTTCCCAAATCGCCTTTCACTTCAAACAAGGAGTCCAGTTTCGAGGTAAAGGCATCCTCACTTCCGAATAATTTGATTAATCCATGTACATCATGCGGTACAAGCCACGCATATTGCCAGGCATTCCCTTCGGTATAATCGCCTTTACCCGGACTGGTCACAAACGGATCGAAAGGCTCACTAAAACTTCCGGTGGAGGAAAGGCCACGCATGAAATGGGTGTTCTTGTCCCAATAAAATTGATAGGACTGACTCCGGCGATGAAAATAGGCATAGTCGTTCTTCTTACCCAGCCGTTGGGCAACTTGCGCCACGCAACCATCCGCCAAAGCATATTCAAGTCCCTTGGACGTCGTTTCGTTTGTCGGCTCTTTATCGTAAGGAATATAGCCATACGCCTTCAGCAAATTCATCGAGCGTTCATCGAGCATGGCTGACGTTTTCATGGCCTCAAAGGCCGCTTCTTCATCTGTCACAAATCCTTTCAGCAACAAATCAGCCAATACGGGAATGCCGGGATTACCCACCATGCAATCCGTCTCATTGCCCATCAAATGCCAAACGGGCAACTTTCTCTGCTGCCTGAAAATAGCGAGCAACGTTTGGGCATAATCCCTCATGCGTTCCGGGTGAACCAGCGTGGCCAGAGGATGCGCCGCCCGATAAGTATCCCACAAAGAGAATGTGGTATAATTCACAAAATCAGCTTTCCGGTAGATCCTTCCATCGCTCCCCCGATAGTCTCCATTGACATCGCAAAACACGGACGGAGCGATCATGGTATGATAGAATGCGGTATAAAAGATTCTTTTATCGGCATCATCGTCCATGGAAACTTGTATCTTCTCCAGCTCTTTGTTCCAAAGAAATTTCGCCTCATCGGCCACTGCATTGAAAAGACGTGAGCCGACCTCAGCTTTCAAGTTCAACTTTGCGTTTTCCACACTGACAGCAGACAGACCTACCTTGACATAAAGCGGATCGGTTTCTCCGTTCGTCAGAAAGGAGAAGATTCCAACAGAGTCGTTGATCGCCGTAAAACGACGAATCGGTTTGGAAAAGACGGCGGCAAAATAGACCTGCTGATTCTTTGCCCACCCGGTTGAGATCCGGTATCCGCAAATCAAGCTATCGTTTTCTTGCGTCAAACGGCTGTCGGTCCATTGATCCCAGCCAATTCCTTTTTGCAGATCTACCACCACCATGGCTTCTCCCTTGGTAGGAAATGTGTATTGATGAAAACCCGTCCGTGCCGTGGCGGTGAGCTTCACCTTTATATTGGACGGGGACAAGCGAACGGAATAATATCCCGGCGAGACTGTTTCATCATCATGATTAAAACAGGCCGAACGGCTTTGGTCTTGGGTGGGAAAGAAGGTAATATCGCCCAAGTCGCCTATTCCTGTCCCACTGAGATGCGAATGGCTGAAACCAACCAAAACGGAGTCACTATAATGGTAACCGGAGCACCAGTCCCAGCCCCTGACGGGTTCGGTAGGGCCCAACTGTACAAATCCGAAAGGAACATTCGCCCCCACAAACACATGTCCGTGTCCGCCGGAGCCTATTCTAGGATCAACATATTGAACGGGATTCTTTATTTTTGCAGCAAGTGCCTGTTGCGGGCAACCCATAAAGCTCCATAACAACATCCCGACTAATTGTACAAATTTAAACTTGTTCATTTGATTTCTATTTTAGCTGTTAATCGTATATCACTCGAGGAAGATCCTATTTGAAGTTGAAAGTCGCCGGGTTCCACCACCCACTTCATATCCGCATTGATCAAGGAGAAATCTTCTTCCGCAAGCAAAAAACAGACACGTTTCACTTCTCCCTTTTTAATGAAAAGGCGTTGATAATGTTTGAGCTGTTTCACCGGTTGCACCACCGACGCATATTCATCCCGAAGATAGAGTTGCGCAACTTCATCACCGTCGTATTTCCCGGTATTCCTGATATCAAAAGACACTTCGAAACAAGAAGAAGCCTTTTGTGATATTTTCAAATTGGAGTATTCGAAAGTAGAAAAGCTTAGTCCGTAACCAAAAGGATAAAGCGGCGTGGAAGACATTTCAACATAATCATGAGTAGCCGGATTTTTCTTATTGTAATAGACAGGAAGTTGTCCGACATTCCGTGGAACGGAAACAGGCAAACGGCCGGCAGGGTTGTAATCGCCAAACAAAACATCCGCGATCGCATCACCCCCCTCTTGTCCGGGATACCAGGCGGTAAGTAAAGCATCCGCGTGGTCGGCCGCCCAATTTTTATCCAGCGGACGTCCTTCAATATAAACCACAATCAACGGTTTTCCTGTTGCTTTGAGTGCTTTGAGCAAATCCATTTGCTTGCCCATAAGTTCCAAAGATCCCCTGTCGAATCCCTCTCCGCACTCCATGTCGCTCACCGCATTGGGATTGGTGATCGCGGCCCCGGTCTCTTTATAACTTGTCTTAAAGTCACGGGCGCTGGAACCGCCCACCACAGCAATAACCACATCAGCACGACGGGCGGCATCAACAGCCTTCTCCAACTCACAATTTGTCGTGTCACGAATAGCACATCCTTTAACGTATTCCACCCGTGAGGCGCCAATTTTCTTTTTAATCCCTTCCAAGACCGTAATCACGTTGCTCTCCTCCTGAGGGGCGGTATAATCCCCAAGCATATTGTACAGGTTATCCGCATTAGGCCCCACCACGGCCACCTTACCAATTTGTTTGGTAAGCGGCAAGATCTCTTTTTCATTTTTCAATAAAGTGATCAACTGCCGGGCACAATTACGCGCCAGCTGAATATGTGCGGCGGAACGAACTTCCTCTTTCGCTTTCCGCGGATCCACATACGGATGTTCAAACAATCCCATCTCGAACTTCAAACGCAAAACCCGACAAACAGCCGTATCAATCAGGGCTTCATCAATTTTCTTTTCACGCACCTGCCGAGTCAAAGTGGCAAAAGCGTCACCTCCCAAATCCGCGTCAAGCCCGGCAGAGAGTGACAGGACGGCCGCTTCGGCGTTTGAACGGGCAACAAAGTGATGAATATGGAGTCCTTCAATGCTATAGAGATCAGAGATCGAGAAACCACGGAAATGCCACTCGTTACGCAGTAACTCTGTCAAGAGATAATGATTGGCCGTAGTGGGGATCCCGTCCATGGAATTGTAGGATGTCATCACGGACAATGCCCCTGCTTGTATCGCCTGATGAAAAGGGGGCAGAAAGTCAGTCAGCAAATCTCTTCTTCCAACAAAAGAAGGATTGCCATTCTGACCACCCTCGGGTATGCCATAAGCAATAAAATGCTTTAATGTGGCCACAGTCGAATATTCCTGATCCAACTTTCCCCCGCCAAGGCCTTTCACCATGGCTGCGGCCAGGGAGCCAGATAAGACAGGATCTTCACCGAAGGTTTCCTCCACCCGCGACCATCGCGGATCACGGGCCAAATCGATGACCGGCCCGTAACTGACATGTCCTCCCTGCAAGCGGATCTCCTTACCGATAGCCTTTCCCTCTTCTTCTAATAATGAAGGGCACCAGGTGGCGGCCATACCGATACCGGTTGGAAAGACGGTGGCGCCAATGGCCATATGGCCATGAGGAGCCTCCTCCGCCAAAAACATCGGAATGCCCAAACGGGTATTCTCAATCACATATTTCTGCAAAGCGTTCCCGGCCTTGGCGGCAGATTCAGGTCTCAGTCCGTTTTCCAAAGTTTTCTTTGTCCAAGGATCAGCCCTATAAACGCCCCAAAGCATACCCGCCTGTTTTTCCTTTACCAAAGATTTAAACCGTTCAGAGACCTTTACCTGACTTTCTCTCAGATCATACATCTCCCAACCCAACGGACATAATAGTTGACCAACCTTTTCATCCAGAGTCATCCGAGAGAGCAAATCATGCACCCGAACCTCTACGGATAAATCAGGATTCCTATAAGGAAAAAACTGCTGTGCCGAAAGATAGAATGAGAGAAAAAAGAATGCCAGTCCGCTCAAAACAATTTTTCTTTTATACATAACTACTTTTTTAATGCAATATTATAAAAAACTTTCCTCCACTCATCACAAGGGGGGGGAAGAGAAGAAGAAAGTCCATGTGTAAATTAATAAAATTAAAACATTATCAGGTCATTTTTTTATTCAATTCTCATCTCAGCTATACCAATCCGATCATCATCGTTAATCATGCGGGTCGGTTTAAACATCAGATATCGAGCATATACCGGTGCGAAATATACCTTCTGCCAAACAGGATTGTTCCTTATATTAGAGAATTCACCGGAAGAAATCACTTTATCCGTCACATTTTCGGTCATGCCAACGCCAAGTTCATAATTAGAAATTAAACCTTTATTGGATTGATCCGGCAAATAGGAAAAAGAATGAACCAATCGTTTCTCGCCCAAATCAATCAGAACTGTCTTTTCATCCACAAAACAGGTTGTACTGTCATTCCGATCAATGCATCTCTTCATCTGTTCAGTATCAACTTGGGGCAGTGTGAACGGATATCCCTGTATTTCCATCTGTTGATCCTTAGTAGTATTGAAGAGTAAATCACTGCCGGAATAAAAAGCCTCGATATTATTGATACACAAACAAGCCCGAGAGGAGGTAAAGCGAATTCGGATACGATTCGTTGATACTGTTGTAAAACGAAGAATCCGTTTATATCCGATAGTGGTTGTCTCTTCATTCAGCTTCACAGGATGCCATTGCTTGTTTAGATAATACTCCACAACAAAAGATTGTACCCGTTGTCCAAGAGGGATATACTCCTGTAATAACAGTCTGTTTATTTTTTCTTTATGCGGCAAATTAAACTCAATGACCGCCTTGGTCACACCATCCTCCGTAGCCCAGTAAGTATCATAATGACCGTCCGTCACTGCTTTTCCGGGGAATTGGCCTCCGCGATCATTTGAGACACGAGGATGTATACCTGCCAATAGATTATGAGATAATTCCTTTTTAATCTGAAGATGATAATTCACTGCATTGGTCGAGTCGGTTGGGTGAACCAAACCATCCCGGTTTATCGGAAAATTGAGTAAGAGATTCGCGTTATGCCCCACGCTTCGATAATACAGGTCGACCAATTGTTCCACAGATTTTACCCGATCATCTTCATTAGGATGATAAAACCATCCGGGTCTGATAGAGACATCACATTCTCCCGGTACCCATTTATCTCCATCGGCGTGTCCATATTGTAATTCGGGATAGTTCTCATAACCGGGGTAGACCTCTTTTGAGCGTAAAAAAGACCAGTTAGTCGCTCCGGCAAACCCTTCTTCATTCCCTATCCAACGACAACCAGGACCACCATCTGAAAAAATGATTGCTTCAGGTTGGAGTTCTTCCACCATTCGATAAGCACGTCCAAAATCGTAATATGTTTTTCTATCTATTCTACGCATCTCTTTTGTTCCGCCGTACCATCCGTCACCTCCGTTAGCTCCGTCAAACCAGACCTCAGAGATATTGCCATACCGTGTAAGTAGTTCCCTGAGCTGCTTATAGAAATACTCCACATATTCAGGTGTACCATAATTGGCCTGATGCCTGTCCCATGGGGAAAGATAAACGCCAAATTTCAAACCATATTTTTGGCATGCCGCCGACAATTCACCGACAATGTCGCCTTTCCCATTCTTATAAGGAGTATTACGAATGCAATAATCGGTAAGATGCGTTGGCCAAAGACAAAAACCATCATGATGTTTAGCCGTAATGATGACTTCTTTTATGCCCGACTTCAGGAAAGTCCGAACCCACTGCTCACAGTCTAATTTCGTGGGATTAAATACTTGCGGAGAAACGTCTCCATATCCCCATTCTTTATCGTCGAATGTATTTAGTCCAAAATGCACAAAAGCCAATGTCTCCATCTGCTGCCACCTTACTTGTTTACCCAAAGGTATGGGGGCAATGGACTTGAGGGTGTCCATTGTAGAGGCTGGCATTAAGGTGTTGAATGCAAATAAAAACAAACCAACTATTAATGAATTTTTTCTCATGAGTATAATCGCTTTTCTGATATTAAAACTTCAATCAATGCATGAACCAGCTATCAGGAACATCTTCGGGCGCGCTTCCATTTAAGCTGTATTGCAACTTCAATGTAAAGCCTCCGCCACCTTCAACAAAATCAAGACAGAAAGGATGAATTCCCTTTTCCAATGCCGCCTGCCCACTCTTTTCGATAGCAGAATGCAATCCGTCATTATCGACAATAACCTGATCATTCATATACAGCATTCCGCCATCATCGCAAGTAAAATAGAAGCTATATATTCCTGTTTCCGGCACTTTTATATAACCGTTGTATTTCAAAGCAAACGCGGGAGTCACAAATTCTTTGGGAACTGTTACATTCGATACAACCATTTCCTTGTCCCTGACTTCCTTCACCTTCTTTGTGCTGTTGAATAACCCGTCATAAAAGGAACACGATAAACCATCTTCCGTTTTTCCTCTTAATTTGGTTGGTTTTGCCATGGACATTTGACGATAGTTAACTGTATAGACATCTCCTTTAGCACCATTCGGACTCAACAAAGCAAATTTTATCTGAACCGGCTTATTAATTTTCAGTGCGCCCGTTAGTTTCTTTGAGCTGAGATTCGGGATAGAACCATCCAGCGTATAATAAACGGATAAGTGGGGAAGTGGGTTATCAACCGTAAACAAGGCTTCTTTCACAAAAACACCTTCCAATACAAATCCGGTAAGATCCGGCAAGCGATAATGGACCTTCATTGCGTCTAAACGAGAAAAATGAGCCAAAAGACGCTTTGAATAACCATCGTACAGGTTTTGATTAGTCCACAAGCGTTCGGCTAATGCCGTTAAACGAGGAAATAACAGATAATCGGCCCGTTGTTCAGAAGGAATCTTCTCACTCCACAGATTTGCCTGAGCACCTTGCACCAAAGATTCTGCTTTATTTGCAGAGAAAATATCATAAACAACATTCATGTCATAGACAGACCTAAGACTACTTTTGTCAGGTATGTAATCAAAATACAGAGGATTGGTAGGCGACATGATTACAAGATTGCCTTTATGGGCAGCCTTGTCCAGAGAGCTATTCACCCACCCTCTCCAATACATCACATTAATACCGGAGTCCACATCGCCATCATCAAGAACATCATCCCATGCAATCACCTGCCTGCCTTTGGATTTAATGAATTCAGAAACACGATGCACAAAGTAGGCCTGCAGATCATTCAGGCTCTTTATATTCTCTTTCTCCATCAACTGTTTACAAAGATCCGACTTAATCCATGTTGTCTTATCGACCTCATCCGCGCCGATATGAATATACTTCGAAGGAAAGAGCTCCATGATTTCAGTCAATACATCTTCCACAAATGTATAAGCCTCTTCTTTGCATGGACACAATGGAGTAGAAAAGAGTTTTCCCCAACCGATCTCTTTTACGTCAGCAAGGTAAGGATAAGCGGCAATAGCGGCCAGCATATGTCCGGGCATATCTATTTCGGGGATTATGTCAACATGACGTTCCGCGGCATATTGTACCAGATCACGAATTTCATCTTGCGTGAAATATCCTCCATAGAGACTCATACCGTCTTTTTTGATAATATAACGTTGATCAATTTCAAAATCAGAATTTTCCTTTGCCAGATTCATGCATACCGTATCTTGATTATTGAATTTTCGCCATGCTCCTTGGGCGGTCAATGCCGGGTATTTCTTTATCTCAATGCGCCATCCTTGATCATCAGTCAGATGTAGATGAAGTTTATTCATTTTATAGAATGCCATGCGATCAATGTGCTTCTTCAAATAATCAATGGAAAAGAAGTGACGGGACACATCAATCATCGTCCCGCGCCAAGCGAAAGCCGGTTTATCAAAGATATGAAGTGCCGGTAAATAGATGGCATCACTGACTTTTGTCTTCAATTCCACCTGCTCAGGCAACAACTGCCGGAGAGTTTGTAAGGCATAAAACAGTCCTTGCGAATCAGATGCTTCAATAAGCACTTTGGAAGGAGTAATCGTCAGGTCATACGCTTCATTGTCTTTCAATCGATCGGAGTAATTGATCTCTATGCTATTGTCTCCCTGATCCGTAGTGAGACTTCTTCCCAATAACGGAGACAAAAGTGATTGCAGGTAAGATATCTCTTTCCAGAAATGTCCTTGATCCTTAACAATCAATTGAGTTCGTGACGACAATTGAAACTTCCCGTCAAACATTTCTACCTTTTGGGGAAAAGGAATCAATGCGGGCTCAAGAGGCTTGCTTTGGGCGAAAGCCATTATATAGACTAAGGAAAAGAACGCAGATATGATTATTTTCGTCTTCATGTCTTTATGGATAATTCAAGTATTAGGTAAAAGATAAAAGTGAAGAGACACTATTACCTCTATTTTTTCAGTTGAGTTAAAATGGGAACTTTGACTGTTTTTACTTCAGTCTTTATATGATCATTCATCTGTTCGAAAATCAGGATTTTATTCAAACCTTTCTTTAACCATACACCCGGAAGGTACAGCGTCTGCTGGGGCCCTACATTCCAGTAGCGTCCCAGGTTTTTCCCGTTGACAAAAATGATTCCTTTTCCCCAATCACTCATATCGATGAAAGTATCCCCGACGTTAATCAAAGAAAATGTTCCTTCATAAACAAGTGGACGGCCAACCAAGGCATTGGTAGATAACGCTTTATTGGGATATACGTCCGTCTGTGAAAGGGTATCCAAGTCAGGCACCTCGTCCATTGGTAGCTTATACATTTCCCAGTTTCCATCCATCTCCATATCATCTATCTTCACAGGGCTGATAATGCCTTTCTTGTTGTTTACTATCTCGGAGCCATAATTAATACGCCCCATATTTTCAACTAAAATTTGCAGTGTGGAGTTGAATGGGATATTTATCGACATCTTGTATTTCTTATCACATCGATTGAGTTCTCCAACCTTTTCGCCATTCACATAGACAATGGCATAATCACGAAGTCCTGAAACATCCAAAGTCCCGCTTATCGGTTGGTTAAAACGCCTTGAATAAAGCACATAGCCATATCCTTGATTCAATTGTTCGAATGTAAGAGGCGCATCACTTTCTATTTTGCTCCCCTTCTCCAAATAGCCCAGCACGTCGGCAACGCGCGTTAGCTTAATGGATGGAATTTCGATGACCGGTATGGGAGCCGGCACTGCGGGCAACTTCCATTTCACGTTTTTGCCTATCACAGAACGCAAGGAATCATATTTAGGAGTAACCCATCCCGCCTCACTTATCGGAGCGTCGTAATCGTAACTCGTGAGATCGGGCTGAATATCATGTTTATTATCATAGTTGGCTCCACTGGTAAACCCGAAGTTAGTACCTCCATGTGCCATGTACAAATTAAAGGAGACATCATTTTTCAAATAGTTTTCAGCCGTACGAGCTATGCCAGAGGCGGATAATGAAGGAAAAGGCTCGGCCCAATGAGATAACCAGCCCGGATAAAACTCCGCAACCATATAAGGGCCTTTGCCACCATTATACTTGCCGACAGCCTTCTTCAAATTGACAACATTATTTTCCCCATTCGCAGTTGGCAACACACCTTCTATAGCCCCACCTTCAAACAGCCATGTACCGTCGGACGTGAATAAAGTCGTATTAAAACCCGCTTTTAAAAGTTGTTCTTTTATCTTGGCGTTATATTTTCGATGCTCCTCCAAAGGAATATCTTTTCGTTGCGAAACATAAGATCCGAATTCATTTTCAACCTGTACCATGATGATAGGCCCGCCGTTGGTGATCAACAGGTCTTTTACTTCCTGATACAATCTTTTTATATATAGATCCGTATATCTAAGAAATTGATCATTATCCCTACGAAGTTCAAGTCCTTCAACATTTTGTAACCACCAGGGATAACCTCCAAACTCCCATTCAGCACAAGCATAGGGCCCGAAACGCAGAATCACATGCAAACCCTCTTCCGCAGCTATCTTGATGTACTCTCTCAGGTTCTTATCGCCGCTGAAGTCCCATTTTCCGGGTTCCACCTCATGCATATTCCAGAAAACGTACGTGGCAACAGTATTGAGTCCCATTGCTTTAAGCATTTGCATACGGTGTCTCCAGTATTGATGGGGAATCCTATTATAATGCATTTCTCCGGAAACAATTTGTATCGGTTTACCATCATACATAAAATGGCCATCGTTAATATCAAAGACATGCTTCTTTTGTGCCACCCCTTCTGTCCCCATTAATAAAAACAAGAAAAAGAGCGAAATACTTATCTTGGAGAATCTTTTCATCTTATTATTAATTATACAATGCAAATAAAGCTAAATTAATCAGACTAGGAAATACCTGCTTTCATTAATTATATATCTATTTCAAACGAGAGTTCTTCTTCTTACTTTCAAACCCGTTTTTTTAAGCAATAAACGAGGAATTAGATAAATCTCATTTCCGACTCCTTTAATAATTCACATTAACTAACGGGTTTATACTATTAGAATTTTAAATGAAGCAAAAGTATTAAAGTATCTGTAAAGATCATTTTTTAATATCTATTTTTAGTAACTTTGCCGGTTATAAGTGTATCAATAATACAAAGTCCAATTAATGAGATTAATTTATTGCATTAACAACAAATAGAAACCGATATTTCGAGAAGCTTAAAATAATTTAAAGCGTCAATATATTATAAATGAAAGAAAAATGAATATGCTATTTACGGGTGACCCATCTAGTGTCACTCAATTCTTTCCTCAATTTTCTGTAAATGTTCACTGTTGCAGGTATTGGTGGCTAAAAAATTGGGAGCATAGCACGCTTTCATTTCCTTACTGGAGAATTTATTATAATTTTGAAAGGGGGGGTATTATTGAATATCAAGGCGAAGAATATCAGATGGAAGTAGACCGGATTTATTTGATAGCGCCCAACACTGATTATAAGTCAAAGTTAAATGATCACCGAATTCCTAAAGATGGATATAAATTAGATGGTGGAAGTATTTGTGCTGTCACAGAAGATAACCTCAAAAAACTCGTCTCAGAAGGAGCAATTAAACATTTATTCATTCACTTTACATTAGGATTTCCTTATGACAATACCTCCCCAGGGATTTACATGCTAAATCTCAATGAAAACTTAAAAGACAAAATCAATTTCTTACAACAGTATTTATCAGTCAACACCAACATATCCCAATTTAACATTCAAGCATTTTTAGTTATACAATCCTTAATTTGTGAGATATTAAGAAATATAGATGAAAGTGAATGGGAACAACATAATACAAGCGACATAAGAGTAAGCAAGATCATTAATTACATAGAAAATCATTACGATCAAGATTTGTCAAATAATTCCCTAGCAAGTAAAGCATGCATGTCAACAAACTCATTCTCACGTTTATTTAAGTCTGAGATAGGTGTTTCACTTCAAAAATACATCAAAAAGAAAAGAATCGACTATGCTTGCCTACTTATCACACACTCAACTCTTAGCATTGATGAAGTGGCCTTTAAAACGGGCTTTTCAAACAGGTTTCATTTTACGCGAGTTTTTCATGAAATAACGAAAATAACCCCAGCTAAATATAAAACCCTACTTTCACTGTGAGAAAAATGACAAGGTTACTTTCCCAAACACATCTTATTAATATATTCCGTAAACTTGTCTTTATAGTTTTCTCCTATGGGAATATAAGTACTTCCGTCAAAAATAATTCGCAAGCGTGAAATTTCTGCAATCTTTCTCAAATTAACAATATAAGAACGATGTACACGCATAAACTGGTTAGTAGGTAAGCGTTCTTCGAGTTTCCTCATGCTTAGCAAAGTCATCACAGGTTTATCTTCACCTTCAATAAAAATACGCACATACTCACTCATACATTCCACGTATTTTATATCATTGATGTTAATTCGCACAATCTTATAATCAGCTTTAACAAACAAAGAGCCGTCGTCATTAAGCACATTCGTTTCACTTTCGCTAATACTGCTAGATTGATACTCAAGTTGTCTGCGAGCTTTATCCGCCGCTTTCAGAAAGTCTTGAAAACTAAATGGCTTAAGAAGATAATCAATCGCATCAACTTTAAAACCCTCAATAGCATACTCTGAATAAGCTGTAGTAAATATAATAAGAGGTCGTACAACTAATGAGCGCACAAAATCAAGTCCATTAAGATCAGGCATATTAATATCCACAAATATCAAGTCGATCTCTTCTGCAGCCAATACCTCCATAGCCTCGAAAGCATCCTGACAAGCTTTTACTTGCTGAAGAAAGGGAACTCTAGATATATATCCCGTCAGCTGGGTAAGAGCAAGGGGCTCATCGTCAACTGCAATACATTTAATCATATAATTGGAATTATTAATAATACATTAAAACTATCAGCTACTTGGTCTATAGAAAGCACATAATTTTCACCAAATAGCAACCTCAGACGCTTTCTTATATTTTCTAGCCCTATGCCACCCTCCTGATCATCGTGCTTATTAGAATGACTATTAGAGCATTGAAATAGTAATTGTTCACCTTCCAACTTCATGCAAACATGGATAAAAGAGTCCGACTGATAACTAACTCCATGTTTAAAAGCATTTTCCACAAAAGATATAAAAAGTAACGGAGGAATTTGAACATCAGGAAAATCGACAGGCATACTCACTTCGATGTTTACTTTTTCTGTATACCGAAGCTTCATTAAGCCTATATAGTTATTTAAGAAACGTATCTCTCTGGATAACAAAATTGTTTTATTGCTCGATTCATAAAGAACATAGCGCATCATCTTAGACAGTTCCACAATCGTCATTTTTGCCTTCTCAGCATCAATATCCACCAAAGCATGAATATTATTCAATGTATTCATGAAAAAGTGTGGATTTATTTGATATTTCAAATATTCCAATTCTGTTTGCAAATTATGACGCTCCAATTCTTTCATCGTCTCTTCATCCCTGAGAGATTTAAATAATAATTTTACAGCGATATTAAAGCCCACAACTAAAATTGCAATAAGAAAGCGTCCATAAAACGGAGCCATCATCATACCAGGAAATAACAAGAAGTTCCTTTTTAATGACTTATCCGGCGGATAATCTCCATCGTCTGGTTTACCTGGTTTGCCTGGTTTGCCTGGCTGCTTACCAAGCTTATCTGGTCTGCCAGGCTTATCTGGTC
The DNA here is from genome assembly GCA_002307035.1 of Bacteroides sp. UBA1317. Classification (GTDB taxonomy): domain Bacteria; phylum Bacteroidota; class Bacteroidia; order Bacteroidales; family Bacteroidaceae; genus Bacteroides. The sequence goes on from DBTL01000066.1 coordinate 18,339, forward strand.
TGCCTCTTTCCTCATTTTCCACATTTGGAGATATACGTTGCCAAGTGCGTTCTACATGTTCAGGTCCCCTTCCCTCCTCTTCACGAAATTCATCACGTGAAGAAGTTAATGACGAAACCCACAGAATAACTACTACTATACAAATCACAGATAACGCATACGCCATATATCGTTTACGAAACAGCAAATAAGGAGCCAGTAAATAATTATTAGCCGCAAAGATAAGTAAAAAAGGTACAATAGTTAACCAAAAATGGCTAACCATGTCCCAATTATAAGAAGATTCTCTACCTGAATAAATAGACAGATAGTTCCCCAACACCGGCAGAAGGAAAACAACAAGCCAAAGGGCTGCATATATCAAAATCTCTAGGAGATGCCGTTTTCGTAATTTCATATATAGAAAATCATCAATTTCACAAAAATAGTTCTCTTAAAGATGCGGAACAAATGATATCGACAAAATTCTTGATTTTATCGGCAAAATAATGAAACAGAAGTCCTTTAAACAAATTAGGACTCTCTTATCATCTCCCACTAGAGCTGGTACTGCCAACTTGGGTAACAATAGAAGTAGCTGTAAAAGTACCAAGTTGAGTACCGGCTGTATAGGTTGCACCCGAAAGATAGCCATTAAAATCGGTTCCGCCTGAAACGGTTCCACCTGAATAGATTGTATAGCTCCCACCTGAAAGCAGACTCGAACTACTATACAATAAAGTCATCTGTGAATAGCTTCGGGGAAGTTTATAGCTAAAAAGGTTCTCCCCATCAGAGGATACAATGCTAATATATTTCCCGGATGTACCCGAACCTCCATATATAACAGAGCGTTGAGTACTAACACTGGAAGTAGGCGTACTGCTCGATCCACCAACTCCTAAAATAGTTCCACCGGTAATTTTAAAAGTATTTTGGTCACAATCAAAACCTTCTTCAGGACTCGTAGTACCAGAAGAGATAATAAGTCCGCCAGTGATAGTCAAAGTCCCGTTGGAATCAATGCCATCATTATTTGAGCTATAGCAATAGATAGTACCACCATTTATCACCAGACTTGCTGCCGCATTGATGCAATCATCATAAGAAGTCACTGCTATGTTTCCATCATTAATAGTAAGTATGCTTTTGCTCTCTATGCCTTCGCTACCATCACCTCCTTTTGTTGTTACAACAATATCACCTCCGTTTATAGTCACATTCCCATAGCCTTTTATTCCTTTCGCCGAAGCAGCAGTCGTAGTGATAGTCACCGCTCCTGAATTAATGGTCACAACTCCTTCCTCACAGTTTATTCCTTCATCTGTTGAAGTAATGGTCACCGTTCCTCCATCTATAAGTACAGCTTCATTGGTGTGAATTCCATCTGTTGCAGCTGCAGCCACTGTAACAGTAGCCCCTGAACGGACAAGTACATAGTCATCACTACAAATGCCATGTTTATATTTTCCTGTAACAGTCAAACTCCCACTGCCACTGAAGATAAGTTGCCCCTCGCTAAACAAACAAGCCTTTTGATCTTCCGTGCTCGAAGCATACGATGCGCTATCGGTCAGCTTGTTAGTTGTTCCGTCTGCAAGTACAGCGAATACTCGTTTATGCGATTGTACATTAATGGCAGGCCCTGAAGAAGAAGTTATATCTACTCCATTCAATGTAAGTTTGAATTTATAATCACTATAGATTTTGAATGATCCTGAAGTCGTTGTTCCACTCAATAGATATTCCACTCCCTCCACAGTAGAAGTAATCACCACATCTGCCCCAGATTGAGAAACAGAGACTCCTGCTACAGAATTTGTCACTGTGGCCGATGTCCCCGAAAAAGAGACTGAAACTGTAGCGTCAAAAACGGAGTTTTCTACCAGATCGTCTTCTGTAGACTCTGTCACTTCCTCACTGCTACTATCATCGTCATCCTCTTCAAAGTCACTGGTACAAGCCATGCAAAAAGCAACTGTTGCTAAAGGGCATAAAATAAGTAATAAATATTTTTTCATAAAGTCATGGGTTAAAATTTCAAAGAATATCCTAGGCCCAACACATGACCATCATCTTCATCATCGTCTGTTTGAGATTGATAACGATAAAACAAGTCAAACGCACTGCGCTTATTTAATTTATATTCTGTGCCCAATGTATATCGGGTCTTATCCAAACCGTTTCCTTCCGGATTATTTAAAGTATGATAAAGTTCTACAGAAGCATACGGACTTAATTTCGATTTTGATATATTATACGAAAACTGTAATCGAGACCGCAACACATCTTTAGGATTAGCACGAGTAGACGTAGACGAGACTCCCACACGATAGGTATGCTGGTAGCGCTCGCGTAAAGAAATTGTCAATCGCTTCCATTCGTAAGATCCTGTGCTATACAGACTATAGCGATGCCCGACTTCCCACTTTCGTTTGGGATGATTAAAGTTAATATAGCTATACACGCCACCTATTTTCAGATATTGGTTGAGACGATAAGATAAATCAGCAGAAGCCGACCAACGGTCGACTGTCTTACTATCATCGCGGGTACGGAATTCACCTTCAAAGGCTGCATCAAATCCCGGAAAAATCTTCTTTTTGACTTCCAAACTTGTCCAAACGCCAAAATCACTTTGAGCATACGTCTCTACGAAGAGGCTTAGCAAAAAAGCTAGCAGAAAAAATCTGTTATTATTCATTTTCACGTGGTATTCGGGTTAATGTATCAATTGTATTCACTTCATCACAAAGAGGTTCATAGTAAACCTTGACCATCGCACTATCTCGCAAGAAATCAATGTACCCTACTTCCACTTTCGAAATAGGGAGTCCTGTGCGCTGCTTCAAATCCTGCAACAGTTCAGACTGTTTATCCGGTTTAATCAAATCAATTCGGTCATATTGTATTAACTTACACGAAATATGCTTAAGCCATCGGTTACTCTCACAAACCCATACACAAAGAATAAAGATCAAATTAGTAGCTAAAAGTTCGGTATAACTGATTTCCACCGCCAAAGCATTGATAACGGAGATAGCTATAATAACAAATAAATAGGTCATCTCACGTATAGGTACTGACTCTGTGCGATAACGAATAATGCCAAAGATGGCAAACAATCCCAAAGCAAAACCAATTTTTAGTTTTACGCTTCCCAACAGAAAAATAAGAAAAAACACACTTATACTAATTAATGTAAAGGTGAAATAATAATCTCTTCGCTTACTTTTAGCATAATAAAAAAAATGAATAATACAGAACATCACAACCAAGTTAAAAGCAAAACGTAACAATAACTGTACAAGTCCTAAACTATCCACTAGTGGTGCTTCTAATAAAGTTATATCATTTAATTCGTCCATTGGTTTTAATTTATTAGTTTATATATTTATCGTTTTATCTCATTTTGAATTCGTTTCACCTGTCTTAATTTGGGTTTAAAGCGATTGTATTTCAGTTCAGGATCAGTTAATATCGAACCTAGACAATATTTGCTTATGCTTGCAGACTTAATATGCAGATCACGTAGCACCTCTCGAATCGGAGAATACTGATGTCCATCACGTTTCAGCTCAATAATAACAACTCCTCCCATTTCTGCTTCATGCCCATTAGTCAGATTTCGAAAACGAACATTAGTGTCAATCGTTAAGCGCTCTGTCATTGCTTTATTAACTAATGTGATTCGATTAAAACGGTTTTCTATTTGACCATTCAAGACAGATAAATCATACCTTGCATTCTTTTGCAAAAAATCATTAGCTCCCTCTTTGGCCAAAGTCATACAGCTACTTACACGAATGCGTTTTTTGTCTGTTCGCCCTTTATTGTTTTTATCCTTCACCTCCAGAAAAGTCAGTCCCGAATCTACATAAGTACGCACACGAATCTTTTCACGAACAGCCCTGCCACTTTGGTGAGCCAAGAACATTGATTTTTCAGGTGTATCAAGATATACCGTACTATAAGAAATATTGCGCTGCCCATCAACCTCTTGTATCCGATAATCACTTTCAGCCAGCCGAAGTATAACAGGCAACACATCCAGAGAAGTTATATACTTTGTGTCTGTACGATTCATTAATTGCACAGCACTCATCTCTTCGAGCGACACCGGTTTTAAATCGGAGAGAAGTCTATTCGCAAGGTTTAATAATTCTTTCGTCATACATATTACAATAATAATACAAAGATGTGAGTAATAAACCTCAATAAGAAATAGAATCAACCAACAGGTCTTATTTATAGGTAATCCCGTTTTTTTATTCAGCGAACGAGAAATTACTTTTTCTTAATTGATATACACCAATTACTCAAAAATCATAATGCTGTGCGTTTTTTAAGTATATTCCTTTGCAGAATCAACTGTTTGCGTAAATTTGCACGCTGATAGTTAATGTACTACTGAAATACTAATACTAAAATTAATAACATGAGTTTGAAAATTGTTGTATTGGCTAAACAAGTTCCCGACACACGCAACGTTGGGAAAGATGCCATGAAAGCCGACGGAACTATTAATCGCGCGGCACTACCTGCCATCTTCAACCCTGAAGATCTTAATGCGCTAGAACAGGCTCTTCGATTGAAAGATGCCCATCCCGGTTCAACTGTTACGATCCTAACAATGGGTCCGGGACGCGCCGCTGAAATCATTCGTGAAGGACTTTTTCGTGGTGCCGATAACGGCTATCTGCTTACCGACCGTGCGTTTGCCGGAGCAGATACATTGGCTACTTCGTATGCCTTAGCCACTGCTATTAAGAAAATCGGAGCATGTGATGTCATTATCGGAGGCCGACAGGCCATTGATGGAGACACTGCTCAAGTTGGTCCACAAGTAGCGGAAAAATTAGGGATGACACAAATCACCTATGCTGAGGAAATTATAGCAGTTTCCGATGGCCGCATCAAAGTAAAACGGCACATAGACGGAGGTGTTGAAACGGTCGAAGGTCCGCTCCCTATCGTGATCACAGTCAATGGATCGGCCGCTCCTTGCCGCCCTCGCAATGCCAAACTCGTTCAGAAGTACAAGCATGCCAAAACTATCACCGAGAAACAACAGGGTAATCTTGACTACACCGATTTATATGACAGGCGTGACTACTTAAATCTGGTGGAATGGAGTGTAGCCGACGTAAACGGAGACCTCGCACAATGTGGTCTTTCAGGCTCTCCCACAAAGGTAAAAGCCGTTCAAAACATTGTGTTCCAAGCCAAAGAAAATAAAACGATTGGCAGCGGCGACCGAGAAATAGAAGACCTTATTGTTGAACTATTAGCTAACCACACCATTGGCTAAGCGACTAACTACTTATTAAGATGAATAATTTATTTGTATATTGTGAAATAGAAGAAGGTGTTGTGTTGGACGTTAGTCTGGAACTTCTCACCAAAGGACGATCACTGGCCAATCAATTGAAGTGTCAACTTGAAGCCATTGTTATCGGAAAGAATCTAAAAGGTATTGAAAAGGATCTCATTCCTTATGGAGTAGACAAACTCCATGTGTTCGAAGGCAAAGGCCTTTATCCTTATACCTCGCTTCCTCATACCTCCATTTTAGTCAATCTTTTTAAAGAAGAAAAACCTCAAATTTGCCTGATGGGCGCTACAGTTATTGGCCGTGATTTGGGACCTCGCGTTTCTTCTGCTCTGACTAGCGGATTAACAGCCGACTGTACAGCGCTCGAAATAGGAGATCATGAAGATAAAAAAGAAGGCAAAACCTACAAAAACCTTTTGTATCAGATTCGTCCGGCTTTCGGTGGAAACATTGTAGCTACTATCGTTAACCCCGAACATCGTCCGCAAATGGCAACTGTTCGAGAAGGAGTGATGAAAAAACAAATTCTTGCCTCTAATTATAAAGGTGAAGTCATCAACCATGACGTGAAAAAGTTTGTTGCCGACACCGACTATGTGATTGAGGTGATAGAACGACACGTTGAGAAAGCAAAGAATAATCTGAAAGGATCACCGATTATTATTTCAGGAGGTTACGGAGTAGGCTCTAAGGATAATTTCAAATTGCTTTTTGATCTGGCTAAGACACTGAATGCAGAAGTAGGTGCCAGCCGCGCGGCTGTTGATGCCGGCTATGCTGATCATGATCGTCAAATCGGGCAAACCGGTGTTACCGTTCGCCCTAAACTCTACATTGCTTGTGGCATTTCCGGACAGATACAACATATTGCCGGAATGCAGGAAAGCTCTATGATTATCTCTATCAATAATGACCCCGAAGCACCAATCAATACCATAGCCGACTATGTGATTAATGGCACTGTGGAGGAAGTTATACCGAAGATGATTAAGTTCTATAAACAAAATTCAAAATAACAAATGGCTAACTTTTATACAGATACACCGGAACTCAAGCATCACTTGAACCATCCGTTAATGAAAAGAATTGTAGAACTCAAAGAGAGAAGCTACACTGATACAGAGAGTTATGAATATGCTCCTATTGACTTTGAGGATGCAATGGACAGCTACAATCAAGTGCTGGAAATTGTAGGCGAAATCTGTGGAGACATTGTTGCCCCTAATGCCGAGGGTGTAGATCACGAAGGTCCTTCGGTTAATGACGGACGAGTTACGTACGCCAGCGGAACTGCTGCAAACTTAGAAGCTTGTCGCAAAGCCGGATTAATGGGTATGGCTATGCCACGTCGTTTTGGCGGACTGAACTTCCCTGTTGTTCCCTACATTATGGCTGCCGATATAGTAAGTCGTAGCGATGCAGGATTCGAAAACTTATGGGGATTGCAAGATTGCGCAGAAACCATTTACGAGTTTGCCAACGACGATCAGAAGAAACGCTATATTACCCGTGTTTGTCAGGGAGACACCATGTCAATGGACCTTACAGAGCCGGATGCTGGTTCCGACCTCCAGTCTGTCATGCTCAAAGCTTCTTATAGCGAGAAAGACGGATGCTGGTACTTGAACGGCGTAAAACGTTTCATCACCAATGGAGATGCTGACATACACCTCGTACTTGCTCGTTCAGAAGAAGGAACACACGATGGTCGTGGACTTTCCATGTTCATTTATGACAAACGCAATGGCGGTGTAGACGTTCGCCGCATTGAGAACAAAATGGGTATCAAAGGATCACCTACTTGCGAGTTGGTCTATAAGAATGCCAAGGCCGAACTTTGTGGTGATCGTAAGTTGGGCCTCATCAAATATGTGATGGCACTGATGAACGGAGCTCGCCTGGGCATTGCTGCTCAATCAGTAGGATTGTCTCACGCTGCTTATAACGAAGCATTGGCCTATGCGCAGGATCGCAAACAATTTGGCAAAGCCATTGTCGAGTTCCCTGCCGTTGCCGAAATTCTTTCATTGATGAAAGCCAAATTGGATGCTTCACGCACGTTGCTTTATGAAACAGCTCGCTTTGTCGATGTATATAAAGCACTCGATGATATAGCAAAAGACCGTAAACTAACCTCTGAAGAACGTCAGGAGCAAAAACTATTCTCAAAACTGGCTGATAGTTTTACTCCTCTGGCCAAAGGGATAGGAAGTGAGTTCGCGAATCAAAACGCCTACGACTGTATTCAGATTCATGGTGGATCGGGATTTATGAAAGATTACGCTTGCGAACGTATTTACCGCGACTCTCGTATTACTTCCATTTATGAAGGTACTACTCAGTTGCAAGTGGTTGCCGCTATACGCTATGTAACGACCGGTGCCTATCTCGCTCGCATCCGCGAATACGAAGCAATGCCTGTATCTCCGGAGTTCGAAGGTTTGAAAAATCGCCTCAAAGAGATGGCCAACAAATATGAAGCAGCCATGACAAAGATCATTGAGACCAAAGATCAGGAATTACTTGATTTTTGTGCTCGTCGTTTGGTAGAGATGGCAGCTCATCTCATCATGTCATATCTTCTCATTCAAGATGCATCTAAAAATGCCATCTTTGCAGAGTCGGCACAAGTCTATGTTCGCTATGCTGAAGTAGAAATAGAAAAACATGTCATGTTTATCCATAAATTTGATAAAGACGATTTGGCATATTACAGAAAATAATTAGATTATATCCCAACGAAAAAGGCGTTCTCTTAAATCTTTAAGATGAACGCCTTTTTTCGTTGAAGCATCACCGCAAAAAAGATGCTACCTTTTACAGACGATTCCCCCTCGTAAAATAGCCTTTTATTCGTTTGTTAACAAAAATCATCAAACAATAAAGCTCCGGAGAACTTACATCTAACACTTTCTAAAGAGAATTCACGACTTCAGCGTGTTGAACGTCTGATTTCAGCGCGTTGAACGTAGGTATTCAACACGCTGAAATCAGGCGTTCAACAAACCCTTTGTAGGTCGGCCTTTCAGAGCTTTTCTAAACATTGACAGAAGAGTTCCCAATAGACTTCTCTTTGTCAGCTAATATCTAATTCTTAATTCTAAAAATAAGTAAACGACATACAATATCACTTAATAATACGATTGTTTTATTCCTTTTTCTAATTTAATGAGCTTTATTTGCATATCAACTTAACACAGGTACCAACCTTAAAAAATCAAACTTTATGAGATGCAAGCGCTGGTTACTAATTGTAGTACTTTCTGTCATAACATTAAGTGTTAGAGCAGAAGGATGGATAAGAATTAACCAACTCGGATACTTGCCCCAATCCCGAAAAATTGCGGTATTCATGAGTGAGCAGGCAACAGACGTAAACGAATACGCTCTGATTGACGCATTCACCGGAAAAACGGCACGTACCTTTGCCTCCCCCAAGGCAACAGGTAGAACAGGGCGGATGGAGAGCAGCTACCGATTGGACTTTAGCGACTTTAATCAATCGGGAACGTATTATCTGAAAGCCGGTGGGGTAGAATCCCCCCGTTTCCCTATTGGCAATCAGGTGTATAATGGGACAGCCGACTTCCTGCTGAACTACATGCGTCAGCAAAAATGCGGGTACAACCCATTTTTAAAAGACAGTTGCCACGTGCACGATGGCTACATTGTTTATCACCCTACAAAGACCGGCCAACATCTGGATGTTCGCGGAGGCTGGCACGATGCTTCGGACTATTTACAGTACACCACCACATCGGCCAATGCGATGTATCAGATGATGTTTGCCTACCAACAAAACCCTGAATCGTTTGCTGATGCTTACGATGCTGCGGGACTATCGGGAGCAAACGGCATACCTGACATTGTAGATGAAATTAAATGGGGGTTGGATTGGCTCAACCGAATGAATCCGACCAAAGGGGAACTCTATAATCAGATAGCAGACGACCGTGATCATGCCGGAATGCGACTACCCAACAAAGATGATGTTGATTATGGCTACGGCAAAGGTACCGGACGTCCGGTCTACTTTTGTAGTGGAGAAAAGCAGCAACGCGGAAAGTTTATGAATACCACTACCGGAGTAGCCAGTACAGCGGGCAAGTTTGCTTCTTGTTTTACTTTGGGAGCTGAAATCTTACAAAAATATTATCCGGCTTTTGCCGCTGAGATAAGGGCTAAAGCTGAAGATGCCTACCAGCAAGGCATTGACCAACCCGGAGCTTGCCAAACCGTTTCTGTAGTTTCACCCTATATCTATGAAGAAGATAACTGGACAGACGATATGGAGCTAGCCGCAACAGAACTTTACCGTGCCACCGGAGACAGAAAATATATGGATCAAGCCATTGAATACGGACGTCGCGAACCGGTTACTCCGTGGATGGGAGCAGACAGTGCCCGTCACTATCAATGGTATCCGTTTATGAGTATGGGACACTATCGACTGGCCAATGTGAATAATAAGCGCATCAATCAAGAATTTATCCGTAACATGCGTGCCGGCATCAGTCGCGTGTACGAAAAAGCCATTGAAAGTCCATTCCTCTATGGCATCCCCACTATCTGGTGCTCAAACAACCTCACCACAGCCATGCTCACTCAGTGCCGCCTTTATCGTGAACTGACAGGAGACAATATTTACGAAGAGATGGAAGCCTCCCTGCGTGATTGGCTCTTCGGCTGCAATCCATGGGGAACAAGTATGGTCGTTGAGTTGCCTCTTTGGGGCGATTACCCCACCAAGCCTCACTCCTCTCTAATCAATGCAGGTGTCGGAAACACCACCGGCGGACTGGTAGATGGGCCTGTGTACACGACCATCTTTAAAGGTCTCAGGGGTGTACGCCTGGACGGAGGCGAAGAGTATGCTCTCTTTCAACCAGACAGAATGGTCTATCATGACGACACGCATGACTACGCCACCAACGAGCCAACCATGGATGGTACAGCCTCCCTGACCTACTATCTTTCATCTCTCCAAAAAGAAGGAATGAAAGCAAGCAATGCAAGAAATGATAAAAACACTTATAGCAACGGTGGCATAGTACGTACGGATTCTTCAAAGAAACAAATTACACTCGTATTCACTGCTGCCGATAAAGCAGACGGTGCAGATGCAATCATAAGAACGCTAAAGAAACAAAAGATAAAAGGAGCATTCTTCTTTACCGGAGATTTCTACAAACTATTCCCAAGCATTATCAGTCAACTGAAAGCCGAGGGACATTACGTCGGAGCGCATAGTTATACTCACCCACTCTACTGTTCATGGGAGAAGAGGGATTCGACTCTCATCAGTCGTGAAGATTTCGTAAAGGACTTACAAGCAAACTACCAGCTGATGAACGAAGCAGGAATAAAATATACTGATGCCCCGTTCTTCATCCCGCCGTATGAACATTACAACGCTGAAATTGCCTCATGGACAAAAAGTTTGGGTTTGCAACTGATAAACTTCACAGCGGGAACCATGACCAATGCCGACTATACCACTCCAGACATGAAGAACTATCAGAGCAGCAAAGAAATCTATAACAAAGTAATGGCCGTAGAGGCTAAAGAAGGATTGAACGGGCACATCATGCTCATTCACTTTGGCACAGACAATAAGCGGACAGATAAATTCTATACTACTTACATGGAAAGGATGATTAAAACTCTCAAGAAAGAAGGATATTCCTTTGTTCCTCTGCAAGAGGCCATCGGATTGTAAAACCTTACAGATAAAGGACTATATTTCACCCCCAAGAAATATAGTACAATGAAAGGTTCGGGCTTGTGAAAGTCCGAACCTTATTTGTTAGAATGAACAGATTTCCTTTTTTATAATCACAATTCTTTTTTCTATTATTTTTTAATCAA
>DBTL01000067.1 GCA_002307035.1 Bacteroides sp. UBA1317
AAGGTATTGTTCCCGGTGGTGGTGTAGCTTACATCCGTGCCATCGAAGCTTTAGAAGGCATGAAGGGTGATAACTTGGATGAAACAACCGGTATTGAAATCATCAAACGTGCCATTGAAGAACCTCTTCGTCAGATTGTATTCAATGCAGGCAAAGAAGGTGCAGTTGTTGTTCAGAAAGTACGTGAAGGCAAAGGTGACTTCGGATACAATGCTCGTACTGATGTATACGAAAATATGCATGCTGCCGGTGTGGTAGATCCTGCTAAAGTAACTCGCGTTGCTTTGGAAAATGCAGCTTCTATTGCAGGTATGTTCCTTACTACTGAATGTGTTGTAGTAGAGAAGAAGGAAGATAAACCAGAAATGCCTATGGGTGCTCCCGGAATGGGCGGTATGGGTGGCATGATGTAAACTCATTTTTCTCTGATAAAAATAAAAGAAGAAGGCTGTTTCCTGTTAAAAGGAAGCAGCCTTTTTACTTAAAATACTGTATTATAGCTTTTTTATTGTTTGTTGAGAAACGTTTTTGATAGTGTTAAAAACCTATTTTGAAATAGACTTTTAGCACTTCTGTAATAACCTTTCTGTTTATTTTTTGTTTCCTTTATATTAAAACATTAGCCGGAATATAGTTTTAACTTTTTAAATGATTGGTGAGATGGATAAAAGAGAAATTGGCTGCAATGCAGGAAAGATTTGGCAAATACTTAGTGATAATGCCAATTGGAGCTATGGTGAATTAAAGAAAAAATCGGGTTTAAAGGATAAAGAGCTTGGTGCTGCTATCGGTTGGCTGGCGCGTGAAAACAAGATTGAATTTGAACAAGAGGGGGAAGAATTATACATTTACTTGTGTGTCAACGTATATATTGGTTGATAACCTCTCTTAGTTGACAGACTCCCCGAGAAACTCCTCAAAGGAGTTCCTCCAGGAATCGTGTGCTTTATTCGCTTACTTTGTCTTCCTTCTTTTGCTTATTATTCTTCACCTCTATGATGAAAGCAAGGATTAGCCCTGCGCCTCCGAACAATAATACACAAGAACCATAAACAACACCCGAAATTTGCTGAATTTGCCAACCACTATCTTGCATCTCTGTGCCATAAAAAGGGAAATAGTTCACACAGATAAGAAAACCAACGAGAAGTCCCAAGCCTACTCCCATGAGTAAACATCCTGCTTTTAACGCACTGAATGAAAAGTTGTTTTGCATAAGTTGCGGCAGAGGAATTTTTTGGAGTGACGAAAGGTCGATTAATTTTTCGTTCATCTTTTCGATGATAGTCAGGCGTTCGCGCTTACGCACAAAGAGTTCAAACAGTCTGTAAATACCTAAGGTAACGATGCCCACAATGAGGGGGGCCATAATAAAATCCATCATAATCGTACTGTGTTAAAGTGAATACTTTTGTTCTTTGCACTGTTTGACGCAAAAGAATGAGAAAGGTTACAAGCTTTTCAATAAAATAATAGTTATCATTGCAGTTCCTTGAAGAACATATTATAATAGTATGGAAATAATTCATGCTTTATACCTGTAACCTTTTCCGTTGAGCTGCGTCTAACGGAGTACATTCATAAGTACGCATGGAAGCGAAAGACGAAACACGGTACATTCAACGGATACTCGATGGAGAAACAGAACTTTATGCAGTTCTGCTCGATCGTTATAACCGTCCCATCTATTCACTTATTGTGCAGATGGTTTCGTGTCCGGAAGATGCGGAAGAATTGGTGCAGGATACTTTTTTGAAGGCGTTTCGCAGTTTGGGAAATTATAAAGGAGAGAGCCGTTTCTCTACTTGGTTGTATCGAATTGCTTATAACATAACGATATCGTTCACGAGGAAAAAACGGCAAGAGTTTTTGTATTTAGAAGATAGTACAATAAACAATGTACCTGATGAAAAGGCGGAGGAGATACTTTGTCCCACTGACGACGAAGAGCGCATTACTGCTCTGATTCAGGCTATCGAATTGTTGAATGCAGAAGAAAAAGCTGTTATTACGCTTTTTTATTATGAACAGAAATCAATAGAGGAGGTAGGTGAGGTATTGGACCTGACTGTTTCTAATGTAAAGGTCAAACTACACCGCATTCGCAAAAAAATAGTTTTGTTAATGAGTAAAAAGGAGGGTGCATCCTCATGGAAAGGAGAATAATATGGAAATAAATAAAAATGCAAATACTGCGCTTAGGCAGGCCCTTGAGGGTAGGCGTGAGGGTAGCTTGTCTTCTAACTTCACTTTCAGGATGATGGAACAAGTCCGTATAGAAGCTCAAAGACAGCATAAACGCAAAGTTGTGCTTGGCTCGATCTCTTTGATTACGGCCTCTTTGCTGTTGATTGCTTTAGCTGTCTATGCGCTCGTCTTTCGCCTGAATATTAACTGGGGTGATTTTATGCCTCAGGTGCGTTTTTCCGAATCGTCATCTATGATCGGATTTTATGGCTACATAGCCGTACTTGTTCTGGCTTTGCTTGGTTTGGATCATTTATTGAGGGCAACCAAACGAAAGAAAGGTTTCTAAGCTAGTTTTTTTGCTCATAAATCTTTTACTTTGCAGCCTTATTTAAAAGATAGAATATGAGAAGTTTTGCATCTGATAATAATTCCGGAGTGCATCCATTGGTGATGGAAGCATTGAGTCAAGCTAATGAAAATCATGCGTTAGGTTATGGTGATGACCGCTGGACGGAAGAAGCTGTGGCGAAGATTAGAGAGACATTCACTCCCGATTGCGAACCCTTGTTTGTGTTTAATGGTACAGGAAGTAATATAGTAGCACTTCAATTGATGGTGAGATCTTATCACTCCATTATTTGTGCTGAAACAGCGCATATCTATGTGGACGAATGCGGGTCACCGGTAAAAAGCACCGGAGCGCAAATCCGTCCTGTAGCTACTCCTGACGGTAAACTGACACCAGCGCTGATACAACCTTATCTACATGGTTTTGGCGACCAGCACCATTCACAACCGGGTGCTATTTATTTGTCGCAATGCACCGAATTGGGGACTATCTATACCGTTGATGAGCTGAAAGAGATTACTGCACTGGCTCATCAGCATGGCATGCGTGTGCACATGGATGGAGCCAGAATAGCCAATGCTTGTGCGGCACTGAATGTTTCTCTACGTGCGTTGACGGTGGACTGTGGTATTGACGTACTTAGCTTTGGAGGTACAAAAAACGGCCTGATGATGGGAGAATGTGTGATTGTGTTTGACGCATCATTGAAGGCTGAGGCTCGTTTTATTCGCAAGCAGTCGGCCCAACTGGCTTCTAAGATGCGTTATTTGTCGTGTCAGTTTACGGCTTATCTAACCAATGATCTTTGGCTAAAGAACGCCGCTCATGCCAATGCCATGGCGGGGCGATTGTATCAGGAGTTGAAATCTGTTCCGGGCGTTCATTTTACTCAAAAAGCAGAGAGTAACCAATTATTTCTTTCCATGCCGCGTGAGTTGATTGATAAGCTGCTGCAATCCTATTTCTTCTATTTCTGGAAGGAAGAGGAGAATGAAATTCGCTTGGTTACTTCTTTTGATACGACCGATAACGACATTGACCAATTCATAAAAGTACTTCACTCATAACTCTTGTGCTCATGTAAGATACTTAGTTATATACCATTTTAGCTTGCATAGATACCGACACCGCACAAATTCCATTATCCAAAGAATCGATGTACAGGTGCAGCGTGAATTTATTTCTCCACGGAAGGTAGAGGCGTTGTGGAAAAGCATTCGCCAGCAACAGGGTTTCCCTGTCAGGAGTGAACTTCCCGAAGAGGAAGAGAATCACCACCAGGTCCTTACTTTCGATCTCCACATAACTTATCTTGTCCACAAATGACAGGTCGAGTGAAGGCTTCTCCTCAAAATAGCCCATCAGCACCGAGCGCAAGCGCAGAAAGGTGTTTTTCTCTATGCGCCAACGATTTTGCCTGCCGCTCTTGCTTAAGAGCATGTAGTCATTCTTTCTTTTAAGGTATATATATTTATCCATAAGCTTCCGATTTTTTTGGTAGGGGTTAAAAGCCTCCCG
>DBTL01000045.1:0-955 GCA_002307035.1 Bacteroides sp. UBA1317
CCATATTCGTTGATGAACTCTTGCGTCAGCATATCTTTCATATCTCCGGCAAAGAAGAGCGTATTCTTTATCCCATTGATATCAGCATTTACTTTGGCATCTTCTATTGCCTCAGGCACGTATTCTATACCAATTACCTGGCGAGCTTGTTTGGCTACAAAGTTGGCTATTGTTCCCGTACCTGTGTAAAGGTCATATACCAATTCATTGCCCGTCAGCCCTGCAAAGTTGCGAGTTATCTTATATAAGTTATAAGCTTGTTCCGAATTCGTTTGATAAAAAGACTTTGGTCCTATCTTGAAGCGTAATCCCTCCATCTCCTCAAAGATGTGGTCGTTTCCTTTAAATACGCATACATCCAAATCCGTAATAGTGTCGTTGCGCTTATTATTGATAATGTATAGGAGCGAAGTTATTTCGGGAAATTTATCAGCTACGTGTTGCAACAGCTGCTTGAATAGCCCCATTTCCTTTTCTTCGTTTTCTTCCTCAATCTTGCAAATGATGATAACCATCAATTCTCCCGTGGTAGATGTGCGGACAATCATATTACGAAGCATTCCCTCTTGCGAGCGGAGATTGATGAACGTATAATCATGCTCATAAGCATAGTCGCGCACAGCATTGCGTATGCGGTTAGATATGTCATCCTGTAACCAACATTTCTCAATAGCGAGTACCTTGTCAAAAGCATTAGGGATGTGGAAACCAACAGCGTTCATTTGCTCGTACACCACATTTTGCTTCACTTCTTCATTGGTTAGCCAACGCTTATTTGAGAATGTAAATTCTAACTTGTTGCGGTAGAACTGTGTTTTTTCCGAGCCCAGAATAGGAGATATTTCCGGTAATTCTATTTTTCCGATGCGGGTCAGATTGTCTGTTACCTGCTTTTGCTTGTATTTAATCTGTTCAGAGTAAGGAAGTACCTGCCATTTGCATCCGCCACACACAC
>DBTL01000045.1:1201-1759 GCA_002307035.1 Bacteroides sp. UBA1317
ATTTGCATCCGCCACACACACCATAGTGTTCACAGAAAGGTACGGCACGTATGGGTGAGTATTCGTGAAATTTCACGGCTTCTGCCTCTGCATATTTGTTTTTTTTCCTTTTGACTTGCAGGTCCACTATGTCCCCCGGCACCACATAGGGTATGAATACTACCAGGTCGTCAACTTTTGCAATGGCTTTCCCTTCGGCCGCCACATCTGTAATTGTCACCTTCTCTAATAAGGGAAGTTCTTTTTTCTTTCGCGCCACTTTTATACCAATCTAATAAATTATTCTGCAAAAGTAAGCATTTTCGTGAGATTTCTTCCTATAACCCGAGATATTAAATATTGCAAAGTAGAAATTGCATTTTATGTGAACATTTATTCATAAAAAGTTTTGCGATTTCCAAAATATAATTAGATTTGCGACATAGAAAACACACCTTATAACTTTAAACAACATACTTATGAATAAAAAGAGAGTCTACACCTTTGGTAATGGTCAGGCTGAAGGCAAAGCCGACATGAAAAATCTATTAGGTGGCAAGGGAGCCAACCTTGCCGAAA
>DBTL01000045.1:2052-2268 GCA_002307035.1 Bacteroides sp. UBA1317
TTCCTGTTCCTCCCGGATTCACTATTACTACAGAGGTTTGTATAGAATACTACGAATTTGGCCAAGATAAAGTTGTCGCTTTATTAAAAGATGAAGTTGAAAAAGCCATAGAACTTGTTGAAACATTGATGCGCTCCAAATTTGGTGACGTAGAAAACCCCTTGCTCGTCTCTGTTCGCTCCGGTGCCCGCGCTTCCATGCCAGGTATGATGGATA
>DBTL01000045.1:2532-2944 GCA_002307035.1 Bacteroides sp. UBA1317
CCATCTTAAACCTCGGATTAAATGACGAAGTGGTAGAGGGCATGACGCGTAAAACCGGCAATGCTCGTTTTGCATGGGATTCCTATCGTCGCTTTGTGCAGATGTACGGTGATGTGGTGCTGGGAATGAAGCCTACTAATAAAGAAGACGTTGATCCGTTTGAAGCGATCATTGAAGAGATAAAGCATTCCAAAGGAGTGAAGTTGGACAACGAACTCGAGGTGGCAGATTTAAAAGAACTTGTAAAGAAATTCAAAGCTGCTGTAAAAGAACGCACAGGCAGAGACTTTCCGACTTCCGCTTATGAACAGTTATGGGGCGCTATTTGTGCCGTGTTTAATTCATGGATGAATGAACGTGCTATCCTTTATCGTAAGATGGAGGGTATTCCCGATGAATGGGGAACAGCTGT
>DBTL01000094.1 GCA_002307035.1 Bacteroides sp. UBA1317
TTTTTCCTCCAAGTTGAAGGTACGTTCTTTAACCTTTTCGGTTAGGATACGTCCTTGTTCTTTATAGGAGGCTATTCTACGTTGGTAAAAGTAAGCAGCAGCCAGGCCAATAGCAAATAGAACAAGCAGAAAGAACCACCATGTTTTATAGAAAAATGGAGCAACATCGATGGGTAACTCTGTCACTTCGCTTGCTTCAGGATGCAAATAATTTAATATTTTCACCTCAAAAGTATACTTACCTGCCCGTAAGTTGGTATAGCTTGCAAAATGACGTTTGGCATCCGCTTCAATCCAGTTATTATCAAATCCTTTCAAGCGGTAGAGATACTTTAGCTTATCCGAATTTTCGAAGTTGAGAGCAGAAAATTCGATTGAAAAAGATTTATCACGTTCGTGTAGAGAAAGTTTCTTGGCCCAGGCAATGTTGTACTTTAAGTATTTATTATTACCCTGCACAATATTTTCATTCAGAATAGAGAGACTGGTGAAAACGACTTTATGTTTTTTCACCTTTGAAGGTTTGAACACACCTTCTATTCCTATCATGCCATTTGAGCAACCAAAGAAAAGAGATCCACTAGCCGATTTGCAATAAGCATTCCAATAAAATTGATCCGACAATAGGCCATCTGCTTCAGAATAATTGGTGAAATTACGAGATTTTGTATCATAATGAGACAAACCGAAATTCGTACTTAGCCAAAGATTGCCAGCTTTATCATCCAGAATGCCAAAAATGGTATTATCAGGTAGGCCGCTTTTTGTAGTCATGTTAGAGAAAATATACGGATACTTGGCATCGGATTCCAATTTGTACATGCCGTAGCCATTACTGCCTAACCAAATAGTGCCTTTTCTGTCTTCATAAATACAATTTATTTTTTCTATCAGGCGAGTCTCTTGATTATCCAACTTATATTCCATATAGCGGTAGCGAATGTCGGAACGTCGCTTGGCAAAGGAGAATAAATTGATTACGATCAGGCCGTGGCGTGTACCTATCCACAAGCGAGATTTACTATCAATGAGCATGCCTATCATTGAATTATTCGAAAATTTATCTGTGGGTAGTGTGATATTAAAAAAACGTTGATGTTTTAAATCAAAGAAGTTTAATCCTTCGGATGTGCCTACCCAAATACCATCATTCAATTTATCGAAAGCCAATGTACCCACAAAGTCGTTTTTGAGAGCACTATTTTCTGTGCTATAGCGTTTAAAGGAAGCATTAGGCGAGAGATTGTCCATATTAAGTACACTGATGCCATGTCCCCACGTACCTATCCAGAGTTGATTGCGATTATCTTGAGTAATGGCGCAAACCGAATTGTGACTTAAACTATTAGGGTTTCCGGGCTGATGTGTAAAATGTATAAAAGTATCTGTTCCTTTTTTACGTAGATTAAGGCCTCCCTCCACATTTCCCACCCATAAATTATTACGGTTGTCTTCAAAAATTGCATTAACCGGATTATCAGCTAACGATGACTGATCGTAAGGGTGATGTATATAAGTTTGAATCTGTAAGTTGCGGTTAATCATCTTGTTTAATCCACCAATTTCGGTACCTATCCAAACAATATTCCCATCGGAATAGAGGCAATTGATAAAATTACAGTTAATGGTCTTGTCGGATGACTGTCCGGTATGAATAATGCGTACGAAGCCGTCAGTCAGCGGGTCGTAGAAATTTAATCCTTTTAGTGTGCCTACCACTAATTCATTCTTATGGGTCAAAGCCAAATCTGTGATATAGCTTTGGCTTAATGAGTTTGGATTTTCTTCTAGAAACTGATAATGCCGATATTTATTGTTCTGAAGATTGTAACGATACAAACCACGATTAGTCCCGATCCAAACATCTCCATCTCTTTTACAAAAACAGTGAATACGGGTAGTCGCATCAAAAAGTTGTTTGGCAAACGCTCGTTTCAAAGATAACTTGTTAGCACTTCCTTCTTTAACTACGTATACATCACGATTATAACCGATCCACATTTCATTATTAATCTCTTTCAATGCTGTGATGGGAGCAGAGTGCCTTTCGTAAGTCGAGTAGAGCGGAGTCAGTTTGCTTAATTTACCCGTTTTATCAAAAGAAAGCATAAAAAGGTTGTCTTGTGTAGCCAACCAAATGCGTCCTTGATGATCTTTACGAACAAAATAGATGGCAGATTGCATTAACTCGTTTGTTTGAAAGGTTGATAAATCAATGACCTCAAGTATATTTGTTTTCAGATTGAGTACTTCAAAGCCTGCTTCAGAAACAATCCAAAGGCGATTAAAATTATCTTCGCATACTTGATTAATGAAATTATTCTTCAGTTGAACCCCGTTCGATGAGATATTGTAATGGGTAAAACTATATCCATCGTATCGGGAAAGTCCGTTTTGGGTGGAGAGCCACAAAAATCCCCGACTATCTTTGTAAATATCGTCAATGAAATTATGAAGTAAGCCGTCTTTTATGGTTATAGCTGAAAAGTTATATTGATCCATCAATTTACGCGATGATACTTGGGCATCACTAAGTTGATGAATAACAAAAAGCAAAATCAACAAGAGAGCTTTTTTCATATAAGAGTTTTAGATCACAATTAAGGAATAACTGAAAATGTAAAATAACACAGAACACACCTTTTACGAAGAGTAAAGAAATACGCTTTTCAATGAAGTGATTATGCTTCTTCGTTATTGTTGGGTGCCTCTGTGTTATTTAATCCTTTCAACTCATCAATGTTCCTTTTTATAGCATCAAGATGGTTGTATATTAGTTTTTTATAGACGAAGTAGATGATAATAACATCCATAGCAACCAATAGGGATATAATCATGATTTGGAACATGTATGAATGATTGTATAATCCCATAATCCAGTAGTATAGTGCAGTGAAAGCAACAGCCCATACAGATATGGCAATTACTTCATATTTCATCCAACGGCTGAATTTGTTCATGCGTTCGGCTACAACGAGAATGGGCATTTCATCTACTTTGGTCTTTTTGCTCCACAAGTAAGTTTTGAAGTCCCATCCAATGCCTGCGATGAGTGTGAGACCAAAAAACAGACAAAGAATGGTTGACTGTTTTTTCGTGTCATTATCGGATAGTATAGAAGGTAGTATGCACCATAACAATGCAACAATTACAATAGCTATGATCCCTACAACGATAGAAAATCTTTGCCAGCCGGTGATGCTCCTTATACTATTGCTAGTGCCACTTTTGTATTTGGAAATTAGTTCCGCTAACTTATCTTCATTAATCAGCTTATCTTTTTGTAGCTGTTCATCCAATGCATTCCACGATTTTTTCAAATCATCCAGTTCCATAATAGCTAATTATTATTTTGTTATTGGTTGTTCTGCTTCATCTTTTTAAGTTTGTCCTTAATGCGACTTAACTTGGTGGCTACGTTAGTTACCGTCAGTCCGGTTATTTCGGCAATCTCTTCATAGCTTTTTTCTTCCAGATAGAGCAAAATGATTGACTTATCGAGTTGGCCCAACTGACTGATTAACTGATACAACTCTTTGAGCATGATCTGTAACTCGTCCTGCTCTTCGGTCATCCATTCAGCTTCATATTGTGTCAAAGCTATTATTTCGGGCACATTTTTCTCTTTTCGAATGAAACTGATACAAGTATTCAGAGCAATTCGATAGATCCATGTAGAAATCTTGCATTCATGCCGGAACTTTGGATAAGCTTTCCATAAGTTGAGTGTCACTTCCTGATAAAGGTCGTTGAGCGTTGCATTCTTTGTGGTGTAAAGGTAGCAGACCTTATAAATGACCCGCTCGTATTCCTTGATAACCGACACGAACTCTCGTTCTACATTCACATTCATTTCTTCCAGATTCCTTTTAATAGGTTAGTCGTTATCGGGCTTATAAAAATCACAGAGTTGTCCCATTTTAATTTATGGGTTTGTTTCATGTACTTTCTGCCTAAAGACTGAGGTTGGCAGCCAAAAATTTCTTTGTTTCTTCCACGCTCATACCTCGTCTGGTGGCATAGTCAACCAGTTGATCTTCACCTATTTTTCCAACGGCAAAATAGTGAGAAGCCGGATGGGAAAACATCATCCCACAAACTGAGGCATGCGGATACATTGCGCCGTTTTCTGTGAGGCTGATACCTATCTGGCTCATATCGAGCACCTCATTGAGCAGAAAGTTTATCGACTGGTCGGGTAGGGAAGGATAACCTACAGCGGGCCGTATACCTTGATATTTCTCGAGCATAAGATCCTTCATCGATAAATTTTCATCTTTTGCATATCCCCAAACCTCTTTGCGTATGTGTTCATGCATTTTTTCTGTGGCAGCTTCGGCCAAGCGGTCGGAGAGTGTTTGTACAAGAAGATGTTTATAGGGATCCTTTTCGTATAAACCTTCCATATCGGCATCAATGCATGAGGCAAAAACGCCTACAGTATCGGTGATACCGGATGAGAGTGGACGTACAAAGTCACTCAAACAAAGGAAGGGACTATTATCTTTCTTTTTCGTTTGCTGACGCAGTAGCGGAAAAACAATTCCGTCAATAATCAGATTATCTCCGTCTCCATTGGCCGGACAAAGTTTAAAGAGCGTTTTTACTTCGAAATCTTCATCCAATTCGTTGAGCATGCGATTGGCTTCTTTGAACAGTTGCATGGCCTCGGATGCTTTTTCTCGTTCATCTTCTGGAAAATTAATGAGCCACGAAGCACGACAGGAATCACATCCATGAATATCGGCAATGGCGGCAAACCTTGGTTGGAAACCCCATGCATGGAAAAAATAGATCCAATTAACGTAAGAGGCTACTTGATGTATCTTATAAGTTACTATCATCTAAAATTAAGTTGTTGTCCGCGATAGCTTTTATCTACTTGTCCTTCGGAATAAACCAAATGGCCATTGGCAAAGGTTTTTTCCACGCGCCAGTCAAAGCTTCTGCCTTCTAGCGGACTCCATTGGCATTTGCTCAGAATGGAATCTTTTGTCAGCTCCCACTTTGAGTTGGGGCGAACAAGTACGAGATCGGCCTGATATCCGGGTCGGATATATCCGCGGTGGTTAATATTATAAATTTCGGCAGGTGCGTGACACATCTTCTCTACTATCTTTTCGATGGTAAACACACTTTTATTAACGAGCTGGAGCATGCTGACCAACGAAAATTGCACCATGGGCATCCCCGAAGCAGCCTTTAGAGCACCGCCTTCTTTTTCACTGAGTAAATGAGGGGCGTGGTCAGTAGCGATAACATCAATCAATCCGGAATTGATGCCGGCTCTGAGAGCTTCACGGTTACCTTCACGTTTGATAGCAGGATTGCACTTGATGCGTGTTTTCATTGTGCGGTAGTCTGTTGAAGTGAACAGCAAATGTGGAATACAAACTTCTGCGGTAATTTGTTTTTCTGCCAACGGTTTGTTTTCAAACAATTTTAGTTCTTTCTCCGTAGAAATGTGCAGAATGTGCAATCGGGCACCTGTTCTCTTGGCTAACTTTATAGCTAGCTTGGACGATTGATAACAGGCTTCTACTGAACGGATGAGATGATGGTAGCGCACTGACAAATCTTCTACTTCACTATATTTTTTCTTGTATTTCTCAATATTTGCTTTGATAATATCCTGACTTTCGCAGTGGGTAGCAATGAGCAGTTCAGTTTCTGAAAATATTTTCATTAAGCTTTTCATTCGTTCTACTAACATGTTTCCTGTGCTTGAACCCATAAATAGCTTGATGCCGCATACTTTGTGAGAGTCTAAGTGCCCAAAATATCTATAATTGGTGTTGGTAGCGCCAAAATAACAAGAGTAGTTGACGATTGATTTTTGAGCCATCAGGTCAAACTTATCATTGAGTGCATCAATGGTTGTAACGAGTGGGCTGGTATTTGGCATATCCATGAAAGAAGTAACTCCTCCGGCTGCCGCAGCACAACTTTCAGTCGATATATCGGCCTTATGAGTCAATCCCGGATCACGAAAATGCACATGGTCATCAATGACCCCGGGGAGCAAATAACAACCCGAAGCATCAATGGTTTCATCACAAGGAGGAACAGGCGCTTGGCCTGCAGTCAGTATTTCAATGATTTTCTCATTTTCTATTACTACGGAGCCTTCGAGACTTTTTCCTTCGTTTACGATTACGGCGTTTTTGATGAGTGTTCGTTTCATTTTTTTTGTGGATATTTGTAGAACCAACTGTTTATTTTCAATTTAATCACTCCGAAAACAGCTTCTCCAAAAATGCTGCTGTCCATCTTTGATGTTCCCAGTTTTCTATTGATAAAGATAACTGGCACTTCAACAACTTTAAATCCGCACTTGAAAGCTGTGAACTTCATCTCTATCTGAAAAGCATAACCTTTAAAACGGATAGCGTCGAGGTCGATTGTTTCGAGTACCTGACGGCGGTAACATTTGAATCCGGCTGTAGTATCGTGCACCGGCAGTCCGGTAATGATGCGCACATATTTAGAGGCAAAATAAGACATCAAGACACGTCCCATAGGCCAGTTTACTACATTTACCCCGCTAACATAACGGGAACCGATAGCTACATCTCCACCTTCTTCACTACAAGCTTTGTACAGGTATGGCAGATCGGCAGGGCTATGTGAAAAGTCCGCATCCATCTCGAAGATATACTCATAATCCCGCTTTAATGACCATTTAAATCCGGTGATGTAGGCTGTTCCCAATCCTAGTTTGCCTTTTCGTTCCATCATAAATAGCCGTTCGGGAAATTCTTGCTGCAAAGTCTTTACTATTGCAGCAGTTCCATCCGGCGAACCGTCTTCTATAATAAGAATGTGGAATATTTTTTCAAGCCCGAACACGGCTCGGATGATACTTTCGATATTTTCCCGCTCATTGTAAGTGGGGATGATTACAATGCTATCCGATGTTTGCATATAGGAGTTTTGTTAATTTCAGAAACAAATGTAATGTTTTTCCTGTACTTATAAAATATTGGGCAATAAAACTAAGGATAATTTAGTACTTTTGTCGGCTAATTAGCTTTTGATAGTATCGAACGATGACAATAACGCAACTGCAACAACAATATGCTGCTCATCCGAATACGGAAGTAGTGAACAAATTGCTGAAAGATTCTTCTATAAAACATCTTTTTTGCGGAGGACTATGTGCTTCCGCAGCTTCCTTCTTTTCGTCAACTTTAGTGCAACGCACTGCATACCCTTTCGTTTTTGTGTTGGGCGACCTCGAGGAAGCAGGTTATTTTTACCATGACCTCACGCAAGTACTTGGTGCAGAGGATGTTTTGTTCTTTCCTTCCTCTTTTCGAAGAGCTGCGAAGTATGGACAAAAAGATGCTGCTAACGAGATATTGCGTACTGAAGTCCTCAGCCGTTTGCAGAAGGGAGATACGTCACTTTGCATTGTTACTTATCCGGATGCGTTGGCCGAGAAAGTGGTTTCTCGTAAGGGGCTGAAAGATAAAACATTGAAACTTAGTGTGGCTGAGCGTGTAGATACGGGATTCATCACAGATATGTTGCATAGTTATGGATTTGAATCTGTAGATTATGTGTATGAACCGGGACAATATGCTGTTCGTGGCAGCATCATCGACGTATTCTCTTTTTCGTCCGAATACCCTTTTCGTATTGATTTCTTTGGTGATGAGGTGGAAAGTATCCGTACGTTTGAAGTCGAATCGCAATTGTCGAAAGAAAAAAAGGAAAACATTGCGATTGTGCCCGATTTGGGTTTGGCAAATGATGGTGATACCTCCTTCCTCGATTTCATTCCCACCGAAACGATACTGGCTATGCGCGATTTTCTTTGGGTACGCGAGCGCATACAGGCTGTGCACGATGAGGCTTTAACTCCGCAGGCTATTCTTTCGCAAGAGAGTGAAGAAGGGGGTGGCTTCAGCCTCGAAGGAAGGTTGATTGATGGCAGTGAATTTACCCTTCGGGCACTCGATTTTCGTCGCATAGAGTTTGGCAATAAACCTACCGGTACACCGGATGCCAGCATTACGTTCAACGTTGCTGCACAGCCTATCTTTCATAAGAATTTCGATATGGTGGCCGACTCGTTCAATGACTTTTTAGAGAATGGCTACACCCTTTATATCTGTAGCGACAGCACAAAGCAGACAGATCGCATTCGTTCTATCTTTGAAGATAGGGGAGATAAAATCTCTTTTATCGGAGTGGAGCGTACTCTACACGAAGGTTTTGCCGACCACGTGTTGAAGATGTGTGTCTTCACCGATCACCAGTTGTTCGACCGTTTTCATAAATACAATCTCAAGAGCGACAAAGCACGTTCGGGTAAGGTGGCATTGTCACTTAAAGAGTTGAATCAATTTACCCCCGGCGATTTTGTGGTGCACACCGATCATGGAGTAGGGCGCTTTGCGGGCTTGGTGCGCATGCCCAACGGCGACACAACGCAGGAGGTCATCAAACTTGTTTATCAGAATGAAGACGTCGTTTTTGTCTCCATTCATTCGTTACATAAAGTTTCAAAGTATAAAGGGAAAGAGGGCGAAGCACCCCGACTGAATAAGTTGGGTACGGGTGCTTGGGAAAAGCTGAAAGAACGTACGAAATCGAAGATTAAAGATATTGCGCGCGATTTGATAAAGCTTTACTCACAACGACGTGAAGAGAAAGGATTTGCTTACAGCCCCGATAGCTTTTTGCAGCGCGAACTCGAAGCCAGCTTTATCTATGAAGATACTCCCGACCAGGGCAAGGCTACAGCCGATGTGAAGAAAGACATGGAACGGGATGTTCCGATGGATCGCTTGGTATGTGGTGATGTAGGGTTTGGTAAGACGGAAATTGCTATTCGCGCCGCTTTTAAGGCGGTGGCCGATAATAAGCAGGTAGCAGTATTGGTTCCTACCACGGTATTGACTTATCAACACTATCAGACCTTTCGTGAACGGTTGAAAGAACTTCCCTGTAAGGTCGATTATCTGAGTCGTGCCCGTACCTCTACTCAGGTTCGCTCTGTTCTTAAAGGCTTGAAAGAGGGAAGTGTAAATATACTTATTGGTACGCACCGCATATTGGGTAAAGATGTGGAGTTCAATGATTTAGGACTACTCATTATTGATGAAGAACAGAAGTTTGGTGTGAGCGTGAAAGAAAAACTCCGGCAGTTGAAGGTAAATGTGGATACGCTTACCATGACTGCAACACCCATTCCCCGTACCCTGCAATTCTCATTGCTTGGTGCCCGCGATCTTAGTGTGATTTCTACTCCGCCGCCCAACCGATACCCCATACAAACTGAGCTACATACGTTTAACGAAGACGTGATAACCGATGCTATCAATTTTGAGATGAGTCGCAACGGACAAGTGTTTCTTGTCAACAATCGTATCTCTAATTTGCCTGAACTGAAAGCAATGATTCTTCGTCATATTCCCGATTGTCGCATTACCATCGGGTACGGACAAATGGAACCGGCTGAATTGGAGCAGGTGATTTATGGCTTTGTAAATTATGACTTCGATGTACTTATTGCCACGACCATCATTGAGAGTGGCATCGACATCCCGAATGCGAACACCATTATTATCAATCAGGCGCAGAACTTCGGTTTGAGTGATCTGCATCAGATGCGTGGACGTGTGGGGCGTAGCAACAAGAAAGCTTTCTGTTATCTGCTGGCTCCTCCGCTTTCCGGGCTTACACCTGAAGCCCGTCGACGCTTGCAGGCTATCGAAAACTTTAGTGATTTGGGTAGTGGCATACACATTGCCATGCAAGACCTTGACATTCGTGGAGCGGGTAATATGCTCGGAGCCGAACAAAGTGGCTTCATTGCCGATCTGGGTTACGAAACCTATCAGAAGATATTGACCGAAGCAGTACACGAGTTGAAGACCGACGAATTTGCCGAACTGTATGCTCAAGAGATACAAGCAGACGGAATTATCAGCGGTGAACAGTTTGTGGAAGAGTGCACGATAGAGAGCGATTTGGAATTGCTCTTGCCCGCTGATTATGTAACAGGCAGTAGCGAACGTATGCTGCTTTATCGCGAACTCGATAAGTTGACACTCGACTCCGATGTGGCTGCTTTCCGTGTCCGTCTCGAAGACCGTTTCGGTCTTATACCTCCCGAAACGGAAGAGTTGCTTCGCATTGTTCCGCTTCGTCGCCTGGCAGCTAAGCTTGGTGCGGAGAGAGTTTTCCTCAAAGCAGGTCGCATGACACTTTTCTTTGTTTCCAATTCTGAAAGTCCCTACTTCCAGAGCGCAGCTTTCGGCAAGGTGATCAGCTATATGATGGCCTATACCCGTCGTTGCGATTTACGCGATCAGAACGGCAAACGCTCTATGGTGGTGAAATCTGTAACAAATGTAGAGACAGCCGTTAGTGTGTTGCAGGAAATAACAGCAATGGAGGCTTCTTAGTTAATGTGAGGAGTAAAATAGGACTAACTTTATTCAAAAGAGCTGTTTCTTTCTTTTCGTATAAAATCAACTTTCATGAAGTCGACAAATGGTGCATACCAATTTATTTAATTGTTTCTGAGTTTAACGCATTGTCTTTTCAGCTTTAATTATGAGTTTTTTAATTCTCTGTTGCGTAATTACGTAACAAGAAGCCTCTTTTTTTTTCTAACCTTTGCCGAATGAAAAATGATCAGTACTTTCCACACGATGTTACAGCGCACAATAACATTAAACTGTTACGCCTCAAAGCCGATAAAGGTCTTGAGGGATACGGTGTTTATTGGTGCTTATTGGAGTATCTGCGCATGCAGAAAAATTATTCAATGCCACTCTCTCTGCTTCCTGCCTTGGCTCGGGAGTTTCGTCTTTCGACGGAG
>DBTL01000065.1:0-3883 GCA_002307035.1 Bacteroides sp. UBA1317
GATTATCATAAGCGAACTTGTAACCTCTTGTTTTGTCACCGCTTGTTGTCCAGCTCATCGCAGAGATGTTACCGTTGTAGCGGGGAGTATTACTTCCATAAGAATCGTTATAATATAACGTTTGGCTGAAAAGTGGAGAACTTGAAGATTTCAGCCACGAACGGACATTGTAGGTATAAGTTGTTGCAAGAGCGGCCTGCCCGTTGCGGGTGGTAGTCTTCAGTCTGCCCAATTCATCGTAAGTGTTTGAAGCCAGGGTTACCGCTGTGCCGCCATTCAGACTGTATTGCGTGGTTTTCAATCTTTCCGCATCATCATACGCATACGTGTAAAGTTCGGTCTGAGTGGTTTTACCCGTAGCGAAATGAATGTGCTTCTTTTGCAGCGGCTGCCCCGTAAAGTCATA
Source organism: Bacteroides sp. UBA1317 (assembly GCA_002307035.1). Lineage (GTDB taxonomy): Bacteria > Bacteroidota > Bacteroidia > Bacteroidales > Bacteroidaceae > Bacteroides. Next base: position 407 of record DBTL01000065.1, read on the forward strand.
AGCGATGTATTCCTTTTCCGTTCCTCCGCTCAGGTGATTGTTTCCTTTGCTCTGTATCACCCGTCCCTTATAATCGTAGTACATCACCGAGTAAAGGTACGTGGAAGACACCGTACCGTTCGGAAGCAATTGTGCCGTCAGTGTGCCTGTAAGGAACGTCTTGGCACTGACAGTATAGCGGGTATCAAAGCCGGTCTGACCATCATAGGCGGTGATGCCGGAATCAATCCCGTTGGTACCTATAAAAGCATAATCGTCGTAATAATTCACGTTCAATACCGTAGGAGTGGTAAGTGTAACTCCCGAAAGGGCATATCCCTTATAAGTACCTGTGGTATTATCACGGGTTACCTTCACCACGATATTGTTCAGCGGGGGAGTCGTAGAGAGTGCGGCGTAACTGTTCTTACATGTCCCCCATTAGCTGAACACGCATTGAAAGATATACAGGAGCTTTATCGGATAGAGCACATGGCAGACCAAAAAGAGCTGTCGTATCAGACACGTGCAGATCTGCGCCAAAAATTAGCAACCCCCATCTTTGAGTCTTTGGAAAAATGGATGGAGCAAACTTACTCTCAGGTGCCTCCAAAGAGCCGGACAGGACAGGCCATCGCTTATGCCTTATGGCCACGAATGAAAAGATATCTGCAGGATGGCCGGATAAAAATTGATAATAATCTGGCTGAAAATGCCATACGTCCACTCACTATCTCACGGAAGAACTTCCTCTTTTGTGGTAACCATAAGGCGGCAGAGAATACCGCCATAATTTGTTCGCTGCTAGCAACTTGTAAAACACAAGAAGTGAATCCTAGAGAATGGCTCAATGATGTGATAGCCCAATTACCAGCGTATCTGGAAAAAGGTTCTGGAAAAGAGCTGAAGGAACTGCTTCCCAATGTTTGGAATGCAAAGAAATCGAACGAAGATCCAATGTAAATCTAATATGACTCCAATGGGAGTCCAAAAAAAACTCAATATACGACTAGAAAAAATGGAACCGTCAAGGATAACTCTAAGGGAAGTTGGTCTTGGCGGTTATTTTCTGCGGGCACATGTAGTTTATTGGATGCTTACATTGAAAAGCTACCGCGCTAACATTATAGCCCGAAAGGATTAGCTGTAGCATGATTTAAGAATAGTACAAAGAAAAGGAATAGAGTTAATAAAATAAATATGGATATTAGACTCCACTTATTTCTCATAGACCATTCTTTATTAACAAAACAAATGATGGTTAATAAAAGTATTATTATAATTGGAAATAGATCAATCCCATTCGACAATATAGTGAAGAAATATTGTTCTCCTCCTGGATACCTAGAGTCAATCAGTCCCGCTGCGATAAATAAACAGATAAAATAAAGAATGAAAAATATGAGCAATAAAAGCCAAGGATTTATTTTTTTCATAGATTCTATGTTATTGGAGTATAATCTTTAGTGTTAATATGATTATAATTATCAACACTAAGATTTGCTATTTTAATCAATAATTATTTGTTCAAATCCTACGCTTTTAATTTTTAGTTTCTCAAGTGTTGACTTGTATTTTTCACTAAGTACTAACACACCCTATTGGCAATACCTATGTACTTAGTGAAAAATACAGATAACTTCTTGAACTGATAACTAGGCACATTGGCATCATCATCCATATTGGATTTGAAAATATCATTGAAGAAATAAAGCAAATCCTTGAAGAATATCTGTAGACTTTTGATATGCTTCAAGGATTTTGCGATATGGGGTTCAGCAAATGTTTACGAGATACTTAAGTTAGGTTTACCATGCTAGAAATAAATGAAAAATATGCCCAAATTAGAAGGCCTCTTTATTTAATATCCGCTTTATCTTATTTACAATTTCCACTTTTTGCTGTTTAGGGCTAAATATTTGAAAAGTGATTTCTTGGTCTCCGCCATCTCCTCCAATTTTATACAATGAATTTATATTATTACAATATTGTAAACACAAACTTAAATAGTTTATAACTGTTGTTCCTCTAAGTTTCATGTGTTTTTCAAAAATATCAGATAGAAATTCTTTAGAAAAAACATTTTCTTCGCTTGATATAGCAAAGCTATTTTCATGAGCAAACATTAAATCTAGGATTTCTATATTTTCAGGCTTAATCCGTATTATAGAAGTAATAGTTGAATAATTATCTGGTAAATCAAACTCAATTTGAATATAATCATTTTCATTTAGTCCCTTTGGTAGTATTCCTTTATAACTCCTAATCCTATTTTTTTGCTTTATCATACCTTCTGCCTTAAATAGATATACTGGCACATCAATAGATGAAATATATTGATGTAAAAAAGAATCAAATCTTTTAAACAATTCATCACTACGACTTCTAATCCCATGCGTTCCAGGGAATACTACCTCAATCACACTAATTTTACTTAATGTTACTTTTTCTTCCGCCTTAATTTGGCCTATAGGAAAACAATCTTCATCAGTCCATGCATTAATATTTTGATGTTCATCTATGATATCATCATAGATTTTTATATTCTTTACCAAATTGTTTTCCATTTCTAATAATTGTGATGTTGATCTAATTTTTTCCCAGCTTGTCCCGCATTATAATGATTACCTTGCCTTCCTCCATCAGGATAAGTCTTAGGGTTGTCTTTTCTAACTTGAACCTTTTCACCTTTACTGTTTGTATATTCGTATTGTTTCAATGGTTTACCCGTTCCTTTTTCACTGACTGTAGTTGTTTTGTCAGGCTGTTGACTTCGTGGTACACCATTTTGCTCCTTAGCATTTCTTAATGCTCCTTTACTTGAACTATTTTGAGTATCTTGTTTCCCATTAAATGTGCCCCCTTTATTCTCCTGTAGCTGTCCTTTTCCCTGTGCAAGATTTTTTGTGGCAGAAGCCATCATAACACTACCATGGGTCACCATTACTGCTCCTGTAGTTTCAGTTGCCACGCCGCCTGCAATAACAGCAGCACCCGTTCCGCCAGCTACTAATCCAACAGCGCCAACACCAACAGCTGCTGTTCCTCCTTCGACCATTCCAGCACCCACGGAGGTTTCTACACCACCAATAGCAATACTTGCAACATCGCCTGTTCTAAGACCCGCATTAAAGTCTCTCGCATCGGTAACATGATTGGAAGCATATGAACGTACATTTGTCATTCCCCCAAAAGCATTGTCAATTACAGCAGCACTAAAACCTAATACTACATCCCAACCGTCATTTCCATCTGGGTCTATTCTTCTTATCGGATTATTGCCAACATAAACATAAGGACCATATGCAAAGTAACTTTCAGCATCAGGATCAACCCCTTGCCACCTGCCTAGTGCGGAGTCATAAAACCTTGCTCCGTAATCATACAAATTCAACCCTCTTTCCGTATCCAGTTCCTTACCGTTGTACTTATAAGGCTGCCCGCTTGTAGTAACACCTTCAGCAAACGACATCCCGAACGGATAATAATGATTCGTCT
>DBTL01000065.1:4196-4404 GCA_002307035.1 Bacteroides sp. UBA1317
CCCAAATGATCAGTCAGGTAGAAGTAATAAGCACCACCTTCTATATAACCGCCATCAACCAAGATCCGCTTCAATGAAGCGTTTTCATAAATCACATTGCCAACGTAGTCCGTCTGCTTACTGCCTATGACAGCTTGCAATTTACGACCGTCAGCGGCATACGTATACGTATTCGTTGCCTGCCCCAGCGTATTAGCAATCGCAATAC
>DBTL01000162.1 GCA_002307035.1 Bacteroides sp. UBA1317
GGTTACAAGTTCGCTTATGATAATCTTTCCCGATTGACGGCAGCCGGTTATCTGGAAGCAGGAACGGCGAATACGAACTATGGCACTTCATATGCTTATGACAAACATGGCAACATGACGAACCTTATTCGTAATGGCCGTACGGGAACGACTACTTTCGGTACGGTTGATAACCTGAGCATGAGCTATGCGGGTAATCAATTGATAAAGGCGGACGATGCAGGAACAAACGTTACTTTGTCCGCATCCATGGACTTCAAAAACAACTCTACGGCTGCGAAAGAATATTTTTACGACTTAAACGGTAATTTAACAAAAGATTTAAATAAAGGAATAACAGGAATTGCGTATAATTTTTTAAATTTGCCGCAGAGTATTGCGATTGCTAATACGCTGGGACAGGCAACGAATACGTACACGTATGCCGCGGATGGTCGTAAGTTACAAGCTGTCATCGGTACTAAGCAGACGGACTACGTTGGCAATGTGATCTATGAAAACGGTGCATTGAAGCGGATATTGATTGATGGTGGTTATATAGAAGGTGGTGCTTATTACTTCTACCTGACTGATCATTTGGGCAATAACCGTGTGGTAGCTAATGCAAGCGGAGGAATCGTTCAGACGAATCATTATTATCCGTTCGGTATGTCTTTTGCTGAAGGTGTTACGTCGAGCGGGCAGCCTTACAAGTACAATGGTAAGGAATTGGATACGGAGAGAGGGTTGAATTTGTATGATTACTCGGCTAGGTTGATGGATCCTGCTTTGGGGAGGTTTAGTACGGTGGACCCTTTGGCGGAGAAGTATTACTCAATATCTCCTTATGCGTATGTAGGAAATAATCCTATTCGATTAAATGACCCTAACGGAAGTGACTGGCGGGATAGAGTTGTTGGTGCTGTTGTTGCAACTGTGGATAATGCTACAGGAATTGACCTGAGAAATACATATACGCCTATTGATGCATCTGATTACAACGATGGCCAGGACATAGGGGATCTTGCAAGTGTTTTCATTGGTACAGGTGAGGTTGATGCTGGGGGAGGTATAGCTTCCGGATCTGTTTTGGTTACAGCTGTAACAGGAGGAGTCTCAGTTGAGATTACAGGACCAACTTTTGCAATAGGTTCGGCTGTCGCTGGTCATGGCGCTTTTATGGCAACAAACGGCACAAGTAATTTTGCATCACAAAAAGGTCGGGTTTCGGAGAGTAGCAAAGAAGTAAATGGGAATTCAAAATCGAGTACAAAATCCCAGCATAATTATGATGTAAAAGATACACAAACAGGCAATGTTGTTAAAACAGGCACTAGTGGTGGAAAAGAAACCAAAGCAGGTCAATCTTATAGGGGTAACTCGCAAGCTAATAAATGGAATAAACAGGAGGGAACACCAGGCAAATACAAATCTGAAACAACAAATAGGGTCCCTGCAGGTAAAGGAGCGAGACAGGAAGCTTTGAATTATGAAAAAAAGAGAGCCGATCAAGTCCGTGATCAGTTAGATCCAATAAAACATAATAGACCATAATATGAATTTGAGATACATTTTGTTACATATTGATTTCCAGTCTGGATATACAGATCAATTTCGAGATAAATTTAACTTATACTCGAAATTTATAGGTTACTATTTATCTACTCATGTGAGAAAATTAAAATTAGAAACAGACGGAACTTTTAATATGATTGCTGTGAAACCTTCTGTAAGTGCTAATTTTGTCTGCAGACTTATGTCTGAAAAGGCTCTAGTGATTAATGTTTTATTTAATAATATAGCTGCTTATAACCTCATGAATGAGATAGAAAGGTATGAGTATTGTTTGGAACTTCTGGAAGACGGGTACAAAATAGCTGCCCAATATAAGCCGATTCCTCTGGAACCATTGTTAAATCTGCATCAACAGTTTAGAATAGGCGGTTATAAAAATGAGTGGCTACATAAGAAGAAGAAATTTAAAGAACATGGGATAGAGGTCTCTTTAAATTGTTTTTTTACCACATATGATTTTCAGTTGAAGATTACTGTCTCTGATATTAAGACTAAAGTTGAGCTGATTTCAGGAATGGTTATTCGAACTTTGCCGGATCCTGTTTGTTTTCATCACCTATTCAGAGATGTCATTATTGAAAATGAAGAACTAATAATTACAGATTTCTTAAATAGGCCCAAGTTTAAGTTTTTATTATCTGATATTTTGAGAAAGAAATTAGCTTTTGATGTTATGAATATTGGTGTAGAGTATAATCCTTATCTAGGATAAAATGTAATAATGTTTTTTTACTGTAATTGGGTTACCAATCAAAGCTGGACATTCAAGCTGAATGGTTCCACCACTCTAACTTACCTTTACTCGGTGATGTACTACGATTATAAGGGACGGGTGATACAGAGCAAAGGGAACAATCACCTGAGCGGAGGAACGGAAAAGGAATACATCGCTTATGACTTTACGGGGCAGCCGCTGCAAAAGAAGCACATTCATTTCGCTACGGGTAAAACAACCCAGACCGAACTTTACACGTATGCGTATGATGATGCGGAAAGATTGAAAACCACGCAATACAGTCTGAATGGCGGCACAGCGGTAACCCTGGCTTCAAACACTTACGATGAACTGGGCAGACTGAAGACTATCACCCGCAACGGGCAGGCCGCTCTTGCAACAACTTATACCTACAATGTCCGTTCATGGCTGAAATCATCCGCTTCCCCGCTGTTCAACCAGACCTTGTACTATAACAATTCTTACGGAAGTAATACTCCCCGTTACAATGGCAACATCTCTGCGATGAGCTGGACAACAAGCGGTGACAAGACAAGAGGCTACAACTTTGCTTATGATAATCTTTCCCGATTGACGGCGGCCGGTTATCTGGAAGGAGGAGTTGCCAACACGAGTTATGGCACTTCTTATGCTTACGACAAGCATGGTAATATGACGAACTTGGTTCGTAAGGGTCGTATGGGAACGAGTACTTTCGGCACAATTGATAACCTGAGCATGAGCTATGCGGGTAATCAATTGATAAAGGCGGACGATGCGGGAACAAACGTCACTTTATCCGCATCCATGGACTTTAAGAATAACTCCACAGCTGCGAAAGAATATTTTTACGACTTAAACGGTAATTTAACAAAAGATTTAAATAAAGGAATAACAGGAATTACGTATAATTTTTTAAATTTGCCACAGAGTGTTGCGATTAGTAACACACTTGGACAGGCAACGAATACGTACACGTATGCCGCCGACGGTCGTAAGTTACAAGCTGTCATAGGCGTAAGCAGACGGACTACGTTGGCAATGTGATCTATGAAAACGGTTCATTGAAACGGATCTTGGTTGATGGCGGTTATATAGAAGGTGGTGCTTATTACTTCTACCTGACTGATCATTTGGGAAATAACCGTGTGGTAGCTAATGCCAGCGGAGGAATCGTTCAGACGAATCATTTTTATCCGTTTGGTATGTCGTTTGCTGAAGGTGTTACTTCGAGCGGGCAGCCTTACAAGTACAACGGTAAGGAACTGGATATGGAAAGAGGGTTGAATTTGTATGATTACTCGGCTAGGTTGATGGATCCTGCTTTGGGTAGGTTTGCTACAGTGGATCCTAAAGCAGAAAAGTACTATTCGATCAGTCCGTATACTTATTGCATAAATAATCCAATGAAGTTTGTGGATCCAAATGGGAAAGAAATTCAGAATCCACCAGGCAAAGGTTATTGGAATTGGAGCCGCAAAAAACAGATAAGAGTAGCAAAACATGCCAGTGCAACAAATGCTGCCGCTAATAACGCATTTAAAGGATCAGGCGTAAGTGTTTCTGGTTCAGTATGGTCAATAGGTGGTGGGGGAGGTGTAGGCTCCGTAAAAGGAAAAATCAAAGTTGCTCTAGGGCATGTTTCGGTAAATGGAAATGGGGATCAAGTATCAACTAAGCTTTCAATTGGAGAAACCAGTGCGGAATTATCGGTAAGTTCTGCATCTCTAAAAACCGGAGTTTCACTAGCTGAAGGAAAAGCCACAATTGACAAGAATGCTAATGCGAGTGCTGACTTTGAGTCCATTTCTGCAGATGCAAAGGTTCAAGTAGGTGATAATCCTAAGGTTGAAATGAATAGCGATACCAAAGTTGGTATTAGTGCGAAAGTTAGTATAGCAGAAGTAGACCTTTCTATTGATTTTAAGGCAGTAGGCCAGTGGTTTGTAGGAGCATTGAATACAATTACGGAAATTTTGACACCAGAAATTGAGATGAATACTATAAAGAGATAAATATAACTAATAATAAGTCACTAATGAAACAATTTTTTATTATATCACTCCTTGTGTTGACATCTTGTGCACAGGCAAATAAAGATAATGATGAAGAATCTCGCAAATTAATAGAAATATTCTTCACCACGTATGAAAAAAATAGCATTGAGAGAGCATTAGATGAACTATTTTCTACGAATGCTTTGCTATGTTACCATCTCACAATCTCGATGAGGTGAAGGAAAAATTAGTATCCTATACAGATTCTATTGGCAAGTATTGCGGTTATGAGATTATAGCAAAGAAAACTATAGGTAAATCTATGATCCATTACTCTTGTATAGTCAACTATGAACTCCAGCCTCTTAGATATTCATTCACACTTTATAAGCCTAAAGATTCATGGGTATTGTATAACTTTCAATTTGATACAGAGATAGTGAGTGAATTAAATGAGTCTGCTAAATTTTACTACATAAATTAAATATGGAATATTTTGTAGTATATATATGTCTGCTAGCCGGAGGCATAATTCAAGTGCTCTGTTTTTTTGTCTTACTTTATTTTTCAAGGAAATCAAAGCAATGGCCTACAACAATGGGGCAGATATTATCTTCTAAAATTTCTTCTTTGGGCTCGAATTATGAAGATATGAACAAATCATATAAAGCAGTAATCAGGTATCAATACCAAGTGCAGGATGAAATACATGTATCAGATAGGTTACATTATGGTGACTGGATAGCTACTGATTTTTCTTCTTATGCAAAGAAGGTTGTGACGAGATACAAAGAAGGTTGTGAGTGTATTGTACATTATGATCCTCAAAAACCACAAGATTCTGTTTTAGAGACGACTTTAGGTCTGTCAACATATCTTTTATTAGTTGGTGGTATATTATTTATTTTGATAGACATTGTATTATTGCTATGTAGAGGGATGTTCGTTTTTTAAATATTGCAATAGCAGCAAGATTGTCTTTTGGTGTTATTTAAGACTTCATACACCTACGACAAACATGTTAATATGGCAACCTTGATCCGTAGAGGTTCTACAGGAACGGGATTCAGTACGATCAATGACCTGGGTATTAGCTAGTGTAAACGGAACTGCAAACCCTCAAGCGGATATTGGTTGATGGATCCGCTGGCGGAGAAGTATTACTCAATATCTCCTTATGCTTATGTAGGAAATAATCCTATTCGATTAAATGACCCTAACGGAAGTGACTGGCGGGATAGAGTTGTTGGTGCTGTTGTTGCAACTGTGGATAATGCTACTGGAATTGACCTGAGAAGCACATATGCGCCTATTGATGCATCTGATTATAACGATGGCCAGGACATAGGGGATCTTGCAAGTGTTTTCATTGGTACAGGTGAGGTTGATGCTGGGGGGAGGTATAGCTTCTGGATCTGTTTTGGTTACAGCTGCAACAGGAGGGGTCTCAGTTGAGATTACAGGATCAACTTTTGCACTAGGTTCTGCTGTTGCTGGTCATGGCGCTTTTATGGCAACAAACGGCACAAGTAATTTTGCATCACAAAAAGGTCGGGTTTCGGAAAGTAGCAAAGAAGTAAATGGGAATTCAAAATCGAGTACAAAATCCCAGCATAATTATGATGTAAAAGATACACAAACAGGCAATGTCGTTAAAACTGGTACTAGTGGTGGAAAAGAAACCAAAGCAGGTCAATCTTATAGGGGTAACTCGCAAGCTAATAAATGGAATAAACAGGAGGGAACACCAGGTAGATACAAATCTGAAACAACAAATAGGGTCCCTGCAGGTAAAGGAGCAAGACAGGAAGCTTTGGATTATGAAAAGAAGAGAGCCGACCAAGTCCGAAATCAGCTAGATGATAATAAACATAAAAGGCCATAATATGAACTTAAGATATATTGCATTATTTACAGATTCTGATTCTGGTTATAAAGACCCATTTAGGGATAGTTTTAATCTGAATTCTCGATTTATAAGTCATTACTTATCAGTGCAAATAAGGAAATTGAAAATCCAAACTGATGGAAGTTTCAATATGATATCTGTTGCGCCATCAAAGAATATAAAACATGTCTGTAGAATAGTTGGCGAAAAAGCGCTACAGGTAAGACTTGCGATTGACAAAGAGAAATATGAGCAGATGGCAGAAGTTGAACGGTATGAATATTATTTGGAACTTCTGGAAGACGGGTACAAAATAGCTGCCCAATATAAGCAGATTCCTCTGGAACCATTGTTAAATCTGCATCAACAGTTTAGAATAGGCGGTTATAAAAATGAGTGGCTACATAAGAAGAAGAAATTTAAAGAACATGGAATAGAGGTCTCTTTAAATTGTTTTTTTACCACATATGATTTTCAGTTGAAAATTACTGTCTCTGATATTAAGACTAAAGTTGAACTGATTTCAGGAATGGTTATTCGAACTTTGCCGGATTCTGTTTGTTTTCATCACCTATTCAGAGATGTCATTATTGAAAATGAAGAACTAATAATTACAGATTTCTTAAACAGACCCAAGTTTAAATTTTTATTATCTGATATTTTGAGAAAGAAATTAGCTTTTGATGTTATGAATATTGGTGTAGAGTATAATCCTTGATCTAGGATAAAATATAGCAATATTTTTCACTGCATTGGGTTACCAATCAAAGCTGAACATTCAAGCTGAATGGTTCCACCACTCTAACTTACCTTTACTCGGTGATGTACTACGATTATAAGGGACGGGTGATACAGAGCAAAGGGAACAATCACCTGAGCGGAGGAACGGAAAAGGAATACATCGCTTATGACTTTACGGGGCAGCCGCTGCAAAAGAAGCACATTCATTTCGCTACGGGTAAAACAACCCAGACC
>DBTL01000126.1 GCA_002307035.1 Bacteroides sp. UBA1317
CGCGAACGCAAAGCAAAAAAATCCGCCCCCCACCACAACGGCCCGTTTGGGCTGCTTCATATCAACAAACCGTTTTAACGCATACGTATCCGGAATATTACGCATGGTAAAAACATTTTCCGCATCGAGACCAGGAATATTCGGTTTTATCGGTGCAGCTCCTGGCGACAGAATCAATTGTTCATAAGACTCTACATAGCGTTTTCCCGTTGCCAACTCATGGACAGTCACCGTTTTACCATTGACATCAATACTTTCCACTTCACTGCCTGTCCTAACATCAATACGAAAACGAGCCTTCATAGCTTCCGGCGTTTGTACAAGTAGTTGTTCTTTATTACGGATCACATCACCTACATAATAAGGTAACCCGCAATTGGCAAAAGAAATATGTTCTCCCCGTTCGAACAAAATAATCTCGCACTCTTCATCAAGTCGTCGCAAGCGTGCCGCTGCACTAGCTCCACCAGCCACTCCACCAATAATTAATACTTTCATCTCTATCCACTCCTTATTTGTTATATTACTATATTCATATATTACGATATAACAATATAACAAGTCAAGAAATTCTTGCAAACCACGTAGTAATTATACCCAAGGATATGCGAGTTGTTCAGTTAGTATAACTCTTAGTCTACTGTGAAAACTAAAGATAAAGGAGTGAAACAATGCCAAACAACAACATCTGTTCCCATACCCATGAGCCTGCCACACATGGTTTTAATCAATCCCAGTTTATTATTATGGCTTTAGGCAACATTATTGGCTCGGGCATATTTCTGGCAAGTAGTACAGTAATCAGTCTTGCGGGAGCATTCGCTCCTATCGCCTACTTTCTGGGTGGCCTCATTATGATGAGTGAGGTAGCCTTTATTACTGAAATGTCTATTGCAAACCCCGCTCCCGGCTCATTTAAAGTCCATGCCCAACAAATTTTTGGTCGCTGGTGGGGATATGTCATTGGTTGGATGTTCTGGACAAGCGCCGTACTCGGAATGGCGAGTGAAGTTACAGCCTGTTCACTTTTTATGCGTATCTGGTTTCCGTCCATCCCCCTATGGATATTCAGCTTAGTTTTTACTTTGCTCGTAACAGCATTAAATTTATTTGATACTAAAGGACTCAGCCGTGTAGAGTTTGGATTAGCTTCCATAAAAGTTATTACACTCATTCTATTTATACTAGTAGGAATAATGATGGCTTTTGGTCTTTCCATAGGGTCTGCAAGTGAAAACTTTTCCACATTCGTTAGTGTACTTACGAAACCCTTATCAGGGATTAGCGGCCTGTTATCCTCCATGATCGTTGTACTGTTCGCCTACACTGGAACAGGTATTATCGGCTTAGCCATCACAGAAACAAAGCATCCCGAACAAACAGTACCTCAGGCTGCGCTGATTGTCACAGGTACTGTCGTCGTCCTCTATACCCTTTCGACCATAATGTTACTTGCCATACTGCCAATAGAGCTATTCGATAAAACCATCAGTCCTTTTATGTCCGTATTTTCCTTGCTCAATATTTCCTTTGCAACGGATGTCCTCAATTTCATCTTGCTAACTGCAGCACTCTCGTCCCTCAATGCACAGGTCTACAGCTCATCACGAATGCTACTCTCACTAGCAAAAAATGGTGAAGCGCCCCAACAAATTGCCTACCAAAATAGCAAAGGCGTTCCCGCAAAAGCGGTACTACTTAGTGGATTCACTTTGCTGCTCGCTGTTCTTATCTCCTATATCCTGCCTGAAAAAGTATTCATCTATACAGTCAGTGCCAGTGGCGTCCTGGCACTTGTCAACTGGATGAGCGTTTCGGCCACTTACTATTTCTACCGAGGCGAATTATTACGGAGTTGCCCTGAAAAGCTAAAATATAAGGCACCTGGCTATCCCTACCTTTCTTGGATCATATTTGCTTTTATTTTATTAATTTTAGCGTCAGCTCCACTCTATCCTGACCAAATTCCAGGGCTTTGGACAAGCAGTACCATCTTAATTTTAATAGGGTTATCCTATTGGATTCTTCATGGTCACAGAAAAAATTCCAAATAGCCGTTTTCGACCAACGCATAGCCTCTGAAATTTCAGACCCCAACAATTTGTCCCTGCTATGAAACATTGAGAAGATTGTATCATTGTGCCGCTGGCGTTGTGGTAGTAGGAGTCTTCAATAGTTGAAATACGTCTGCTAATGTCGAACCAAGCATATTTGAAAGAGAATCCAATGTTGACAACGCACTATCGCCATCAGGCCGGGTAACTGTTTTATCGACGATATAATCATTCGCAGCTGTTGAATAAGCTTTAAGATCCAGTGCCACATCCCAGGGGCGCACCGAAAATAGCACAATATAATTTACATGTCGCTTAGCACCATAAGTTGCCAGCGAATCTAAAGTGGCATCTCCAGTCGAATGGATATTGCAGTCGCTTAAATCACGCAGCACACCATCACCTGACTGTACTTCACTGCCTAACATTAAAAGATTCAATTTGAAACGAATAACATCATTCAATGCCTTATTTAACATATCCATACCAGGAATATAATGACCTGTCGTATCAATATAAAGTGCCACAGCCGCTAAATCATTGTCGGCAGCAACTGGATCAGCCCACACCGGTAGCGCTATCAAAGCCATAACAAACAAAGTCAACAAAACCATCCAAGAAATTTTCGTACGAATTTTAGAGTACAAAATATCTCACCTCACAAGTAGAATGATTATTAAATTCTCTAAAGCTAAAAAGGTTCCTGCTTATTCGTAACGCAATGCCTCAATGGGATCGAGCAGGGCAGCTTTCCGAGCCGGATAAATTCCAAAAAACAAGCCCACTGCAACAGAAAATCCAAAAGACACCAAGATGGGCAAAAGCGAAATGACCGTATTTAAACTGCCAAACGCCGAAATGGCAAATGCTGCAGCCACTCCTAAAATAATACCCCAAGTCCCGCCAAGCACTCCAATCACAATCGATTCAATCAAAAACTGCAGCATAATATCGTGATAGGTTGCTCCAAGTGCCTTCCTAATACCAATTTCCCGAGTTCTTTCCGTTACCGAGACCATCATGATATTCATAATGCCAATTCCGCCAACTAAAAGCGAAATAGCCGCAATACTCCCAAGCAACAAAGTAATCGTTTCCGTTGTTTCTGTTGCCATTGCCATAATACTGGTTAGATTACGTACAGTAAAGTCATCTTGTTTATCACCAGTAATCTTATGCCGCTGACGCAGTAATGTAGTAATCTGATCCTGTACCTGATCCATTTCATCCATTCTAGAGACTTGAATACTGATGGAGTGCAAATAAGTAATACCAATCAATCGTTCTTGTGCCGTTGTCAGCGGCACCATGACAATATCATCCTGATCTTGCCCCATGGCCGATTGGCCTTTACTGTCTAAAACACCAATAACCTGATAAGGCGTATTATTGATACGAACATTTTGCCCTGTCGGATTCATCTCGCCAAATAAATTTTCCGCAACAGTAGCTCCCAAAACTACCACCCGGTTACGAGAATTCATATCACGTTGCGAAATAAAACTACCACTGCCCACTGTTAAATTACGGATTGACATATAATCCGGCGTAATTCCCTGTACCGTTGTTGTCCAGTTCTGATTTCCAGCAACGATCTGATAAGATTTACTGACTGTCGGTGCCAAATATTCAATTCCTTTCGCAGCTTGCTTAATATAATTCGCATCATCTAGCAATAGTGTAGTACTAGTGCCTAAAGCAGAATGCCCGCCACCTTGTGAAGTGGCGGCACCAGGCGTCACAATCAACATATTGCTACCCAAACTAGCAATCGAATTTTGCACCTTTTGCCTAACACCCATCCCGATGGATACCATAGCAATGACGGCGCCGACGCCAATGATAATCCCCAGCATCGTTAAAATAGAACGAAGCTTATTGGCAAGCAAAGCTCGCAGTGCAATGACAATGCTTTCTTTAAACATGATATTACTGCTCCTTTATTTCATCGCTGATAATCATTCCATCCCGCACAGTAATGACACGTTTGGCATATTCTGCAATATCTGGTTCATGCGTAACCAGAATGACCGTTTTTTCTTGCTCGTGCAAATTGCTAAAGATATTCATAATTTCAATGCTAGAATGACTATCCAAATTTCCTGTTGGTTCATCAGCCATAATAATACTCGGATCATTAATCAACGCTCTGGCAATGGCCACACGTTGTTGTTGTCCACCCGACAGACGAGAAGCTTTCTTGTCTTCTTGCCCACTTACATCAAGTAATTTAAGCAGATTCACCGCTTTATCATAAACGACTTCTTTAGGATATCTGCCTAGTTTTAAAGCAGGAAGCATTACATTGTCAGCTACCGAAAAATCCGGTAGCAAAAAATGAAACTGAAAGACAAAACCAATATGCTCATTCCGGAAAGCAGCCAATTGATTCTGTCCCATTTCTGTCACGTTCGTCCCATTTACAGAAATAGTTCCCTCATAATCCGTATCCATAGTGGACAACAAATAGAGTAGGGTCGATTTTCCAGATCCGGATTTACCGACAACAGAGATAAATTCACCCTTATTTACATCAAACGTAATGCCTTTCAATACTTGAAAATCCTGTGGGTTATGAAAATATTTCACTACACTATTAACTGAAAGAACCTTATCCATATTCTTATCCTCTTAAAATTAAAACAGGGTCAACCTTTGACGCCTTTCTGGCGGGAAGATATCCAGCAATAGTCGTTATAATCAACCCGAAAAGAAAAGCTAAAACATAATCTAACGGCCTGAATTGAATGGGTAGTGTAGTCAAAAAAGCAATCTTATAAGGAACCAACCCTACCAGATAAGAAATAACATAGCCCAGCAACAAACCTATTAATCCGCCAATAAAACCTATGATAAGAGATTCCATAAGAAAAATATGCACTATATCTTTTCCGTCAAAACCCATTGCTTTCAGAATTGCAATCTCACGCATCTTTTCGTTTACTGTCATATTCATAATGTTATAAATGCCAAATCCGGCAACAATCAAGATAGTAAATGAAATCACCATGGCCAAGATGTTCCGTAATATGGATGAAGATTCAAGCTGACTATTGCCTTCCTTCCACGATTCCACCTTATAAGAAATCTTTTTTGTCATTGCCTCAGCCACCCTATCTGCTCTATTATAATCTTTTAGACTAACCAATATATCAGAAGCATAATTTCTATTTTTAGAAAAAATGTTACGGGCTGAATGTATAGATATCATCGCTTTACTTTTATCCACACCGGAAGATCCTGTTTCCACAATGCCAATCACTTTAAAATTCCGTGAAACTCCATCCGACGTTAAAAGCGAAACATTATCTCCCATACTTACACTGATACTATTAGCCAATCCACTACCCAGAATAATGCCATCCGTCCTTTTCTCCAGATCGAATAAATTTCCTTTCAACATATATTTCGAAGTATGAAATACCCTCTCCTCATTGTCCACATCTATTCCCGACAAGTTTCCGCTGACTTTCGTTACCCCGTTTCGAAAGAATACATTTTGATTCAACTGCTCGGTAACAGCAGTCACTTCGGGAAAAGAAGCAGCCACTTCTCTCACCTTTTCCGCATTCTTTATCCCTTCTGTATAGCTAATGTGCCTTGCATTACTTATAAATTGAACCGTGCGACCATCCGGTGCAGAAAGCAATGAAGGGGCACCATCCGGTAGTTCATTGTAGATTCTGATATGCGCCATTGAAGTAAACGAAAGTTCGGTAAATGTCTCATTTACCCCTCCTACAAACCCATTCATAAAGACATACATAGAGATACCAAACGTAACGCTCAACACGGCAACCATCAATTGCTGCAACTTAGAAGTTAGATGTACCCATGATATTTTATTGTTCGTATTCATTGTTATATCCTCTATTTAGGTGCCACAATTACATCCTTTTCCGTTAAACCGGAAAGTACCTCTACCCACTCTTTGTTCTTATTTCCAACCACAATCTGTTTCTGCTGACCGTTATCAAGTAATACGTATTTCTCTTTCAGCAGATACGAAGTAGGAATGACTAATCCATCTCGTCTATTTATTACCAAAATATTAGCTTGCAACTGAGTACCTGAAAACAGCTTTTCAGGCGCATTCTTTAATCGGGCTTCGACCACATAAGATTGCTCTGTCTCGTCAAAAGCCGGCAAAATATTTGTAACCGTAGCATCAAAAATCTCTTCAGGATATGTATTCAGTTGTATCTTCGCTTGCTGTCCTAAAGCAATTTTCGAGATATCTTCCTCCGCTACAAACATCTTCAGCACAATTGCACCACTTCCTATTTTAGCAATCATTTCTCCCTTCTTTATTAATTCACCTCGCTTCTTATAGACATTCAGCACCACACCATCCCTCTCTGATTTCAGCAATGAATAATCTTTCGCTATTTGTAAAAAGCGCATTTGAGACAGACTTCGCTCTTCATTAAGTTGCAAAGTGTTCCGTACTTCTATCAAATTCTTTTCCAAAGCCTGCAGAGTAGACAACGAGTTTTTATACTGAAGTTCTGCTTTTTCCAATTCAAGTTGCGAAACCGAATTCAATAGGCGCAACTGAACATAACGGTCATAGTTTTTTTTATCAAGACTGACCTGCTCTTGTACTTGGCCTATCTGAATCTTTATCTGCGATAGTTGAGGAGAAGCAGATGAAATATTTCGGCGAGCATCACTATACACCTTTTGCGCTTCATCTAACTGTGCTTCAGATGCATCACTATTTATCCTAACCAACAACTCATTCACACGCACACTATCCCCTTCTTCTATAGTAATGTCCTGAATAAATCCATCTGTGTTTGCCGAAAGTAGATACTCTTCTTTTTGTGTCACACTACCATTTGCGAACACGGCCTCTTCAATATTCCTCTTGACGGGTGATGTTTTATCCTGTTGTTTGCAAGAGATAAGCCCTATTCCTAAGACTAAACACCTTATTCCTATTCTATAAGCAACCTTCATCTTTATTATAATTTTAATCGTCTGATGTATAATTGAAACTCCGCAGCCATGTAATTACCCAGGCTATTCAGGTAACTATTTTGTTCGTTCAATAGCTCCTTATATTTATCTAATCGGTCATCCAAGCTGATAATACCGCGCTGATATTTATTCTCAATATGCTTATCAGCTACTGTCTGCAAAGACAAAATTTCCCGAGATTTCTCAAGGCTTTGCTGGGTTTGATCATATTCCAGTAGCAATATTTCGTCCTCTTTCGACTTAGCAATTCGCGTACTTTCAAGCACTAGAGTTTGCTGTTTAAGTCCCCACTTCGCTTCCTTTATCTTATTTTTAGTATAAAACCCATTAAACAAAGGCACACTGAGTTTCACTCCAAAAAATTGAGCATCAGCTTTATTTGCATCCGAAAAATTCATCGACTGATCTGACATCCAACTGTAATTATACTGATACGTCATGCTAATAGTGGGATAATTCAAAGCTCTCACCTGCCTCAGTTGAGATTTAAACAAATCCAGACCTGCTTCTTGATACTTGATTTCCGGATGGAGTGTCATAAGATACTGAGAGAGATTTTGAGATAAATAATTTTCGACGCTATCATCCACTACTATGCCCTTATCCATAACCAAAGCACTCTGTAATTGGCACATAAGTTGTTTTGACGAATTATAAGCCACCATCATCGCCTCATCCGCTTGTATTTTCTGGATCTTTGCTCTATTTAGTACATCCTCACTAATAATTCCTTGTTGATATTTCGCTTCTGCATTCGATGAAATTAATTTAGCAGTCTTAAAATTATCCTCACAAATTTTGATTGATTCTTTTGTTATCAAAATAGCATAATAAACAGAAGCTAATATTTTATAGGTATCGAATTTAGTAAATGCTGTAGATGCAATGCTCAACTGTACCTGGGAGGTAGCCATTTTCATCGCAAACATTTGCTGAAAATCTACTATGGCCCATTGAGTCTGCACAGAA
This sequence comes from Bacteroides sp. UBA1317, assembly GCA_002307035.1. Taxonomy (GTDB): domain Bacteria; phylum Bacteroidota; class Bacteroidia; order Bacteroidales; family Bacteroidaceae; genus Bacteroides. The sequence continues at coordinate 8,007 of DBTL01000126.1, forward strand.
ACCGTATTCACATATCTCTTCCCAAATTTGTACTCCTCATAGCTTCCCTTAGGAGATGAAGGGTCCAACAACTCCGAAGGTATCAGAGTCGGTTGAATAGCTATATTATCATTATAAGCTGCCACAGCATTCACTGTCGGATACAAATAAGACTTTGCCTGCTCTTTTTTGGCAATATCCATTTTCTCCTTCATCAACGAAGCTTGTATGGTCACCGAATGCTGATCGGCATAATCAAAAACTTGCTTCAAAGAAGTAAAAGTGGTTTGCCCCATTACCGAAAAGCAGACGCATATTCCAGCAATAAAAAAAAAGTATTTTATCATAATTGATTACCTTATTTTAGTTCATTCACAATTTAATTGTGCACCCTCGACCACCTCTGTGATTTAGAAATTACACCGTAAGAACCTTGAATTTCGAGCAAGTCATTGTTGATAAATCGAATTGTACATTTAGCTGTTTTTTTTCTTTTAAATAAATTGAGCGTCCCTCCTTCATAGGCATCTCCATTAGCTTTTAAACCTGTTATTTGTTGCCGGCCTATCAAGCTCTCATCTTCCGCTTTACGCACGATAGCGTTGTAAACGGATCCAGTTTTCAGAAATTCGAGCACACGACTTTTATCTTCGTTCATCCATTTGCCCAAAATCTTATCCGGCATAATAGTCTGAGCATATACTGTAAAGCCAGCCATAAATAAAATCAGAAATGTAATTATTCTTTTCTTTTGCATCATCTTGTTTTTTATGCAAAATTAATAGGCAAGAGAAGATCACACAAGCATTAATTGGCTGTACTGAACATTTATGGAAGTGAATTGAACATTACAGGCATTTAAAATAGATAGTTTATGGTCAATTCTTGCAAAAAAAAGTGCGAATGCTTCTCCAAAAGAAAAGCATCCGCACTGCAATATAAAAGGTATATTCTCTCTACAAATGGATTATTTAATAGTCACTGTCAATGGATTACGCACCTTTTGAGCATAGCTAGCCACATATTTGTTCCAACCGGCAGCATCTTTGATGCCGGCTTTACTCCAAGCTGCACCCCAATAGTAAGTATAATCTGAACCGGGTTCATAGTCGCTGATAGCAAGTACATGTCCGTCAGCTCCTCCTCTTTCGGCTTTTTCCTTAGCAGAGAAAAGCACAGACTTGGCTTCTTTTACATAGGCGGGAAAAGCAGCTCCTACAAAGATCTTACCGTTATCATTGTTCACGTTATCTGTAGGGTCAACGTAAGTGATATAGCCATTCTTCGCATCAGTAACCACTTGTCCGTCAGGCTCATGAAGAACGATTCCTGTAGCTACCGAAATTGCCTCTTTAAGGTTAGAGTAAGCGATAACGGCCTTGTTCATATACGAACCCGCATCAAGGGTGATGACACGAGTTTCTACAACAGCAGCATCACCTTTCACTGTCAAAGGATTATAAACCAGCTTCACCGTAAAACGTAGCGGACCATTATCAAGAATCTCTTGTGTTTTATAGCAATACGGATAGATGATGGTATCACCCGCCATTAAAGCTGCTGTTCCGCCACCTAGCGTAGGACCTACCTTATAACAATCCAAACCATTACCATGATCTACATGATAAGACGTTTCCGCACGAAGGGCTTTAGATGCTTCAGGAGCAATCGTTTTTAAACTGTCTATCTTTGCCAATGTGGCCGGATTAAGTTCCATCGCATAACGAGCCTCAACAACAGGATCGCTGGTAGCACGTTTCACCCATACGTCATATCCGTAAGCTTTTTCCCCCGTAGCTTGCAAGGCAGGGCCGTAAGTGCGAAAAGCAACAAGATCGTTCTCCCAAGCCACATCGTCCACACGTTCGGGATAATACTTGCCACAAGCTTTTACACCAAAGACTTCGGGCGTACCTGCCTGAACGGTATAAGTAGCCACACCATCAGCTTTCACGTTTGCCTGAAAGATTAATTTTTCATCATACGTAATCTGATAGGGAACTTGTTGCCCATCAGCATTGAGTACCACAATCTGAGCTGTGTCGGCTAACTTCAACCTGTTAGCAACCTCGCCCATCGCTACCTCTACCATCTCGTTGTCACGATTGAAAGCAGTAGGGTTAGCTACCGTTACTGTTACAACGGTTTTACTTTCAACGCACGAGGCTATAAAAAAAGCGCCCATCAATAAATATAAAAACTTTTTCATGAAATAGAATATAAATGGTATAACATAAAGGAAAGAAACAAAGAAGGAGTTAAAGCTATCAAGAAAAGCCCTCGATAATTTTAACTCCTTAAAAAAGTTCAAGCCGAATTACTTAGGCTGTTTACCGATGTAAGCCAAGATACCTCCATCAACGTAGAGCACATGACCGTTTACAAAATCGGATGCTTCTGATGCCAAGAACACAGCAGGTCCCATAAGATCCTCGGGAGTTCCCCAACGGGCAGCAGGAGTCTTAGCGATGATGAAAGAGTCGAAAGGATGACGTGAGCCATCAGCTTGTGTTTCTCTCAACGGAGCTGTTTGCGGAGTAGCAATGTAACCCGGGCCGATGCCGTTACACTGGATGTTGAACTCACCATATTCTGAAGCAATGTTACGGGTAAGCATCTTCAAACCACCTTTGGCTGCAGCATAAGCAGAAACCGTTTCACGGCCAAGTTCACTCATCATAGAGCAGATATTAATAATCTTGCCATGACCTTTCTTAATCATTGAAGGAATAACCGCTTTTGAAACGATAAACGGACCATTAAGATCGATATCAATCACTTGACGAAATTCTGCAGCACTCATTTCAATCATCGGGATACGTTTAATGATACCAGCGTTGTTAACCAAGATATCAATTACGCCTACTTCCTTCTCAATTTGAGCTACCATAGCGTTTACGCCATCTTCGTTAGTTACGTCGCATACGTATCCATGAGCTTTAATGCCTTCAGCAGCATAAGCAGCCAAGCCTTTATCTACCAGTTCTTGTTTGATATCATTGAACACAATAGTGGCACCTGCCTTAGCAAATCCGGTTGCAATAGAAAATCCGATGCCGTAAGCAGCACCTGTTACAAGCGCAACCTTACCTTCTAATGAAAAATTTACCATCTTCTTATATTATATTAAAAATTAGGATCTATCGTTTCTTATTTCAAATCAGTAATCAGAGAGAAGTCTTGATCACCATAATCAAGGTTTTCGCCTCCCATACCCCAGATGAAAGTATAATTGTGAGTCGCTGCAGCCGAATGAATAGACCATTCGGGAGAAAGCACGGCCTGATCACTCTTCATCCATACGTGGCGGGTTTCGTCTACTTCGCCCATAAAGTGACACACAGAATGATCTTCGGGAACTTCAAAATAGAAGTAAGCTTCCATACGACGAGAGTGAACATGAGCCGGCATGGTATTCCACACGCTGCCCGGAGCAAGTTCGGTCATACCCATCTGTAATTGACAGGTAGGTAGCACTTGGTTCACAAGCATCTTGTTTATATTACGGTGATTAGAGCCTTCAAGAGAACCCATTTCCGCTACTACAGCATCGCTCTTAGTCACCTTTTTATCGGGATAGTTCCTATGAGCCGTCAGAGAATTGAAATAGAATTTGGCGGGATGCTCCGCATCTTTGCTTTCGAAAGTCACTTCTCTATCGCCAGAGCCTAAGTAAAGAGCTTCTTTATAATCAAGTTCAAACACCGCATCACCTGCTTTCACAACACCCGGGCCTCCTACATTGAAAATACCCATTTCACGACGGGTGAGGAAGAAAGGAGCTTTCAACGGATCGATAGCCTCAAGTTTCAACACTTCAACAACAGGCATTGCGCCTCCTACTACCATGCGATCATACATGGAATAGATCATATTTACTTCATTAACTGCAAATACTCTTTCGATAAGGAAATCTTTACGAATTCTCTTAGTGTCATAGCTTTTTGCATCTTCAGGATGCGCAGCATAACGGATTTCATAGTTTGTCTTCATACTATTTCAATATATAAATGATTCATCGTTTACGTACACAATGCAAAGATAACAAAAGAAACGAGCAAAATGGAGTAATAATATCCTTATTATCTCTGCTTTTTGTCCTTAAATAGACTGGATTTGATTTGTTTAACAAAATATAATACGAACAGGATGAGCGTATTACCTAGAAGGAAAGAGATTTGAAGCAACAAAAAAAGCGTCTCAACTATCTTTTATCGATAATTGAGACGCTTTATGTTGTCCTACGAAGATTCGAACTTCGACAAACAGAACCAAAAACTGTTGTGCTACCATTACACCATAGGACAAGCTCAGATGCTTTCTTTTAAAAAGCGATGCAAAGATAGTGGTATACGGCTAAACATCCAAATATTTAGCCGTATTTTTTCATTTAGCGATGATAAGGAAATAGTTTTTCTTCCCTCGTTGAACCAACAAATACTTACCATTAAGTAGTTCGGATGCTGTTATAAGCTCATCAAAAGCTGCCAGTTTCTCTTTATTCATAGAAACGCCGCCGCCCTGAACTAATTTACGCATTTCACCTTTTGAAGCAAAAACAGCTGCATGGTCTGTAAAGAGATCGACTGCTTTTACACCTTCAACCAGAACGTCTTTAGATACTTCAAATTGAGGAACGCCCTCGAAAACAGCAAGCAAAGTGGCTTCATCAAGTTTCTTCAAAGCAGCGGAAGTTCCATTGCCGAAAAGAATTTCAGAAGCTTCTAACGCAGCATTGTAATCTTCTTCAGAATGTACCATGATGGTAACCTCCTTCGCTAAGCGCTTTTGAAGTACACGCAAGTGAGGAGCCTCAGCATGCTCTGCTGTAAGATGGTCTATTTCTTCTTTCGTCAGAGAAGTAAAGATCTTGATGTAACGAGCTGCGTCATCATCACTAACGTTCAGCCAGAACTGGAAGAATTTGTAAGGTGACGTATATTTTGCATCGAGCCACACATTCCCCGACTCTGTCTTTCCAAATTTACCGCCATCTGCCTTCGTTATAAGCGGGCAGGTTAAAGCAAAAGCTTCACCACCATTAGTGCGGCGAATCAGCTCACTACCAGTCGTGATGTTTCCCCATTGGTCCGAACCACCCATTTGCAGTTTACAGCCTTTTGTTTCATACAAATGAAGAAAATCATAGCCTTGTAACAACTGGTAGGTGAATTCAGTGAACGACAAGCCATCGCGAGACTCCCCGTTCAAACGCTTCTTTACTGAATCCTTGGCCATCATATAATTCACTGTAATGTGCTTACCTACTTCACGTGCAAAGTCAAGGAAAGAAAAGTCCTTCATCCAGTCGTAGTTGTTCACCAGCTCGGCCTTGTTAGAAGCATCCGATTCAAAATCAAGAAACTTAGCCAACTGCTTTTTTATACACGCTTGATTATGACGTAATGTCTCTTCATCCAAAAGATTCCTCTCAGCAGATTTGCCTGAAGGATCTCCGATCATACCTGTTGCTCCACCAATAAGAGCCAATGGCTTGTGCCCACAACGTTGGAAGTGTCTCAGCATCATCACGCCGCACAAATGCCCAATGTGTAACGAGTCAGCTGTAGGATCAATACCTAAGTAAGCAGTTACCTGCTCTTTAGCCAACAATTCTTCCGTGCCGGGCATCATTGTATGCACCATTCCACGCCATTTTAATTCCTCTACAAAATTCATCGAATGATAATCTGTTTTTATTTATATGCAGGCAAAAGTACGATTCTTTATTTGAACAAACAACTCTTGCAGTCTAAAAAGGTGTCATTTGGGAAGCAAAAGAAGCGATTCAGCGATTAAAAAAGACTTCATTGATATTTTGCTGAATCTGCATCGTGAGGCTTTCAACGGAAAGAGAGCGGGTAGTTGCCGCTTGTTCATAGAGGAGATTAATCTCGATAGCGCTTTCGTCTGTTTCCAAAAATAACCGGTCAACCGGAACAGCACGGAGCGCTTCTTCCTGATATTTTTCACCAAAAGAGAGGAAGATGCCATGACGAATGTATTGCAAAGCTTGCTCCTTCTTACCACGAAAACCGTGAATAATCCAAGGCATATGAGGCTGAATTCTCTTTTTCAGCTCAACGATTTCGTTAGCAGCACGAACGCAGTGAATAATTAAAGGTAATTCCATCACTTCCGACAGTTCTATTTGTCGCTTAAAAGCATCCATTTGCAAGTCAAAAGGCACATCAATAGCTTTATCCAAACCCGCTTCTCCGATAGCAAGAACATTCGGATAATGGGTAGCAAGCACAAGCCAATCCCATTTTTCTTGAAAATTATCAGTGGTAAGATGCCATGGATGTATCCCTACCGAGCAATATGTCGGAAATTCTACCGAAAGCATCTCAGAGGAATAATTTAAAATAGCCTGTTCAGGATGAAGCGGCAAGTGATGAGTATGTATATCCAGCAGTTGCATAATAATTAGGGAACCGGGTCATAACCGGAGCCCCCCCAAGGATGGCAGCGAAGAACTCTTCTAATTGTTAGATAGAGACCATAAAATGGACCATGCTTTTTGATCGCCTCAATTGCATATTGAGAACAAGTGGGCGTAAATCGACATGAAGGAGGCTTCATAGGAGAAATACACAAACGATAGAAATAAATAGGAAGAAGTAATAAATAAGAAAGTAAGCGTTTCATGCTATTTTTTCGGCTATACGAACAAGTAACGAGTTTAATTTCTCTTCAACTTCGGCCGATGAAATCAATTCATTCGACAAATAGATAACAGCAATCATCAGGTTTTGTTCCTTTTCCTCAAGCATATTTAGCAAAGAATGCTTATTCTTCCGATATGCTTCACGTATCTGCCGTTTAACTCGGTTACGTTTCACCGCCCTTTTGAAACGCTTCTTGGGAACACTTATCAAAAGAGAAGCTTCAGCAGCTCCTTCTTTTTTCTCTGTTAGCATAAACACTACACGTAGGGGAAAGAGAGAAAAAGATTTAGATCCCCCTGAAAACAATTTCTCAATTGCTATCTTGCTATTTAACCTTTCCGACTTAGATAATGTGTTTACACCCATAAATAATGATTAACGGCCACCGATAAATTTCAGGAGCCAGCGTAGAAATACTTAAGACTATCCTCCTAATAATTTATTGGTGGCCGTTTTATTTTATTTTGCTCCCTTATTGGTTTCTTTAATAAACATCTCAAGAGCAGCAGTCATAGAAGGCGCTTGCACACTTGGAGCTTCTAAATCCAAACGTAAACCAGCATCACGCACAGCTTGAGCAGTAGTCGATCCAAAGGTTCCTATCCTAATTTCTTTCTGATCAAAATCCGGGAAATTCTTTTGCAATGAAGAAACACCGGCCGGACTAAAGAACAATAACATATCATAGTCAAATTCTTCTCCTTCTCTAAAATCATTGCTTACCGTGCGATACATCACCGCCTCAGTATGATCAATTTTATTCTTATCCAGTAAGTTCTTAATTTCATCAGTATGCACATCAGACATCGGAACAAAATATTTTTCCGAATTATGCTTAATAATAGAAGGCATCAAGTCTTCTATCTTTCCTGTATTACCAAAGAAAATCTTTCTCTTACGATACTGTATATATTTCTGAATATAGAGAGCAATAGCCTCAGTCATACAAAAATATTTCATCCCTTCGGGAATAGTAATGCGCATCTCCGTGCACAAAAGGAAGAAATGGTCAATTGCATGACGAGACGTAAAGATTACGGCAGTATGATCTAAAATAGTCACTTTCTGCTGCCTGAATTCTTTAGCAGAAAGGCTCTCAACCTTAATAAAAGGGCGGAAGTCTATCTTTACCCCATACTTCTCTGCAATATCGTAATAAGGAGACTTCTCTGAAGCAGGCTTCGGCTGCGACACAAGTACTTTCTTAATTTTCAACGTCCTAAAGTTTTATTAACAATAAGTTATTTATTTGAACTAATCCCTGATAAGCAATAAGGCAGGGCAGAATTTCAAGCGCACAAAAGTACAAAATTAAAAGGAGAAGGCCATAAACATTATTAAAAAAAAGCTTCACCCACTTATAGAATATCAATATTTTAGCGGAAATTATCAAACCTAAACTTATTGAGACAAAAATAGTTAGATTCAAATCGAAGTAAATAAGAAATAAGGCAAAAAAGAACAGGACAAATCCTATATAATAAACAACCGTAGAGTAAGATGACATCCATAAACCTGTTCGATATTTATCAAAGAAGACCCAACCCAAAAAAGAATATAGCACCCATTTTATCAACAAATAAAACATGCAGACTCCCACATAAACAAGCAGTAATAAATAAGGTGCAAGATGCTCGGTTAACGCCGGACGAACAGTGAGAGAATAATCAAAAAGGCAAAGCCCTGAAAGGACACAAGTCTGCAAGGCTAGCAAAAGTAAATGCCGCACATCGGCCGCAGTAGAAGTAGCAAAAATGCTAGTCCTTTCGCGATGAAGAACAAAGTCTTTGATCTGCTGCGCAAGAAATTTCTTGCTACGAGCCAGTACATAAGCTGAAACAAAGAAACAAAGAAGCAAAACAGCAGCTACAGCATCATCTGCCTTAAGAACATACGGAATAGGCTTACCCTCAAATCCTGATGCAAATTCACGCATGGAATGATAAGGAACAAGCCCTATTGAATCAGCTGAAACAAAGTGTTCGCTATAAAAAAGCGCTATCGTATCAACTCGTGCAGTATCAGTTTGCAACGTATCAAGCGGCATGCAAGCAACAACTTGTGTCGTATCGACCTGGATAGAGTCTGCGTTATTCATATGGAGGCAAATTTCCGAATAGAAGCATCCCACATTGGCTCATTAAAAATCAACTCTAGCGCTTCTTCAGGAGTAGTGGCCACACTCCAAATGAGACCATGCTGAAAACGCATAAAATTTTCTTCAATAGCCTTATTGAGCATAGCAAGAAGAGGATTATAAAATCCGTTTATATTCAAGATCACAATAGGATTAAGGTATAGACCCAATTGCTTCCAGGTAATGATTTCAAGCAATTCTTCAAGCGTCCCGCAACCACCCGGCAAAGCTATGACAGCATCACTAAGGTCGGCCATCAACTGCTTGCGTTCATGCATGCTCTCTACAGTAATAAGCTCTGTTAAACCTGGGTGATGCCAGCCTTGCTCTACCATAAATTCAGGAATAACACCTGTTACTTTACCTCCACCCAACAAAGTGGCATCAGCTACAGAACGCATCAAACCGAGGTTTCCCGCACCATTAATTAAGCGAATTTGATTTTCGGCGAACAAACATCCCAATTGCTCAGCCACCTGAAAATAGACAGGATCTATTTTCGTACTCGAAGCGCTATATACACATACAGAGGTTATTTCATTCATCATCATGCACATTTACGTATTCTGCATGCAAAAGTACTGAAACTTTATGTATTTCCACAAACAAAACGACGGAAGGTCGCCCATGCCGTTGCATAAAACAACAAACAAAACGACCTTCCTATAAATAAATAGCTGTAAAGCTACGCTGATTACAATCCAAATGCGGCTTTCACCTTGTCTACATAGTCCAATTTTTCCCAAGTAAACAGTTCTACTTCCAGCACCTTATCCGATAGATAACGAGAATGGAAATGTTTAGTAACCACCTGAGGTTCGCGCCCCATATGTCCATAAGCTGCTGTTTCACTATAAATAGGATAACGGAGCTTCAATCGGTCTTCAATCGCCTTAGGACGAAGATCGAACAATAGATCTATCTTCTTCGCTATTTCTCCATCAGTCAGACTCACACGGCTACGTCCATAAGTGTTTACGTAAATATTAATGGGCCTGGCTACTCCGATAGCGTAAGATACTTGTACCAGTATCTCATCGGCCACACCGGCAGCCACCAGATTCTTCGCGATATGGCGGGCAGCATATGCCGCACTACGGTCTACCTTGCTCGGATCTTTACCCGAGAAAGCTCCACCACCATGAGCACCTTTGCCACCATACGTATCAACGATAATTTTACGTCCCGTCAATCCGGTATCTCCGTGTGGTCCACCAATCACAAATTTTCCTGTAGGATTGACATGATAAGTAATAGCATCATTAAACAATGCCAAAATATCAGCATGACCAATAGAAGCTATCACACGGGGCATCAATATACTAATGACATCTTTGCGTATGATTGCCAACATCTCTTCATCTGCTTTCAACTGAGCCGCAACCGAATCATCGGCAGGCTGAACAAAGTCGTCGTGCTGAGTAGAGACAACAATGGTATCAATACGTACAGGCGTACCATTATCATTATATTCTATAGTAACCTGACTCTTAGCATCAGGGCGAAGATAGGTCATTTCCTTTTTTTCGCGGCGAATTTCGGCCAAAACCAAAAGTATTCTATGAGCCAGATCGAGTGACAACGGCATATAGTTTTCGGTTTCATTTGTAGCATAACCAAACATCATACCTTGGTCACCAGCACCTTGATTCATTGGGTCTTCGCGTTCAACGCCACGATTAATATCAGCACTCTGCTCATGAATGGCAGAAAATACACCGCATGAATTTCCCTCAAACATATATTCGCCCTTGGTATAGCCTATGCGTTTGATCACATTTCGGGCTACCTCTTGCAGGTCTACATACGCTTCGGATTTCACTTCTCCCGCTAGCACCACCTGTCCGGTAGTAACTAAGGTTTCGCAAGCTACTTTAGAACTGGGGTCGTAAGCCAACAGCTCGTCAAGTACAGCGTCCGATATTTGATCGGCCACTTTGTCGGGGTGTCCTTCAGACACCGATTCGGATGTGAATAAATATCCCATAATTAAATTATGAATAGTGATTTATAAACTTAGAATGTAAGACAAGGAGAGTAGAGATGCGCAGACAGACGAGAATGTTTGTTTTAGCATTTTTTTCTGTGGTTGCAAGCTACTCAAATCTTTCCACATTTCATTTCAGGGGACAAAGATAAGAATTCTTGAGAAAACAAACAGTATTCTTGTTCTATAAATATTTTATTTTTGAGAAAAAGCCAGAAGTTCAAACAAAACCTTCATAGTTTGATGCAAAGATGGATGTAACAGACTCGGGGCAATTTCAGCCAACGGCTCCATCACAAAAAGCCGCTGAGCCATTAAAGGATGAGGAAGAACCAGCTCATCCGTATCTAACAACAAATTATCATAAAGTAGCAGATCAATGTCAATCAAACGATCGGAATAAGTACCGCCAACCGACTTATGAGTGCGCCCCATCTGTAGTTCAATCAGTTTTGCTTTTTGCAAAACATCTATGGGAGAGAAAGATGTTTCCAAAAAGAGTACCGCATTAAGAAAAGAATTTTCAGAATCGAATCCCCAAGGAGTAGTCGCATAAAAAGCGGACAGAGAAATGACCTTCCCTATCCGCTCTTCTATATTTTGCACTGCACAGCGAAGATTTTGTTCCTTATCACCCAGATTGGTGCCCAGACCCAAATATACTTTCGCCATTACTTTCTTATTTATCCAGAATCAACATAGCATCGCCATACGTACCGAAACGATAATCTTCCTTCAAAGCCACCTGATAAGCATCCATCACCTGATCATAACCACCAAATGCTGCAGTAATCATCAGTAAGGTAGAAAGTGGCATGTGGAAATTGGATATCATACTATTCGCTACAGTAAACTCATAGGGAGGGAAGATGAATTTATTCGTCCATCCTTCGAACACTTTTAAGTGGCCATCTGTACTTACCGCACTTTCTATGGCACGCATCACCGTAGTTCCTACCGCACAAATGTTATGTCCATCATCTTTAGCATTATTGACAATATTAACGGCTTCTTCCGTAACAAACATCTGCTCTGAATCCATCTTGTGTTTGGTCAAATCTTCCACGTCAATATCGCGGAAGTTACCCAACCCTGCATGCATGGTAACAAAAGCAAAATCTATACCTTTGATTTCCAAACGTTTCATTAATTCGCGGCTGAAGTGCAAATTAGCCGTAGGAGCCGTAACAGCACCTTCGTTCTTAGCAAAAATGGACTGAAAGCGTTCAGCATCTTCCTCTTCTACAGGGCGCTTAATAATGCTGTGAGGCAGAGGTGTTTCACCCAAAGCGTATAGCGACTTCTTAAACTCATCATGAGGACCGTCATAAAGAAAACGAAGCGTCCGACCACGCGAAGTGGTATTATCAATCACCTCGGCAACCATCGAATCATCTTCTCCGAAATAAAGCTTATTTCCGATGCGAATCTTACGAGCCGGATCAACCAACACATCCCATAATCGAAGATCCGGGTTCAATTCACGCAGCAAAAAGACCTCAATTTTCGCACCTGTTTTCTCCTTATTTCCATATAAACGGGCAGGAAACACCTTCGTATCATTGAAGATAAAGACATCCTTATTATCGAAATAACCCAGAATATCTTTGAACGTTTTATGTTCTATCTCTCCAGTGTTTTTATGTAGCACCATCAGGCGCGACTCATCTCTGTACTTTGCAGGATGCAAAGCAATCTTCTCTTCGGGTAGCTTAAATTTAAATTGCGACAGTTTCATATTACGGCTGTTTATTCGTTTTAATTCTCTTCTTCAATAACCTGGTGATCGAGCCACTCAGGAAAGTTATCAGGGGCAAGACAGTGGGCCAATGTCACTTCCCCCACTCGTGTGCGTATCAACCCGGTCAAATGGGCCCCGCTATTTAAGGCTTCACCTATATCTCGTGCCAAAGCACGAATATAGGTACCTTTGCTACAAACAACACGAATTTTTATATCGGGCAAGTTGCATTCAAGCAACTCTATCTCATCTATAACAAGTGTCTTCGGTTTCAGTTCTACTTCTTTGCCTTTTCTTGCAAGATCATAAGCGCGGGCACCATCTACCTTACAAGCGGAAAAGACAGGAGGTATCTGCTGAATCTCCCCAATAAAGCGCTCCAAAGCCTCTTTCACCAATTCCGGAGTGATATGCTCCGTGGGGTAAGTCGCATCTATCTCTTTCTCAAGATCAAACGAAGGGGTCGTTGCCCCTAGCTGAATGGTCGCTATATACTCTTTGGTTTGATACTGAAACTCTTCTATTCTCTTCGTGGCTTTACCTGTACAGATAATCATCACCCCTGTAGCCAATGGATCTAACGTTCCGGCATGGCCAACTTTCAATTTCTTCATTTTCAATTTGCGGTTCAAGTGAAAACGCACTCGTGCTACGAGATTGAAAGACGTCCACTGCAACGGTTTATTAAAATAGAGAACTTCTCCTTCTTTAAAATTCATCAAACAATTTCTAAGTTATGACCCAACATCAACATCACAAGAATCACTCCACCAACAATAATACGGTAATAGCCAAAAGCCTTAAATCCGTATTTCGTAACAAAGCTGATAAAGAACTTAATGGCCAACAAGGCAACAATAAATGCTACAATGTTGCCAATGATAAGTGCCGCCAAGTTATCCATTAACACTTGTGCCCCACCATTCATAAACAACTTGACCACTTTATAGCCCGTGGCTGCAAACATCGTTGGAACGGCCAGGAAAAAAGAAAATTCAGCAGCATCTTTACGAGTCATCTTTTGTGCCATGCCCCCTACAATAGTGGCCATCGAACGAGAAACTCCCGGTATCATAGCAATACACTGAAACAGACCTATATTAAATGCTTTTTTCTCCGTTAATTCTATGTTTTCATCTCCTTTCGAGAATATTTTATCACAGAAAAGCATGAAGATACCGCCAAGCACAAGCATAACTGCTACCACCGCTACACTTTCGAGCATTTCATCAATCTTATCGCTAAATAAGAAACCGAAAAAAGCAGCCGGGATAAAAGCAACAAGCAACTTCCAGTAAAAATCAAACTTATATAGAAAACGCTTTGTATAGATCTTGCAGCGAGCACCAAACGCCTCTCCAGCTAGCGCTTTAGGATCAAAGATACGGCATTCTTTCAATTTGAAGAATCGTTTCCAATACAAACAAACCACAGATAGAATAGCACCAAACTGGATAATAACAGTGAATGCCTTCACAAATTCTGTACTCTGCACACCAAGCATAGCTTGCGCAATAATCATGTGTCCGGTAGAAGAAACCGGAAGGAATTCAGTCAATCCTTCAACTATTGCTATAATGATCGTTTGTAGTATAGTTAAATCACCCATTTCTTACTCTTTTGTTTTAGGTTTGCGCAACACTGCATAAATCATAAAAACAAAACCAAACAAACAAACCACCGGAGCAACCTTAATGCGACGAACACTGAAGATATCGGGTTGAAAGACAGATTCTGTAGAAGATGGACCTGCCATCAGCACAAAACCCAAAATAACAATCACCATGCCGATAGCCAACAAAATAAAGTTGGTCTTATCGAAAGCGAACTTCTGTTTATCCACCATTTTATTTCTGAATTTAAGTTTTCTATTTATATATAGTATAAGGAACTGGCCTTCATACGCAAGTACTTATTAATGGAAAGATAAGCACACAAAAATGTGATAATCACTCCAAAGGCTAACACGGAAAGAGAGACCAACAGCATTACTTCGGGAGAGATCACACGGATCAGTTCCGGTTCGTAAGATACCAAAGAATAGGCGGTTCCCATCAAAATAGCATCGGCAATGACAGCAGCCAACACACCACTCCAAATATTCCGAGTCAGGAAAGGTTTGCGGATAAAACTCCAACTTGCACCAACCAACTTCATGGTATGAATGAGAAAGCGCTTGGAGTAGATGGCCAGACGAATCGTATTATTTATCAAAGCAAAAGAGATAAATGTAAGTACCACAGCCAGAACCAGTAATACTAAACTAATATTGCGTATGTTTTCATTCACTGCGTCTATCAGATCTCTTTGATAAAGCACATCTTGTATATTCGTATTCTTTTTTATTTTCTTCTCTATCTTAGCAATACTGTCCGAATTAGCATAGTCAGAGTGCAACTTAACTTCTATGGATGCAGTAAAAGGATTATATCCCAGAAATTCTTCAGGGTTGGTACCCATCGCTTCCGACTGTTCCTTGAGTGCCTGACTTTTTGAGATATAGACAGACTCTTTCACGAAAGGCTCTTCATTCAGCCTTTTTTGCAATTTTATAATATCAGACTCCTTCATCTCATCACTGATAAGAACAGAGAAATTAATATTTTCGCGCACATAGACGGAAAGATTATTCGCTGCCAGCACAAAGAAAACAACTAGTCCAAGCAACAACAACACAAGCATGGTGCTGATACTTGAAGTTATAAACTGCATATCGAAATAAGAAACCGAATTATTTCTATTTTTACTTTTCATTATCGTTTCTTCCTGAATACATAAATCATTGAACTACTTCTCTCCTTTTTTGCCAGCGCACTAAACCAGGCAAGTGAACCGACTACCATCCCTTTTAAAAAAGAAAAGGAATTGCCTCGATATTTTTCACTTAACATGGATACATAAAAGGCATCAAAAGGCATTGGGTGTCTGGCAGCAAGTATAAACCCATATTTTGCTCCCCATTGCTGCATAGTAGCGGGAGTAAAATGCCACAAATGGCGGGGAACATCATAAGCAGCCCAATGTTCGGCATATTTTTCGGCATCATAAGATGCGCAATTAGGTACGGCAACCACAAGTACCCCTCTATCAGTAAGAAGCTCGAAAACGCGTTGCCAAGTCTCTCCCAAATGCTCTAAATGCTCCATCACATGCCAAAGAGTTATCACATCAAATTCCCCTGAAGGAAGATCGTTCAACGCCCCCTCATCTTTTACATCCAGCAGAAAATGTTCTTTCGCAAATGCACGGGCGGACGCATTCTTCTCAATAGCTTCCACCTCCCAGCCTCGCAATTGCATCGCATTGGCAAAATAGCCGGTTCCCGTACCAATATCGAGTATCTTTCCTGAGCGTCGACGGGTTTCTTTAAGTACCAACTGAGCTTTTTTGTTCAACATGTGTCTCCTCACGTAATGATAAATAAAGTTCATCGTCCCTTTCTTCGTATCAGAATGTGAAATATAATCAGGCGTTTCGTAGTACTTTCCAATCTCATTTTCTACAGGAAACCCTTGAGTAAAAGTGAAACGACAATCATCGCATCTGAACAACTCAAATTGCTCCCCGGAAGCATAAAAATCCGTACAAGTGATAAAGTGCTTTATATGTGTGCCACCACAAAGCGGACAAGTATCTATAATGAGTTTATTCATTGGTTTTATTACAAATTAGAATGCAGCTCATACCAACAAGCTGCAATACACCCGAATTTGGTGCAAATAAACAAATAAAAAGCGACGTAAAGGAGATTTGTTAAGGTCTTTTAATATTATAATAAACCAAGAGAAAGGAAAATATACATATATTTGTCAGAGTACAGAATTAATATCTACTAAATTTATGAACAAGCAATTAACTAAATCCAGCAACAAACAGATTGCTGGTGTATGCGGCGGACTAGCCGAATATTTTGGATTCGATTATACCATCACCCGATTAGTATATGCTTTACTAACCGTATTTACCGCATTTGCAGGTGTAATAATCTACATCATCTTGTGGCTTGTGATGCCTGAAGCTGAACGTAAATGAAGAGAATATAAGATGGGTAAATATCAGAAGTAACCACAGATTAACAGATCATACGGATTATTAATCTGTGGCTCATTTTTTGATGTAGTTTGTTATAACGAACTTAGTCAATAGCTTCTCCCTTGAGAGTCGCTGAACTAGCTTCGGTTATTTTCACGTTTACAAAATCACCTATTTTGTGATTTCCTTTATTGAATACCACTACTTTATTTTGCTCGGTCTTGCCAACGAGTTGCTCGCGTGAACGCTTAGATACTCCTTCAACAAGCACTTGGTATGTTTGACCAATACTACGAGTATTCGACCGAGCAGACAAACGACTCTGTAATGCTATAATTTCGTTTAAGCGAGCTACTTTCACTTCTTCGGGAATATCATCGGACAAATGCTTAGAAGCATACGTTCCGGGACGTTCCGAATATTTAAACATAAACGCAGCATCGTAACCACACTCTTCCATCAATGAAAGGGAGAGTTGATGATCTTCGTCCGTTTCGGAATGAAAACCACAAAAGAGATCGGTACTCAATCCACAATTAGGTATGATTCGCTTAATAGCAGCTACACGATCCAAGTACCATTCACGCGTATATTTTCTATTCATTAATTTCAGTATGCGCGAGCTACCACTCTGTACAGGTAAATGCACATGTTTACAAACATTAGGCACTTCTGCTATGACTTGCAACGTTTCGTCGCACATATCCTTTGGATGCGAAGTACTAAAACGAATACGCATTCCGGGTGCAGCTTCGGCTACTATTCGAAGCAGTTTCGGGAATGTTATAATGCCGCTCTCATTTTCAAAATGATAAGAGTCAACATTCTGACCAAGCAGTGTCACCTCTTTGTACCCTTTATCAATAAGATCCTTCACTTCATTAAGAATACTAACGACATCACGACTGCGCTCGCGTCCGCGGGTATAAGGCACAATGCAATACGTACAAAAGTTATTGCAACCACGCATAATGGAAACAAATGCAGAGACATGATTGCTACAAATACGAGAAGGCATCACGTCCTCATAAGTCTCCGTGGTAGACAACGCTACATTAATCGCTTTCTCACCGACTTCTACAGCTGCCACCAGATCAGGCAAAGTCAAATAAGCGTCCGGACCAACCACCAGATCAACATGGTGCTCTTCGATTAACTTATCTTTCACACGCTCTGCCATACATCCCAGCACACCTACAATAAAGTGTTTCTTCTTCTTTTTTAAAGAATAAAAATGCTCCAAGCGATTCAGAATCTTTTGTTCCGCATTGTCGCGGATAGAACAAGTATTCATAAACACAGCATCAGCCTCATCGAGCGTTTCAGCCACAGAATAACCCGCCATCTGCATCACAGAGGCAACCACTTCGCTATCGGCCACATTCATTTGGCAACCATAAGTCTCAATAAACAACTTCTTGTTGTCATCAGCAGTTGCAGATTTAAAGTCTGCTCCCGTCAATTCATTCATAATCTTCTATTTTTTAATTAAAATTAGAGACTGCAAAGATACTGCTTAATGATCAAATAATACCGGAAAGCAACGCCAAAAAGAAAACTTTCCGATGGAAAGGACCGTTCCATTCCAACGGAAACTAAATATGAAAGAGAGGGCATCAAATTACGTGTATTTATACAATATAAAGTCTTTTATATGCGAAATAATGCCTAATAAGAGAGAGATAATGCAAAATAGGTATTAAATAATAATAGACGCTAAAAGGTAAAAACAGGAACCTAAACATAGCCAGTAGAGTAGAGAAGAGTAAAGCAGAGTAAAGTAGAGAAGAGAATATCGACTACGTCGATAGAAAAAGAAGAAGAAAAAGAAAGCGTTCTAAATTGCTGCCGACGGCGATGTTTTGGCTCAACAACGAATAGCGTGGATGATTTTTGCTCATTATGCATAAATGCGTAACCTTGGTAACTGCGATGAACCCTAACGTAAATATTGCAAATCTACCATATTCGTCTCCCAAATAGCGGTTGCACTTTCACTAAATGACGGTTGCATTTGAACCCATTCACGGTTGCACTTATCCAACATACAAGCATCTCAGTAACGAAGCTCTAACAGTCAAGCCTACTTCACCCTATTTTTCCGCTCTATCGAGAGAGATAAAAAGAAGATCAGTAGCATTCAATGTTACAGATTATAATAAATGTTAACCAAAGAATATCTTTTTGAAGATTTACTTGCAATATTTAATTCAAATTCACATATTTGTGAAATGAAAGAAACATTAGATTTTTTCATAGTTAAGGTTTAGGTTAAAAAAATAAAGGGGAGCTGTGAAGTTGCCCTTTTTTCATGCTAAAATGTTGGTTACTATCAGATTTAATGCCTACCTTTGGACAATAATTCAAAATATAGAGTATGGGAGATATCCTGCAATTTCTATTGATAGCGAGCGTTATTGGCATCGCAATAATCAGACAAGTTAGCAAAAATAAAGCTGAGAAAACTGATGCAAATCCACGCACGCCTTTTCCTAAAGGGAAAGAACAGCAGAACACAGAAACAACTCTTCCTGGAAATTGGGAACAGTGGTTCCCTACTGAGCTAAAAAATGAACAACCTCGTGCGGAAACGGTTATCGTTGCGGCAGCAACTGATTCTCCTCCCAAAAAGGAAAAACCTTTAAAGAAATCCGCTTATTCTTCTCTCGACAGAAAAAACAATCCAACACCGGAGGTATCTCCACCCGAAGCTGAGAAACAAGATTTCGGCATTCACTCTGCAGAAGATGCTCGTAGAGCCATTATCTGGTCAGAAATACTTCAACGAAAGTATTAGCAATCATTAAAACTTAAGAAAATATACTATTATCTATGTCACTCAATTTTATTAGCGCAGCAGAAGCTGCAAGCCTTGTGAAACATGGCTACAACATCGGCCTTAGCGGATTTACTCCCGCAGGAACGGCCAAAGCTGTTACGGCAGAAATAGCAAAAATAGCAGAAGCAGAACACGCCAAAGGAAATCCTTTTCAGATCGGAATCTTTACCGGTGCCTCCACAGGTGACTCGTGTGATGGGATATTATCTCGTGCGAAAGCAATTCGCTATCGTGCCCCTTACACGACCAATAAAGACTTTCGGGCAGCAGTGAACAATGGCGAGATAGCCTATAACGATATTCATCTCTCGCAAATGGCGCAAGAGGTACGATATGGTTTTATGGGCAAAGTCAAGATAGCCATCATCGAAGCATGCGAAGTAACTGCTGACGGGAAAATTTATCTGACTGCTGCCGGTGGCATTGCCCCAACCGTTTGTCGCCTGGCAGATCAAATCATCGTAGAATTGAACAGCGCCCATAGCAAAAATATGATGGGAATGCACGATGTATACGAACCACTCGACCCTCCTTACCGCCGCGAAATTCCAATCTATAAAGCAAGTGATAGAATAGGCTTGCCATACATTCAGGTAGATCCAAAGAAAATTGTCGGTATCGTTGAAGTGAACAAGCCGGACGAAGCCCGTTCATTTGCCGCAGCCGACCCATTGACTGACCAGATCGGACAAAACGTAGCCGACTTCCTTGCCGCAGATATGAAACGCGGAATCATTCCATCAACATTCCTCCCGTTGCAATCAGGTGTGGGTAACATAGCCAACGCTGTATTAGGCGCTTTGGGACGCGACAAAACGATTCCTGCTTTCGAAATGTATACGGAAGTTATTCAAGACTCGGTTATTGCACTAATGAAAGAAGGACGCATCAAATTTGGTAGCACCTGCTCGCTGACTGTTACCAACGATTGCCTTACAGACATCTATGATAACATCAATTTCTTCCGTGACAAATTGATTCTTCGTCCATCCGAAATATCAAACAACCCTGAAGTAGTACGCCGTTTGGGTATTATTTCTATCAATACAGCTATTGAAGCTGATATCTATGGAAATATCAATTCCACCCACATTGGCGGAACAAAGATGATGAACGGCATCGGTGGTTCGGGTGACTTCACACGTAATGCATACGTGTCTATCTTTACTTGCCCTTCAGTTGCCAAAGATGGAAAAATAAGCTCCATCGTTCCGATGGTATCTCACCAAGATCACAGTGAGCATTCAGTCAACATCCTCATCACCGAACAAGGCGTTGCTGATTTGCGCAGAAAGAGCCCAAGCGAAAGAGCTCAAACGATTATTGAGAACTGTGTTCACCCTGATTACAAACAGATTTTGTGGGATTACGTGAAGATTTCGGGCAAAGGACAAACGCCACACTGCATACAAGCCGCACTAGGCATGCACGCAGCTCTTAACCGGACAGGTGACATGAAGAATGTAAACTGGGCTGATTATAAGCTCTAAAAGCCTGCAGAGAAAACCTGGAAATTTAGCTCTCAATATACATGTAATAATAGGCTGATCCTATTTCATTGTACAAAGAAGCTCGCACACCCTATCTTGGAATGTGCGGGCTTTTTTAGTATCCGCCACATTCTGATTCATAATGACAAAAGCCAATTCGTGCCCATTATCAGCCCGCAGATAACCAGCCAACGTACTAATGCCCGATACAGTTCCGGTTTTTGCACGTACATTACCAAAAGCTTTTCCATTTCTCATTCTACCTTTCAAGGTACCATCAATTCCGGCAACCGGAAGTGCGTCAAATATCTCTTTATAAATTTCCGGCCGTTGATGCGCATATTTTAAGTAAGCAAGCATCAATTCCGGAGTAACATAGTCATATAATGAAACCCCACACCCGTCATATATCTCGTAACTCTCAGAGTCGAATCCAAGTTCTTTGATAAACTCCTTGATAGCTACCACACCATCTTTAGCAGATACATGACAACTATCTTTTCCTTTTTGCCAAGCGCCAAGATGATAGAACAAAGCTTCTGCAGACAGATTATCACTTTCCTTCAATGCTCGATGGAGCACATCAGCCGTTGTATGGTTCTTCTCTATGAGCAATTGGGCATCAGGTGGCGTCGTTTCAAATCCTCCAAATCGTTTCATTGTTATTTCTTGCCCACGCACTCGCTCCATAAACGCATGCATAAAGAACTCAGCCGAGCCGTAGACAGTTATAATAGCATTACTTTTAGCAGATACATTACCCGATAGAAACAGCCTATTGTCGTTGTGCATCCAGTCGCGATTCACGCTAAACGAAGGGTTTTCCACCTGAGAGGAGAGCGTCTGATTATCGACCGAATAATAAGAAGATTGTGGCATCAACGAGATCTTTGCAGGTTTACCTGCTACATCGGGCATAGCCGCTACCTCTACATACCCTTTATGAAACATCAGTGGAGAAAGCATAGGTTGAAAATCATAAGGAGCATCGTCCCAGCACCATCCCGCACCGTAGTAAAGCGAATCCATAAACGAAACATCGCCATATACCTTCCCTTTAACTTTTGTAAGCCCTACCCGTTTAAGATCAGTAACCAATTCATCCATGTCATTATCCATAAACTCGGGATCAAAGCCTCCACAAACATACAGATCACCATGAAGAACACCGTCATCGTCTATGCGACCGGTGTATTTCACAGCAGTAGTGAAGCGACAATTCATGCCCAGCCTGCTCAGATGAGTAATGGAGGTTATGAGTTTTTCGGTAGAAGCCGGACGAGCCATTTTCTTATCCCGATAGTTATAGATAGGAATACTATCCGTCAGATCATATACCGAAATGCCCACATCCGAAGTCACCAACAGATCATCACTCAATAACTGATCAATCTTGGCCGTAACGGCACTTTGTCCCCATAGTACAGGAAAACAGGCAAACAAGACGAAACATGCCAGCAAACAATTCTTTTTCATCCTCAAATAGTATGTAATGTTTCAGATAAATATTTCTTCAAAAGCGCAATAAACTCTTGTTCATGGAGAGGCAACACAGCCACATATTTTTTATATCCATAGCGAATTAATACATAGTTTGTAATTGAAAAACCACCAAGCTGCATCGAATTGGCCTTTTCAACCGAAAGAATGTCTGCAATGGCTATTTTACGTTTTTTTGAAAACCGACCAAAATAAAGGATAAGCTCACCATCCGAAGTCACTGTATAAGTAGTATGAACAATTTTCTCGATAAGCATTACCATCAAAAGTGCGAACAACAAAGCCGGCAAAGCATGCTTCTCCCAGATCAAAAAAAGCGTAACTAGTGCCAACAGCAGTAAATAAATGTATTGATACCAAATGATGCGAGCATGAAAAATACGATTCATAATGCCTGATTTTGCCGGCAAGTTAGCAATTTTATGAATTAATGCCAACGAAAAGCACAATGAATAAAGTAATTTCGTAGTTTTGCAAAACAAAAATAATGTTGATGGCTAGTGCTTAAGCAAAGACAATACATTAATCTGTCCGCTTTTGATACAAAAAACCTCAACCAGCAAACTACAACATCATGATTAAGAAATTCGATTTTCTGGTAATCGGTTCCGGCATAGCCGGCATGAGTTTCGCCCTAAAAGTGGCACATAAAGGCAAAGTAGCCCTCGTATGTAAAACAGAACTAGAAGAAGCCAACACCTATTACGCCCAAGGCGGCGTAGCTTCGGTGACCAACACACTGGTAGACAACTTCGAAAAACATATTGAAGACACCATGATTGCGGGTGATTGGATCAGCGACCGATCGGCCGTAGAAAAGGTGATACGTGAAGCACCTAAACAAATAAAAGAACTCATCAGTTGGGGCGTAAATTTTGATAAGAATGATAAAGGAGAGTTCGATCTTCATCGAGAAGGCGGTCACTCAGAGTTCCGCATCTTGCACCACAAAGACAATACCGGTGCCGAAATTCAGGACAGTCTCATCGCCGCTGTTAAGCAACATCCCAATATCAGCGTCTTTGAGAATCATTTTGCCATTGAGATACTTACCCAGCACCATTTAGGTGTAGAGGTAACCAGACAAACACCAGACATTCAATGTTACGGTGCTTATATTCTCGATCCAACCACCGGAAAAGTAGATACTTATCTGGCTAAAATAACACTGATGGCCACCGGAGGTGTAGGAGCGGTATATCAAACAACAACTAATCCGCTCGTAGCTACCGGAGACGGTATTGCAATGGTTTACCGGGCAAAAGGAACCGTGAAAGACATGGAGTTCATCCAGTTCCACCCTACAGCTCTCTATCATCCGGGAGACCGCCCATCATACCTCATCACCGAGGCCATGCGAGGATATGGCGGTGTGCTTCGCACCATGGATGGAAAAGAGTTCATGCAGAAATATGACGTACGCCTATCTCTAGCTCCACGAGACATAGTAGCTCGTGCCATCGACAATGAAATGAAAAACAGAGGAGACGATCACGTCTATCTTGACGTAACTCATAAAGATCCCGAAGAAACCAAGAAACACTTTCCTAACATCTACGAAAAATGTCTCAGCTTAGGCATTGATATTACTAAAGAATACATTCCTGTAGCCCCTGCGGCCCATTACCTCTGCGGTGGCATCAAGGTAGATTTGAATGGACAATCATCCATAGAGCGACTCTATGCCATAGGAGAATGTTCATGCACCGGTCTGCACGGAGGCAACCGATTAGCATCAAACTCACTCATAGAAGCTGTAGTTTATGCCGATGCAGCCGCCCAACACAGTTTGGAGACCATAGAAAACTATTCATACAATGAGCAGATCCCCGAATGGAACGATGAAGGTACCAGTTCACCCGAAGAGATGGTGCTCATCACGCAAAGCATGAAGGAAGTCAATCAACTGATGAGTGCATATGTAGGTATTGTTCGCTCCGATCTCCGTTTAAAACGTGCCTGGGACCGACTGGATATTATTTATGAAGAAACAGAGAGTCTCTTCAAACGCAGTTTTGCTTCAAAAGAAATCTGCGAATTGCGTAACGTAATCAACGTGGGCTATCTCATCATGAGGCAAGCTATAGAACGCAAAGAAAGCCGCGGATTGCACTATACTATAGACTATCCTCACGCCAAGAAATAAAATGAAACTTATAGCATTACAAACGTTCTAGGTAAAAGCCATCTTATAAATCGTTTCGATATGCGCTAGAATAATAAGAGAGGAAAACCTGCTGATATAAAAGCCAAAGCTATCCTCTCTTATTTATCTTAAAAATCCAAAACAAATCAGTACGGATAATTCGTTGCAGAAGCGCTTACAAGAGCTTCAACCGCCAGTTGATCAAAGATAGTAGCAGAAGAGCGATTAAATATTCCCATTCCTGCATTTTCGGTACCTCCATTATCCCAATAGAAAGGCACCATACCGTACTTCTTTGCGGCAGTAGTAACACTACCCAAATAGTAAGCACGAGAAGCTAAATGATGCGTCAACGCATCACCCGTAAGTGAAGAACGCCTGACTGCCCCATACTCACCCAGAATCACAGGATAACCCTTATCCACAAAGGTCGTTTTTACAGAAGCGAAGGTCGTTTCCAGATAGTCTTCCTGTCCCCAAGTATCTACAGAACCATACTGTTTGTAGTCTGCTCCCCACAGATTGATAGCAGTAGCTCCAGTATCTAAAGCAAAATTATACGGATCATAATAATGGACCTCCACCATCATACGCTTTTGTGCAGTATCTGTGGGAAGCTTCATGTATTTCACTCCATAAGCAATATTCGTATTGTACGTTTGCACAATCAGGCTACGATATGTATTCTTTCCACCGGTAGCACGCACAGCATCCACAAAAGTTTGATTATAGGATTGTTGCACTGTATTATTTTCAGTTGTAGGGTCCGAATAAACATCTGCCACATGCACCTCATTGGTTCCTGCAAAGAGCAAATGCTGATCATAGTTACGAAAATAAATCGCAATTTGTTTCCACAAAGCTTTTTGTTCTTTGTTCACCTCTTCCTGCTTAGCAGCAATAGGATTATTTTCAAGCCAGCCTCCATCCCAATGAATATTTAGAATGACATACATCTCGTTGTCTACACAATAATCTACAACCTCTTTCACACGGGAAAACCAAGAATCTTTTACTTTATATGTTGATCGATCTTCTACATAGCTATCCCATGCACAAGGAATGCGAACAGCATTAAATCCTGCATTTTTCACCGCATCAATCATCGCTTTAGTAGTCTTGGGATTTCCCCAACCTGTTTCACCTCCAGAAGTAAGTGGTATTTCCATAGAGTTGCCCAAATTCCAACCCAATTTAATTTTACCAGCCAACACCAAGGCATCATCAATCATGCCAGTTTGATCAGGTTCAATATAATCCACCTTAGAATTATCAGGATTTGCATCCTGCGTGATTTTTAAGACAATAGATGTCGCATTTGGAGACGAGACAGTCAAGTCAATCGTACGATTCGTTGTTAGCTCATTTGCAGAGACCGTAAGTGACACGATAACATCTCCCTTAGACGTTTGAATGGAAGGCAAGCACCAAGAACCAGCAGGAGTAGCTATCTGCCACGTCCCACTGCATAAAATAGAGATCGTTTTCTGTCCCCCATCATAGCTAAAATTCAAAGTCAAAGGAGAAACAGACAACATCGCTTCCTCTACTATCGGTTCTTCAGTGCCACCGCTACCACTACATTGTGTTAGTGAAATTGTTAATACAAGCAAGAATAATTTTCTCCAAAAACACTTCATTATCATTTCTATATATTTAAAATAAGATAAAGTGGGGCGCTTAAATTTTATAATAAACACCCCACTTCTAAAACCGTTTAGATCTCACTTAGACTATTTCTTTGTTTTCACAAATTTATAAACCATATATTGGGATTTATCCGAAGAAAGAGCTCCAAACCAAATAGCACTAAGCTTGTCTGAAGTATATTCCGTGGAGAAAATCTTCCACTGTTTATCAGATGTAGTGCAATTAATCCAGCTTACAATGTTAAAACTTACATCCATATCCACAAAGGTAATGTTCTCTCCTGTTTCATCAACAGTGAATGTTCCTGCTGCTTTTTCTCCACTATCATTGGTAAACGAGGCTGTTCCGTCACTTGAAAAAGAAACTCTGCACTTATCAAAATTAGCAATGGCATCAGTCGTATATTCAGTCCAACTAGGATAATCGGTTATTGAAGAAAAGCCATTTAATCTTACTCCCCACAAGCTGCCCCAATCAAATGGAGTAGCAGTATCCATTTTCCAAATTTGAGTGCTACCCGATGACAGTTCATTTTTAGCTGTAACATCAAAGCCCGATTCGTCAACAACAAAATAATAACACATATATTGCTTTTGAGATGAATCGCGCTTACCCATCCAAATTCCATAAGGTTTATCAAACTTCATATCAATATCAAGGATTTTCCATTGATTATCATCAGTCGTTGAAGCATAAACCCATCCGCCAGATATATAAATGTTAGGCTTCACCCCTGAGAAAGTAATCAAATTTTTCTTAGAATCAAGCGAATAAGAACCGGTTTCTGATTTTCCATCACTATCCACCACATCAACACTCCCATTTGATTTGAATGTAATTGAGGCTTTCGCATAATTAGTTGTTGCCGAAGCATTAAATCCGGTCCAATCTGCGTAAGTAGCATTGTCTACCCAACTACTGTTCATAAGTGAAGCATCCAAATTAGCCCAATTAAAAGGAGTTTGCTTCGACAAGACCCATTTTTGAGAGTAGCCCTGACACAATGCAGCAGCTTGATCAATATCAAATGTAAAATTAGGGTCTGGTTCATCTGCCGGAACATAACTATTAGCATAGTCTTCAGAAACATAATTCCAGAAATACCACCATGAACCTTCGCTGTTAGTACGCATTGTAGCAACACACATACGATTATTAGTCAATTCTACTATTTGCAAATTCTTATTCCAATTGGCAACATTGGCAACAAAATTATCCGGGCTCAAAATAGAAGCGTCTGTAGTAGATATCTTAACTGTATTCACATCAAGGCTATATGTACCCGATTGAAGCAGACTTCCATCGCTCTCATATACTTTCATATAAGGGCCACCATCCAAGCTGAACTCCATTACACGGCCATAGTGCATATCAGTATCAGTACTACCATTAGCATTGCCTGAAGGTGCCCAGTTTGTGTCATAATTATTAAAAGCCATACTCGCATTCTTTGTGCTCGTAGGATCTCCATATGCCATAGCTCCTGCGGCTAGTCCATAAGAGCCATTATCTACAATCCATCGTTTAGAATTGCCAACTCCGCCAGTCAGCATTTTATAATACTCATTATCTACATAATTCAGATTTGTTGTAGTCAGGTTTAGTTTAAACGTATCTGCCTGAACATATCCTCCATTTACCATTACACTATATACAAAAGAGTATTCACCCGGAAAAGCAATCTGTACCTTATCGTTAACTTTTGTTGAACGTCCGGCAGGAGTAGTCCAACAAGGAATTGCATTAGGAGTTAAACTTTCAAGAATAATGGTATTTGGGTCACTCGGATCTTGAGTTATGCTATACTTTAAATCCGCTTTTGATAAAGTTGAACCTAGTCCAAAATCATCAGGACTACAAGCTGAAATAAGCGGTAAAAGGCCTACTATCAAGTATACTATTGTTTTATTAACTTTTTTCATATTCATATCTAAATTTAGTTCCAACCTGCATTTTGTTTAAGAACGCCTCCGGAAAGAGTAATTTGAGTATTCGGAATCTGCATGAAACCTTTTGTTGCTTTAATCTTATCTGCAGAAATTGTTATATTATCAGCAGCATTACCACTCAAAACGTCAACATCCGATTCAGCAATAGTAGCTGCAGCAACATCAAGTCCCTGACGGAGTAAGTCCCAATAACGAATTCCTTCAAAAGCAAATTCAAAACGACGTTCCTTCATTATGCCCTCTTTAGTCACGCTAACATCTCCAAGTCCCGCGCGTTCTCTTACCTGATCAAAGTAATCTTGTGCATTAGCACTTCCCAATTCAGCAGCCATTAACAAAACGTCAGCATAACGCATTACAACATAATCTTGATACTGAGAAATTTGGAAACTTCCTTGCCCCATTGTAGCCACATAATCAGTGCCGTCAGGCAAAGCCATCGGAGTGTATTTCTTGACCGAATAACCGGTATATTCTCGCTGAGTCTTCAAATCATAAGAAGCCTCTATCCCTTCACCCTGGATATCAATAATTGATGGGACCAAACGAGTATCGGAACTACTAAAGGCTTCTACTAATTTAGAATTAACCGTACAGGCACCCCAACCACGACCATAAGGAGCAAAGCTTGTATTACGCATACCCATCATAACCAACCAGCCGTTACCATCTACGTTACCGTTATAATCTTGAGTCGAATTAAACTTCTGAGTAAATACTGCTTCTTTGTTTCCCGCGCCGGCATATGCTGATAAATCCAAGGTATTACTTTCTTCATCCGCAACAGCAGCCGAAGGTTCAAATAATCCGTCAAAAGACTCAATCAAACCAAAGTTTCCATCTTCAATTACATTTTCAAGCCCTGCTAAAACATCTGCTTTAGCAATTACTCCATCCAAATAAGATTCGCCATAATAACCTGTGGCAAAAAGATACACACGAGCTAACATCGCTTTAGCGGCCCACTGTGTAGCACGCCCATCATTATCAGCAGCCCACGCTGCTGAATAAGCCGGGTATGAGATATTATCGCTAGCGAAAACAAGATCTTCAACAATTGCCTTATACACATTCAGAGGATCCTCCTGAACTACATTATCGGCAGTTGGTTCAAGCAGCAGGGGTATGTTCTCAAACAAACGCACCAAATCAAAATACATGATTGCACGCAAAAAACGCGCCTCACCTTCAATGCGATTTCGCGTGGTTTCGTTTCCTTCTCCCCAATCAACATTTCCCATTTTTTGAAGCAATGTATTACAGCGGAAAATTCCCGCATAATAGTCGCCCCATGTTCCGTTAAATATGTCATTATCTGAAGGAGACTGAGTGATATCAAAACGATCTAGCAATTGATATCCACGCCCATCAGTATTCCCCGTACCACCAAAGCAATTGTCTGAAAGAACCTCAGAAGTAACATAGAATGATTGATTGCCATTAGAAGATGTACGCTGATAACCATCATAACACCCAACAAGAGCCATTTCGGCATCATCTATTGTTTTATAAAAATTCTGATCAAGAACGCTTGTAGAGGGATCAACATCCAAGAAGCTTTCGGAACAAGAAAACAGCCCCAAGCTTACTGCTCCTATTGCCAATATATTTAGTCTGAACTTATTCATAATGATTCTTTATTTATATATTAGAATTTAAGATTTACACCAAACAGGTAAGTTCTTGGACGCGGATAGTAGCCCAGATCAATACCCGAAACCCAACCATCAGTACCATAGCCAATCTCAGGATCCATTCCATCATATTTGGTAAATGTGAATGCGTTCTGAACAGATGCATATAATCTAAATTGACTAATATTTTTGCACTTAATCAATTTTGCAAAATCATAACCCAAAGTTATATTGCTTATACGAAGGAAATCACCATCTTGCAGATACAAATCGGAAAATTGCCAGTTTACATTAGCCTCCGTAACGCGAGGTATACTATTAGATGTTCCTTCCCCTGTCCACCTTTGAAGAATAGCTGATGTATAATTAGCCCTCTTATTAGAGTGATCACGGTACGATTGTACCAACTTATTTCCCATAACTCCAGTAGCATTGACTGAGAAATCAAGCCCTTTCCAATCAAATCCGAGATTGAAACCCAAAGTGACATCAGGCATGCCATTTCCCAAGTCTACTTTATCCTCTGAATTGATTTTCCCGTCCTTATTCTGATCTACATATTTCACATCACCCGGTTGAGCATCAGTTTGCAAAATCCCATGCTTCCCATCTGCATTCCAAGCCGCTATTTCTTCTTCATTTTGGAAAACGCCACAAGTTTTGTATCCCCAAAAATAACCGATAGCGTGATCATTCTCTGCTCGATAAAATTCTCCCGCATTAGCATATAACATATTTGTTAAGCCATGAATAATGCCATCTTCAGTTGGAATTGCACCTACTTTATTTTTATTGTAAGCACCATTAATGCCTACATTATAATTGAACTTACCAACATTGTCATTCCATGTCAATGCAAGCTCTAATCCAGTGTTTTTTACGTCACCACCATTTATATAAGGGGCACCAGAACCGGCAGTTGCCAAAATAGGTGCTTGTACAAGCCAATCTTTTGTCGTTTTAATATAGAAATCAGCATTTAATCCCAAGCGACTACTGAGAAAACGTGCATCAAAACCAATATTTGTCTGTTCTGAAGTTTCCCATTTAATCTTTTCATTTGATAAACGGCTTGGGTATGCACCTGCAACATTCACTCTACTAGTACCAAATGTGTAAAACGCAGCCGGATTGCTGCTACTGTAACTTGTTGAGGTATTAATAGGAGAAGCATACTGAAAATCATCAATATTCTGGTTACCAACTTGTCCCCAACTAACACGGAACTTCAGGAAATCAAGCCATCCTTGAGAGCTTTCGATGAATTTTTCATTAGTTATCACCCAGCCTGCGGAAAAAGAGGGAAAATATCCCCAACGATGTCCGGCAGCAAATTTCGATGACCCATCTGCACGTAATGTAGCATTGAACATGTATTTCTCCTTGTAGTTGTATCCTACACGACCAAAATAAGAGACACGGCGATAAAGATTTTCAGGCCTTCCACTTACAGTTCTGGTTTCTACCACATTACCATCATCATCCAAATGAGCCTGACCGGTAGTGTTATCTAAATAAGCATGGGAAAAATCATTGAATTGGGATAAAAGATTCCAATTGGACGCTGATAAATAAGTACCTTGATAACGAACAGACTCCATACCTATTAAAACATCAATAGCATGATCATCATTAATTGTAAAATTATAACCAGCAGTGTTTGTCCAAGTTAACGTGTGTCCCTTACTCATATTTTGAGTAGTAACAGTGCGGCTTTCGTTATAAATGTATTCTGAAAAACGATATAGAGGATTGAAACTTCTAAATTCGGAAGAAGAATAATTGATGCCAAACGTAGATTTCAACTTCAAGTTTTTGATAGGCTCAAGTTCGGCATAAACATCAGCCAAAAGTTTCTGAGCATCATTTTCATTATTAATAGTCGTCATCATTACGCCATAAGGATTGCTATCACCTTTATACCAGCCAGAATTACTGGTATCATTATAGGGACTATCGTATGCATTATTATCACTATAAACAGGAGATAACGGCGAAGTTGCAAAAGCACCGCGAAGCGTGTTATTATATTGATTACCAACATTAATACCTGTATTCATGATGTAGTTAAAGTTTAAATGCTGCCCAACCTTCAATACATCTTTATACAATTTGTGTTCAGAGTTTACACGAAAACCATAGCGTTCATAATTAGACACTTTAGACCCTCCTACGATACCTTCTTGTGAAGTGTAGTTAAGAGAAATAGCGTAAGCAGAAGACTCCGAACCTCCGTTAATATTCAAAGAATAATTCTCTGTCTTAGCATCCTTTTTAAACATTTGATCAATCCAGTCTGTATCGATTAGAATAGGATTAGATAAGTTTCCATCAGCATCCTTAGACCATGTATATATATCAGGAAGTACTTCAGGCGAAAAATCAATCATTGGTGATCCTGAATTTAAAGCTTGCTCATTCATAATAGTCATATACTCTTTAGAATTAAGCATATCGGTCTTACGAGCTACATTTTGGACACCATAATAAGCATCAAACGATACCTGTCCCTTACCCTTTGTTCCCTGCTTAGTAGTCACCAATACAACACCATTGGCCGCTTGAGCACCATATATCGCAGACGAAGCAGCATCCTTTAACACATCAATAGATTGAATATCAGCTGCATTCAAAATTGAAATATCTCCTTCAATTCCATCGATAATATATAATGGTCCCGATTTTCCCACTGTGCCTAAGCCACGGATAGTAACCTTCATATCGGCACCCGGCTGCCCAGAAGTAGAAGAAATATTTACGCCTGGGGTTTGTCCCTGCATGGCCTGCAAAGGACTCGTAGTATTCAATTTGGCAAGCGATTCACCTTTCACTTGCGCGGTAGCTCCCGTATTCAGTTTCTTCTTCTGAACACCATAACCTATGACTACTACCTCATCAAGCAGTTTGGTATCCTCTTTCAGAATTACATTAAGAGTTGGTTGCCCTGTATACTTAATTTCTTGAGTTACATAGCCAATGTAAGAAAAAACAAGTGTTTGTCCTTCATTGACTTTCAAAGAATACTTTCCCTCAAAATCAGTTACGATTCCGTTCGTAGTTCCTTTTACCACAACACTTACCCCAATAAGAGGTTCATCATCTGAGGCAGAAGTAACAATACCCGATATTGATTTATCTTGAAAAGGATTAGCCCTTAAGCTGCTTGTTGCCGGCAAAAAAAATAAGATTGCCAATGCAATGCTAGATAGATGCGCAGCCATGCATTTTTCAAAGAGTGTTTTTCTCATGGTACATTATTTAATGGTTAATTATTTGGTGTAGCAAAAATAGAACATACGGTAGATAAATATACGAATATTTGTTAATGCTCACGGTGGTAACGGTTAAGCGGACGGAATAAAATGTTACCGTAGACAGTATTAAATGTTATCTTGTGTTAAACAACATAAGATAATCCTTCAAAAACACATATTAATTGACAAATACAGCACTTAAAACTGAAGTTATAACTTCAACGTGTTGAATGTACGATATCAGCGTGTTGAACGTCCGCTTTCAACACGCTGATATCGTACATTCAACAAACCCCTCTCAGAAGGGCTGTAGGGCATACTGAAAAATAGATACTTTTATAGAGAGAAAGAGAACTTCTTTACGCAATTACATCAGTTTTAAATCCATTAAAAAACTCCTTATACATTCTAAAATGAATGACATAAGGAGTTCTTAGAGGCTGAAGAAAGGTTCTTAATAATTTTCCTTCTTCACTTCAAAATAAGATTGCGGATGTAAACATGCCGGACACGCTTTAGGGGCTGTTTTACCCGAATGTACATAACCACAATTGCGACACTGCCAAAGAACTTCTCCTTCTTTCGCAAATACAGAGGCTGTTTCGATGTTATTCACGAAAGCAAGATATCTCTCTTCATGCTCTTTTTCAGCTTTAGCTATGTTGCGATACATGCCTGCGATTTCACGAAAACCTTCTTCTTCGGCCACATCGGCAAAATGAGGGTAATCTAATGACCATTCTTCATGCTCACCAGCGGCAGCGGCCTGAAGATTTTCGAGTGTGGTACCGATTACTCCCGCAGGGAAACTGGCTGTGATCTCTACCATTCCTCCTTCAAGATACTTAAACATACGCTTTGCATGCTCTTTTTCCTGATCAGCTGTTTCAGTGAAAATAGCCGCAATTTGTTCGAAACCTTCTTTTTTAGCAGCACTTGCAAAATAAGTGTAGCGCATTCTTGCCTGTGATTCTCCGGCAAATGAATGCATCAGATTTTTTTCGGTTTGAGTTCCTTTAATACTTTTAGTCATAATCTTTATATTTTAGAATTGGAAATTAATCTTTGCCACTACTGCCTGGTTTGCATTAAATAACACAAACTTACATAAAAATATTGATTTCTAAGCGTGCCCAATAAAAATAAAGAGCGCATTCTACTTTATCTATAAAGGAAATATAACAAATTAATTAATAAAGCGCATCCTTCCTTTATAGCAGCAGAACTAAACATGTTTTACAACACACTACTAATATTTTTTTGTATCTTTGTAGTTCATTTTAGAACGAACGGCAAAGATCTAATAATCAACTACTTATATACAAATAGAATGAAAGCATTTGAATTTAAACCAAAGCTACTCACTGCTTTGAAAAATTATTCTAAACAACTATTCATGGCGGATTTGATGGCCGGTATCATTGTAGGTATCGTGGCACTTCCTCTGGCCATAGCGTTCGGTATTGCTTCGGGAGTATCTCCGGAAAAAGGTATTATTACTGCCATTATCGGAGGATTCATCATCTCATTTCTAGGAGGAAGCAAGGTACAGATTGGAGGGCCTACCGGTGCGTTTATCGTGATTATTTATGGCGTCATTCAGCAATATGGAGAAGCCGGATTAATCATCGCCACCATCATGGCAGGAATATTACTCATTCTATTGGGAGTATTTAAGCTAGGTGCTATTATTAAATTTATGCCCTACCCTATCATCGTTGGCTTTACCAGCGGTATTGCTGTGACAATTTTCACCACACAAATAGCTGATATTTTCGGACTCACTTTCGGAGGAGAAAAAATGCCGGGAGACTTTGTAGACAAGTGGTTGATCTACTTTAAACATTTCGATAGCATTAATTGGTGGAACACCATCATGAGTGTGGCAAGCATAGGAATTATTGCCATTACCCCAAAGTTTTCTAAAAAGATTCCGGGGTCATTGATTGCTATTATTCTTATAACGATAGTTACTTACATCCTAAAAATATACGGGGGCATTGATACCATTGACACGATTGGCGACCGTTTCAGCATCAGCTCTCAATTACCTGACGCTCAAGTGCCTGCACTAACATGGGAATCGATGAAAGGATTATTTCCTGTAGCCATAACCATTGCTGTATTAGGTGCCATAGAATCATTACTATCTGCAACTGTAGCTGACGGTGTGACCGGTGATAAGCATAATTCTAATACAGAATTAATAGCACAAGGAGCTGCCAATATTATCACTCCACTCTTTGGTGGTATTCCTGCAACAGGTGCCATTGCCCGAACCATGACCAACATTAATAATGGTGGAAAAACTCCTGTAGCCGGAATTATCCATGCGGTTGTTTTATTATTGATTTTACTATTCCTTATGCCTCTGGCTCAATACATTCCAATGGCTTGCCTCGCCGGTGTATTGGTAGTAGTATCCTATAACATGAGTGAATGGCGTACTTTTAGAGCGTTGATGAAGAACCCGAAATCGGACATTGCTGTGTTATTAATCACGTTTTTCCTCACGGTCATCTTCGACCTGACTATCGCAATTGAAGTCGGCTTAGTCATTGCTTGCTTACTGTTTATGCGTCGTGTAGCCGAAACAACGGAAATATCGTTCATAACGGATGAAATAGACCCAAACGAAGAACTGGACATAGCTGTCCATGAAGA
This sequence comes from Bacteroides sp. UBA1317, assembly GCA_002307035.1. Classification (GTDB taxonomy): domain Bacteria; phylum Bacteroidota; class Bacteroidia; order Bacteroidales; family Bacteroidaceae; genus Bacteroides. Next base: position 43,680 of record DBTL01000126.1, read on the forward strand.
ACATCTGGTTATTCCTTCGGGAGTAGAGGTATACGAAATAGACGGACCATATTTCTTCGGTATAGCCAATAAGTTTGAAGAGCAGATGGTACAAATGGGTGATCGTCCCAAAGTACGCATTATCCGCATGCGTAAAGTTCCATTTATTGATTCTACAGGAATTCACAATCTTACAAATCTTTGTAGAATGTCGAAGAAAGAAAAAATAACCGTTGTGCTTTCAGGGGTCAATGAGAAAGTACACCATGTACTTCAAAAATCAGGTTTCTACGAACTGCTTGGCGAAGAAAATATCCGTGATAATATCAATGCAGCTTTAGAGAGAGCAAACGAAATTATTCGTAAATAAACTCTGGAATCTTCATCATAATAAGCCACAAATTAGTTTGCTAAACGGATGTGCAACTAATTTGTGGCTTATCCATTTATAGAATTTATATCCAAAACTAATATGAAGCTGTAGCCAAAACATGCTCTTTGGCAAGCAGTCCAACGATCCTATCAAGTTCTTCGGGAGAAGCTTTCTGCAAATCGTGATCAGGAGTTTCGCGATCAATAGTATAGATCATTACTTGCCGCGGAGCAATATTTTTCACCGCTTCAATCCATGGAAGTACATACTCATCTGACGTATTATCCATCTCTTTTCCTTGATAGCTCCCTTTAAGAAACATAGTTTGAATAATACAATTCCCATTAAAAGCCTTGAGCTGACTGATAATATTCGGAACAGAATAGTTACTTCCGGGACGATCTAGCGCATGAATATACTCCTCATCTACCGTATCTAATTTTAAGATGTTATTATCCACCTTGGCAAGCGCAGCAAACACTGCAGGACGATGAATAAAGGTAGAATTGCTTAATACACTTACCTTTGCGTTTGGAAAATACTCATTACGAAGCGCAAGCGTATCATCTATGATTTCGGGAAAAGATGGATGACAAGTAGGCTCTCCATTACCGGCAAAAGTAAGCACATCAGGAATAGGACCCACAGCTTTCATTTCTTTTAATTTAGATTCTAAAGCCAAATAGACTTCTTCACGAGTGGGTAAAGGAGCATTGGCTCTGTAATCAGCATTAAATCCACATTCACAATAAATGCAATCGAAAGAACAAACTTTTCCGTCGGCCGGCAATAGATTGATTCCCAAAGAAACACCCAAACGGCGGGAATGAACAGGACCGAAGATGGGAGAAGGATAGATTACTGTTGACATTTTAATATTTAGAATTTTCTACTTGCTAATAAAACAAATGCAAAGATACACAAAAGAAGAACTCATTAGAACTTATAACGCAATTGCATCTGAATATCCGTTTTCTTATTGCTATTTATAACATCTAATCCTGAGCCTATCTGGTTTCGATCATTATATTTCGTTCGCCCTATTTTTGCTATAACCATCCAATTTTTATGAATGTCATACCTCACACGCAAAGCCAATCGAGTGCCTATGCCATAGAAAGAAGGAATATAAAAAGAATAAAGCATGCCGCTTTCATAGGAATAAACACGTGATGCATAATCATCGGTATGGAAGTATGCTCCCTGAATTTCACACTTTACGGGTATTTTACGAAAGCCATAAGCCAATGTTTGCACAATTTGAACTCCTTTATTTGCTTTCACCTGCTGAGGATGAATGTGAGTATAATCCAGAGTAGTCTTTGAACCAAAACGATCAGAGACAGAATAAGTCAATTGATAACGCAAACGGTGTTGATACAAGGGACGAACAGTTTTTACTTTATTTTCGTCCGTATAGTTTTTTTCCTTTTCTTTATAGCGATACCGCAAATACATGGAAAGATTGGAATAGGGTGAATAAGTAGCTTGTATCAATCCATCAAAACCTGATGAAGGTTTATCTACTCCATACTTCAACCAAGGGAAAGAAAATAAATCGATAGAAGTAAAAAACTTCCAATAGCGAAGTGGCGCAATATCAACTGCAAGATACCATCCATTTTCATTCTGCACACTACCTCCTTCGGAAAAGGAATGAGCATACATTGCCCAGTAATTATAGGCATAATATCTATGAATCAATAATAGATTATAATTATCAGGCGATGAATATTGAATGGTATTTAAAGCGGCAATTCCCCCTTCCTTCCCTATTGCGGTTTCGCCAAACAAGGTAAATCGATTCCATCTGTATTTGTAATCTACCCCTAAATTATAAAAATTATTTCCACGAATGTTATACTTGGAATATTCTCTGATCTGAGGTTCATAAGGACGGTCAAAAAAGTAATAAATCCCTGTTGCACCCAACTTCAATCCGTTTTTCGAATAGGTAAGATTCCCTCCCATCAGTTGCATAGTAAATAAATTACTCCGTAAAGCCTCCTTTTCAGTTCGATGCAATCCGCTTTCATTTATTGAAGTAATTACACTATCGGCTGCTATACCATCCAAAGAGCGATGAGAATAAAAAGCAGATAAAGTAAATCTATCCATTCCTATTGCCACCGCAGCTCCATGCAGATAATTATATTCATCTGTAGAGGAGTGTTTTTTAATGCCACCACTTCTACCTCCCATAGTAGAAGCTGAAATAGTCTTTCCCATTACATAATCATTACTGATAACAAGCCCCTGACCAAAACTCAACCTGTAATTGCCCAGAGCCAGTGCCTTCAATTGACGAATATTCTTCAATAAAAAATAGAATGAATAATAGTCATAACCTTTCTGATTGTGCAAAGCACAAAAAGGTTCGCCAGCATCTTTTTCACCTGTAAATCCTGCATATACATTTTCTCTATAGCGAAAACTATAACGCAATGAATGATAAATGGAAGGGCCAAGATAAGAAGACTCATACCCTTTTCTTTTATATAAAGGAATGTCAACACGAGTAAGAATTTCATTCTTTCCCCAAGATAAAATATTTTTTAAAATAGGTAAAGGTTCTTTCTTCGGCACAGGCTTTACGCAGACGAAAGGAAGCAAATATTTTATTGTTTCTCTGTTCATATCTTCAACCAACTGTAACTCATATATAGTTTGCATAGGGCCATTAATATAGAGGTAAGCCAGCAGATTTTCTATTTGCAGATCACTTAAAAAAGGAAATTGTTCTAATTGTTCTTTGGTAACTGAGTTTAAATTAATAGGTTCTCGTAAACGTTCTGAGAGTTCTTCTACTTCATTATCCCAATTTTTAATACTCTCTTCATCGTTTACCGACAGTTCTTCCATTACATCTTCCAACGGATTGGCAACAGTGTTTTGTCCTCTCAAATTCAAAATAATGAATAGTTCTCCAGCCAAAGCAATTAAAATTGCTCTTTTATGATGCATAATCTTAATTTAGTTTTATCGTATTAATTTATTTTAGTCATCAAAAGTAATTAAAACGTGAAAAATACACAAATTAAACAATTAATATTATTATTTTTGCGTCATGAAAGGATGGCTTAACATACTAATATTTATTTTAGTTATTCTTCTGCATTGCTCTTTATGCAGCGCGCAGGAGGATAAGAAAGCTATTTCCTATCTTGTTCCGGCATGTATTTATCAAGGAGATACCATTCCTTGGGTACAACTTCCGGAAGTATATGTATTTAAGCCCTTGATCTTTAAGAATAATAAAGAAAGAGTAAATTACTACCGCCTTGTTTACAATGTAAAAAAAACACTTCCAATATCCAGAGAAATAAATAAGGCTATCATCGAAACTTACGAATATATTGAAACTCTACCTGATGAGAAATCAAAGCAAAGGCATATCAAACGAGTTGAAAAAGGATTAAAAGATCAATATACTGCTCGAATGAAGAAGCTTTCTTTCACACAAGGGAAGTTATTAATAAAATTAGTAGACCGTCAGTCAAATCAAACTTCATACGAAATAGTAAAAGCTTTTATGGGACCTTTTAAAGCAGGATTGTATCAAGCTTTTGCCGGACTCTTTGGAGCTAGTCTTAAAAAGCAATATGATCCTCAGGGAGAAGATCAATTAACTGAACGAGTGGTATTGTTAGTAGGAAATGGTCAACTGTAGCAAACTACTTTCTTAGAATGAAGTTATTTTTTTAAAGAAATCCCATATTACGATCCCTGCAGTTACTGATACGTTCAACGAATGCTTTGTTCCATATTGGGGAATCTCAATGCAACCTTCAGAATGATTAATAACTTCTTGATTTACCCCTTTCACTTCATTACCCAATACCACAGCATACTTCTTTGTTTTATCAAGCTCCAATTCATCCAGCATAATGCTTCCTTCAGCTTGTTCAATAGAATATACCATATACCCTTCGTTCTTTAAGTTATCAACAGCTTCAACAGCGTTATTAACATATATCCAATCTACTGAGAATTCAGCTCCTAAAGCAGTTTTATGCATATCAGGATGTGGAGGAACCGCTGTTATTCCACATAGATAAATACGTTCTACTCTAAAAGCATCGGACGTGCGAAAAACTGATCCTATATTATGAAGACTACGAACATCATCCAATACTACCACCAAAGGAAGTTTTCGAGCTTCTTTAAACTCTTCCGCACTCAGTCTGTTTAATTCAGTAATTTTCAACTTTCGTAGATTCATTATATTCCCTTATTATCAGTAAACATATCAATGCTACAAAATTACTCATTTCTGCTTGAACAGCTATAAACTTCAGTTAACTTTTCTGTTAATAACTGTTCATATACTGTGAAAACATCGTGGAAAGAAAACGAATATATCTTTTGTATTATTGAAAAACATCTATATCATCTAGTAAAATGAACTTTCCAAAAAAGTTAGTAGAAATTTTCAAGGCTTACTTAAACACATTTTTAAACCCTATTTTTTCTGTTTATGCTCCAAACTTCTTAACTTTGCAGTTTTTCAACAGGGTGTTAATTAAACTTATATAACCCTTATAATCAGTACATAACATAGAATGTAGTTGTTCATATAGAACTAATAAGAATATAGATAATGCTAATAACTTAGTAAACAAATAAAAATGTATTTTTTTACTAACACTATTAACAAGCCATTATAACTAATATATATTTTTAAAGAGATAGACTGAAGAAATAATAAGATAATAATGAATAGAGAAGAGTGGTTGAAAAAAGGTTTTGTAAATGAACCTATCAATGAAGGTACAGATCTGAAGATCGCCATTAATAAACTGAAGAAAGAGAAAAATGCAGTGATATTGGGTCACTACTATCAGAAAGGTGAAATTCAGGATATTGCTGATTTTGTTGGTGATAGTTTGGCACTGGCTCAATGGGCTGCTAAAACGAGTGCTGATATCATTGTGGTGTGTGGTGTTCATTTCATGGGAGAAACAGCTAAAATACTTTGCCCGAATAAGAAGGTCCTTGTACCCGATTTGAATGCTGGTTGTTCATTAGCCGATAGTTGTCCGGCAGATCAGTTTGAACAGTTTGTCAAAGAGCATCCTGGATATACAGTAATATCCTATGTAAATACAACAGCTGCGGTCAAAGCACTGACTGATGTAGTTGTTACTTCTACTAATGCAAAGCAGATAGTAGAAAGCTTTCCCAAAGATGAGAAGATTATTTTTGGTCCGGATAGAAACTTAGGTAATTATATTAACTCAATTACTAACCGCAACATGTTGTTATGGGATGGAGCTTGTCATGTTCACGAACAGTTTTCTGTAGAAAAGATAGTAGAGCTTAAAGCACAATATCCTGATGCAATCGTACTTGCGCATCCTGAATGCAAAAGTGTGGTACTTAAGTTAGCTGATGTGATTGGTTCTACAGCTGCCTTGTTGAAACATGCTGTTAACAGCAGTGAACAACGTTTCATTGTTGCTACGGAATCAGGTATTCTGCATGAGATGCAAAAGAAATGCCCCGGAAAGACGTTTATTCCTGCTCCTCCTAACGATAGCACTTGTGCCTGTAATGAGTGTAGCTTTATGCGTTTGAATTCGTTAGAGAAGCTCTATAACTGTTTGAAGTATGAGTATCCTGAGATAGAGGTTGATCCGGATATTGCAAAGAAAGCTGTGAAACCTATTAAGAAGATGTTGGATATATCTGAAAAGTTAGGTTTATAAAAGTATATGCATTTTTAATGTAAAAGAGCACACAGAATAACTTTTATCTGTGTGCTCTTTTAGTATGTTATTTCTTATCATAGGAACGAAGAAATTCGCAGAGTTTATTAACAGCCAATGCTCGGTGACTGATTTTATTTTTCACATCATTTCCTAATTGGGCAAATGTTTTATCATAGCCTTCAGGAATGAAGATGGGGTCATAACCAAATCCGGCTTCTCCCCTCTTTTCTTTTATTATTTCTCCTTTAATAATCCCTTCAAAAATATATTTTTCTCCATCCAGAATAAGAGCAATGGCGGTACGAAATTGGGCTTTACGATTCTCTTTTCCTTCAAGTGCATGAAGAACTTTCAGCATATTTGCTTGTGGGTTTTTATCTTCGCCTGCATAACGGGCGGAATAAACGCCTGGTTCGTTGTTTAGAGCCTCTATTTCGAGTCCGGTATCATCTCCAAAGCAATTCAACCCATACGTATTATATACGTACTCTGCCTTAAGTAAAGCATTTCCTTCAAGGGTGTTTTCTGTTTCAGGAACATCTGTGTCACAATGAATATCTTTCAGACTGAGAAGTTCTATTTCATTACCCAATATGAGTGATACTTCTTCTAGCTTATGAGCATTGTTGGTAGAAAAAACTAGTTTCTTTTTCATTCTTATTTTATTTGATACGATCAAATCCTTCACCATAGACACCAATGACAGAACTTTGTGAGATAAAGGCATTTGGATCGATGTCTTTTACTAAACGAAATATTTGTATGGACTGACTTTTCTTGGCCATAACCACTAATACTTTCACATCGTTTTTACTATACCATCCGGTACCATTTAAAACGGTTACCCCACGATGTGTATCGGCAATAATGCAGTCGGCAATCTTTTGGTATTCTTTTGAAAAGATGAGAAACTGTACTGATTGACGGGCGCTGTTTACGATAAGATCGAGTACGTAGCTGATAACGACCAATGTAACAAAGCCAAAAACAACTCTTCTCCAGTCATTGAATACAAAATAACAGGAAGAGATGATGACTACATCACAATAAAGAATCATCCGTCCAAAGGTTACATCACGATATTTATTTACTACAGCTGCTATAATATCTGTTCCACCTGTGCTTCCGTTATTTATAAAGACAACTCCTAAACCGATGCCACAGAGACTGGCACCTATTACGCAGGCCATAAAATCTTGCCCCGGACCTATAATTAAAGTATTTCTTATTAATTGTTGAAAAAGCCAGAGCAAGAATGTAAGAGAAAAAATAGCATAAGTTGTTTTTATACTAAATTTAGGTCCCAATATTTTAATGGCAGCAGTCATTAAAACAGCGTTAATAAGAAAGTAACTGTATTGAATGGGTACACCTGTAGAATAATAAATGATGGCAGAAATACCCGTTACTCCTCCCGTAGTTATCTGATAAGGAAGTAGGAAAGCCGACCAGCCGATTGCATAACATATCAATCCGAAGGTAATGAGAATATAATCTCTTGATTCTCTCAGAACGTCTGATTTTGAAGGCTTGACCATTGAATAATTGTTTTATTATTTAATTATACTACGATATTTATTAATTTATTAGGAACTACAATTACTTTTTTGGGTGTTTTTCCTTCTATCCATTTTTGAGATCGTTCGTCTTTTAAAGCTTCAGCTTGTATAGCTTCACTTGTAGCATCAGCAGGAAATTCCATATTGAAACGGGCTTTTCCATTAAAAGAAATAGCATAGTTCACTACATCTTCTTTAAGATACTCTTCGTTCCATTTAGGCCATTGAGCATCACAAACGGATGTATTGTTTCCCAATACTTCCCAAAGTTCTTCACTTACATGGGGAGCAAAAGGAGCAAGGAGAACAACTAATTTGTTTAAAATCTCTTTCTTGTAACACTTCAACGTGAAGAGTTCGTTTATACAGATCATGAATGCACTTACTGAAGTATTGTATGAGAACTGTTCGATATCACCGGTTACTTTTTTAATCAGTTTATGTAGTGATTTCAATTCTTCTTTAGTAGGAGCTTCATCTGTTAGAATGGATTGACCATCTCTGTTGAAGAAGAGTGTCCAAAACTTACGGATGAAACGATGTACGCCGTCAATTCCGTTCGTATCCCATGGTTTTGATTGTTCTACCGGTCCAAGGAACATCTCGTACATACGCAATGTATCGGCACCATATTTTTCAACAATCATATCAGGGTTAACAACGTTAAACATTGACTTACTCATCTTTTCTACTGTCCATCCACAGATGTATTTGCCATCTTCAAGTATAAATTCGGAAGTAGCAAATTCCGGTCTCCATGCTTTGAATGCTTCTCTATCAAGTATGTCGTTTGATACGATGTTTACATCTACGTGAATAGGAGTGACGTCGTATTGATCTTTCAGATTGAGTGAAACGAATGAATTTGTATCCTTTATGCGATAAACAAAGTTACTGCGTCCTTGAATCATTCCTTGGTTTACCAACTTTTGGAAAGGTTCTTCTTTCACTGTTACGTTAAGATCGAAAAGAAATTTATTCCAGAAGCGAGAGTAGATAAGGTGGCCTGTAGCATGTTCCGTGCCACCTACATAAAGGTCAACATTCTGCCAGTAGGCATTGACTTTTGAATCAACTAAACATTGATTGTTGCGTGGATCCATGTAGCGCAAATAGTAAGCAGATGAACCTGCAAATCCCGGCATGGTGTTGAGCTCCAACGGGAAGATTGTCTTATTATCTATTTTTTTAGTATCCACCACTTCTTTATTTGCTTCATCCCATCCCCATTTAGTGGCATTACCCAACGGTGGTTCTCCTGTTTCTGTTGGAAGGAATTTGGTTACTTCAGGAAGTTGTAATGGAAGTTTGGCTTCATCTATCATGTAAGGCATGCCCTCTTTGTAGTAAACAGGGAATGGTTCGCCCCAATAACGTTGACGAGAGAAAATAGCATCACGCAAACGGAAATTGACTTTTACACGTCCTAATCCGCTCGTCTTGATGTATTCTTTTGTTTTAGCGATGGCTTCTTTTATGCTCAAGCCATTCAACACCAATCCACCTTCGGGAGTGCCTGGGCGAGGGGAGTTGATCATGATTCCTTCTTTGGCATCAAAACTTTCTTCACTCACGTCGCAACCTTCTATCAGCGGACGTATTTCTAAGTTGAAATGTTTGGCAAATGCATAGTCACGACTGTCGTGCGCCGGTACTGCCATGATGGCTCCCGTGCCGTATCCGGCTAATACATAATCGCTTATCCATACAGGAATTGCTTCATTGGTAAGCGGATTGATGGCATAACTGCCTGAGAAGACACCACTTACACTACGATCAGCAATGCGTTCGCGTTCAGTACGCTTCTTGGTGCGTTCCAGATAAGCATCTACTTCCTCTTTTTGATCAGGAGTGGTGAGTTGGGCTACCAATTCGCTTTCAGGAGCAAGCACCATGAAAGTAACACCAAAGACTGTATCGGCACGTGTGGTAAATATGGTAAATTCTATTTCACTGTCTTTTATGTTGAAACGCATCTCGGCACCTTCCGAACGACCAATCCAGTTGCGTTGTGTTTCTTTCAATGAATCCGTCCAGTCAACAGTTTCCAATCCATCGAGCAAACGTTGTGCGTATGCCGATACACGTAAACACCATTGGCGCATCACCTTTTGAATAACCGGATGGCCACCCCGTTCGGATACACCGTCCACAACCTCATCATTGGCCAACACAGTCCCCAAAGCCGGACACCAGTTTACCATTGTGTTGCCTAGATAAGCAATACGATAGTTCATTAAAGTTTCCTGTTGCTGCTTTTCGTTCATCGCTTTCCACTCTTGAGCGGTGAAGCTAAGCTCTTCGCTGCAAGCAACATTTAAACCCTCTGTTCCGGTTGCTTCGAATGCTTCAATAAGTTCCGCAATCGGCATCGCTTTCTTTTCGTCCTTACAGTAAAAGCTATTGAACATCTTGATGAAAGCCCATTGCGTCCATTGGTAATATTCAGGATCGCATGTACGTATTTCACGGTTCCAGTCGAATGAGAATCCAATCTTATCCAACTGTTCGCGATAACGATTTATATTGTTTTCAGTAGTAATCTTAGGGTGTTGTCCTGTTTGAATAGCATATTGCTCGGCAGGCAGTCCGTAAGCATCATAACCCATGGGATTGAGCACATTGAAGCCTTGCAAGCGTTTGTAGCGGGCATAAATATCCGAAGCGATGTAACCCAGCGGATGTCCCACATGTAGTCCGGCTCCTGAAGGATAGGGAAACATGTTGAGTACATAGAATTTTTGCTTTGCTTCATCTTACGTTACCTGATAGGTTTTTTCTTCTACCCATCGTTTCTGCCACTTCTTCTCAATCTCCCTGAAACTATATTCCATAGCTATCTTAACTTTAGTGTGATATGTATTAATTTCTACCTGTTTATAGATTTAGTTGGCAAATTTACATGTTTATTTTCAGATAACAACATCGGCTGATGAAAAAGCACAGTTTAAGGTGCTGAGAGCTTATTTTTATTGGATGGGGTTATTACTTGGAGATTTTTATGTAGATTTGTTCTATTATTCAACTTAAAAAGAAGAGAAAATTGACTGTGAACAATGATGATATCGAACTAACCCCGATGATGAAGCAGTTTCTGGATCTGAAAGCGAAACATCCGGATGCCGTAATGCTTTTCAGGTGTGGCGACTTCTACGAAACATATTCTACCGATGCTGTGATAGCTGCCGATATTTTGGGAATTACATTAACTAAGCGGGCCAACGGAAAAGGAAAAAGCGTAGAGATGGCTGGTTTTCCGCACCACGCGCTTGATACATATCTTCCAAAACTAATTCGTGCAGGCAAGCGGGTAGCTATTTGTGATCAGCTTGAAGACCCCAAGACGACAAAGAAACTGGTGAAACGAGGGATTACCGAATTGGTTACGCCCGGCGTTTCTATCAATGATAATATTCTTAATTACAAAGAGAACAACTTTCTGGCGGCTGTTCATTTTGGTAAAGCAAATTGTGGCGTGTCGTTTCTCGACATTTCTACCGGAGAGTTTCTTACTGCCGAAGGTCCTTTTGACTATGTGGATAAGCTGCTCAACAACTTTGGTCCGAAAGAGATCTTGTTTGAGAGAGGCAAACGTGGCATGTTCGAAGGTAACTTTGGGAATAAGTTCTTTACTTTTGAACTAGACGATTGGGTTTTTACGGACACTACTGCCCGTGAGAAGTTGCTTAAGCACTTTGAAACCAAGAACCTGAAAGGATTTGGTGTGGAACACTTGAAGAACGGCGTTATCGCTTCGGGTGCTATCTTGCAATATCTGGAGATGACTCAGCACACGCAGATCGGACACATCACGTCGTTGGCACGCATTGAAGAAGACAAGTTTGTACGTTTGGATAAGTTTACTGTGCGTAGTCTGGAACTTATATCGAGCATGAACGATGGCGGCAGTAGCTTACTGAGCGTGATTGATAAAACGATCAGTCCGATGGGGGCACGCTTGTTGAAGCGTTGGATGGTGTTTCCGTTGAAAGATGAGAAACCAATAAACGACCGCTTGAATGTGGTGGAATATTTCTTTCGTGAGCCTGACTTTAAGGAGCTGATCGAAGAACAACTTCACCTGATAGGTGACTTGGAGAGAATCATTTCCAAGGTAGCCGTGGGACGTGTTTCTCCGCGTGAGGTGGTGCAACTTAAAATCGCTTTACAGGCTATAGAGCCGATTAAGGAGGCTTGTCTTGCTGCCGATAATCCGAGTCTAAATAGGATAGGAGATCAACTGAACCTTTGTCTCTCCATCCGGGAAAAGATTGAGAAAGAGATAAACAATGACCCTCCACTAATGATCAATAGAGGAGGAGTGATAAAGAGTGGTGTGAATGCTGAACTGGATGATCTGCGTCAAATAGCTTATTCGGGTAAAGATTATCTGTTACAGATTCAACAACGTGAAAGTGAACTGACAGGTATACCTAGTTTGAAGATAGCTTACAACAGTGTGTTTGGTTACTATATTGAGGTACGCAACGGGCATAAGGATAAAGTTCCTCAGGAATGGATCAGGAAGCAAACGCTGGTGAATGCTGAACGGTATATCACACAGGAGTTGAAGGAATATGAGGAAAAGATTCTGGGTGCTGAAGATAAGATTTTGGTGCTCGAAACGAGACTTTACAATGATTTGGTTTTGTCTTTGGCGGAATATATTCCTGCCATACAGATCAATGCTAACCAGATAGCGCGACTCGATTGTTTACTCTCTTTTGCCAATGTGGCTCGAACAAACAATTATATTCGTCCGGTGATAGAAGATAGTGATGTTTTGGATATTCGCCAAGGGCGCCATCCGGTTATTGAGAAGCAACTGCCGATAGGAGAGAAGTACATTGCTAACGATGTGATGCTAGATAGTGCTTCGCAGCAGATCATCATCATAACGGGTCCGAACATGGCCGGTAAGTCGGCTCTCTTGAGGCAGACGGCTTTGATTACGTTGTTGGCACAGATCGGCTCTTTTGTTCCCGCCGAAAGTGCACACATCGGTATGGTTGACAAGATATTTACTCGTGTGGGAGCAAGTGATAACATCTCGGTGGGAGAGTCTACTTTCATGGTAGAGATGAACGAAGCGGCAGATATCCTGAATAACGTTTCGCCACGCAGCCTTGTACTCTTCGACGAATTAGGGCGGGGTACTTCTACTTACGACGGTATTTCTATCGCTTGGGCGATTGTGGAATACATTCACGAGCACCCCAGAGCAAAGGCACGTACACTTTTCGCTACGCACTATCATGAGTTGAATGAAATGGAGAAGTCCTTCAAACGGATAAAGAACTACAACGTTTCGGTGAAGGAGGTAGACAATCGGGTAATCTTTTTGCGTAAGTTGGAGCGGGGTGGGAGTGAGCACTCTTTTGGTATCCATGTGGCTAAGATGGCCGGTATGCCCAAAAGTA
>DBTL01000082.1 GCA_002307035.1 Bacteroides sp. UBA1317
CACTTTATAAAATAAAAATCCGTCAATGATAACTGACGGATTTTTATTTTATAAAGTGACCTTTTCGGGATTGCTTCTTTCCGTTAAGATAATTGGCTTGTCGGAAGTAACGATAATAGTATGTTCGTGCTGCACACAGTACCCCCCTTTATTGCCAATCAATGTCCATCCGTCAGATTCGGTATTAACCAAAGTAGAGTCGGTTGTTAAGAATGTTTCGATAGCCGATCGCATTAATATCCATAATAACCGTTCTCTAATTACATTTCAAACAGCATGGATTAATGGGGGGATTATGAAAAATATCTATGTAAATAATCTCAATAAGGTTGAATCTGTTTTAGTTGTCCGGTTCAAGCCGTATGCATTTTATGATATTTTCAATCTGCCGACTCGCTTTTTCAGAAATAAAGACGTTGCTTCGCTGGCTGATATTCATTTTGATCCGTTTGTTTGTATTAAACCAAATCTATGCTGAAAAACAAAACAATAACAGAATTAGGCAAATAGAATCTTACATAAAACAAATAGCCTCTACTCCTAAATACAACCATTCTTTATTTGATTCAGCCATAGAATATATAAGTACAATGAAAGGACAAACAACCGTATCACATGCAATTCATCAAATAGGCGTAAACTACAAATGGTCGGAACGTAGTTTTCTAAATTGTTTGGGCATATCTCCCACAGATCCAATATCTGAATATCCAGCCTTACTACGCACTCAATATTCTTTTCAACACATCCTGCATCGCAATTTTGATACAAGTCAAGTTCACTTGCTCGTGTGATTGACATGGTATTCTATTCTTCCATTTCTTATTCAATTTGTTCCGTTCATCCACTGTTTTGTCCGGTTCAACCACAAAGTGCTTGAAAGATCCCATCAGCAGACATACTTTTGTGTTATCAAATAACCCAACTATTATTTATATATGAAAACAATTTTAAGAAATCAAGAGATGTCAAAAGACACAAGGAATCATCATCCTAAATTATTTCTTCTTCTCGCCATCATTGGAATGCTCTATGTCGGAAACACCTCAGCGCAACACAGGGGAAGACACCTTGCGCCTCCGGCAGCCACTAGAGGAGTTGTGGTCACAACCATGCCACGCGGTGGTGCCTGGGTCACTTACGGCGGAAGCCGCTACGTCTATAGCGCAGGAGTTTGTTACCGACCTCACAAGAGAGGTTACGTTGTGGTGGCACCACCATTCGGATTCCGCATCCGAGTATTGCCTGTAGGTTACACCACCATCTATGTCGGAGGCTTTCCTTATTACTATTATGCAGGAACATATTATGTGGTGAAAAACGAGGAATATGTAGTGGTACAGCCACCGATAGGTGCCTTAGTGGAGTCTGTTCCCAAAGGAGGAAAAGAGATCACCATTGATGGAAACACATATTACGAGGTAGACGGAATCCAATATCAAGCCATCATGCACGATGGAACGATCTGGTATAAGGTGATAAAAGTGCGTTCTTAAAACAGTAAATCGTGCTTTGCAACCAATCTGTCTTCTCAAGCAAAAGGGGCTGTCCGATTAGCTCCAATTTTTCGATTAATTTACAGCTGGAAGAAGATATAACTTCAGCGTGTTGAATGTACGAGATCAGCGTGTTGAAGTCATGATTTCAACACGCTGATCTCGTACATTCAACGGACCCCTCTCAGAAGGCCTGTAGGGGCGGTTACTAATATCAACAAAATCAGAGAGCTATTAAAGAGAAAAGCCTCAATATCCTCCTACTGAATCACTATTTGAACAATAATGATGTAATTGCTCAAAAACACCTCGAGGTTTAAAAAAAAGTCCTAAGTGTTTTCAGAAAACACTTAGGACTTTTTTCGTTAGAGCGGTGTTCGGGCATTTTGCCTTTACCTGCATTCATCCATAATATGGACGGAGTTATGAGTGGATTTTCAAAAATTACACTTTATTATTTCTCTTTCTTTTTAATTATTTTGTTTCTTTGTGCCCTCATGATGGATATAAATCGCAACAAAATCAAATATCCATTGTTTTTATAAAATATAGTGCACAACAAAATGAAAAGATAATTATGAGCAATAACAGAAACTTTATCAAAGGTTATTTTGTTGAGGCTTCCAGATAAATGGAGCAAAAACAAAATAACGGGCTTATTCAAGGGTGTACTTTCAGCTTACGCCCTTCTCAATTTCCTTTAGCAGACTCGTCCCACACACTTTTGCCCGATCCGCTTCTTGTTCGTCAGCCGAGAGTTTGCCGCCGGCTTCCTTCAGATTCCACTTCGCAATGGACACCCTTACCTTAAACTAATGGTTGGTCGCTACATACCTCCACAGTGGACCTATACCACCGAATTATTAATCATGCACGACGCACCATTAAAAAAACGTACTACAGAATACCTGTACGTCTTTAACACATGTAAATTGTTAACTTTAAATTCTAAAATATAAAATGACGTGTTATTCATCTTAAAATACCTTTATAAAAGTTCTCTACATCTTTCCAATGATAATAAGGCGATATATCAGTTTTTATGGGTATAAGGATTTCTCTCTCATTAAGCATAAATTTCACTAATACATCATTTGAGGCCTTCTTACGGAAAAAGATCAATTGAATGTTTCCACCCATAGGAGCTATTTTAAAATCTGACCAGAACTTATAAAATTCTGAAGGCTCAGATATTGATGCATCACAATCTTTAAGCTGCAAGAGTGCCGCCAATGGTATTAAGTTACCATCATGACCGAATCGGAATGCGGCTCCTGTATTTCCTTTTGCTATAACTTCATTTGCGCTCTCAATAATATTACTCAATAAAGGCTTGGCATTGGCTATCATTAAACCATTGTTCTGAGCGGAATTTGAATCACAGACGTAGAAACGATAATTAAAACTTTGCCATAGATCAAAGAGCTCTTCTTTTTGAAATAGGTCGTAAAAGGAAGTGGGGGTTTCCATGTTTTGCATATCAATGGCAATCCAATAGAATCCCCACATCAGAGCATAAGGATTAACCTTCTTGGTGACATATATCTTATCAGAAAATAAAGAGGCAATCAATCTGTCCGGATGTGTATGGCTCTCTTCAAATTTACGATATTCCTCTCGCCATGGACCTTTTTCTGAAGTGAAGAGATTTGATTCTTCGGTATGAAAATTGAGATAATTCATATATTTATTGCTGGCCTCACGGGTAATTTTCAATTTGGGGTTCAACTCTTTTAATCGTTCGCAAAAAGCGTCCATCGTCATAGCACAACGGAGAACAACAGTGGAACGAGCTGTCATCTTCGCGTCTTCATTGAACACTTCTTTATATGACTTATACATGCGCTCGGCAATGCCTCGTTGTTGACGTTCTCCTAATGGTGCGAGATCACCGCCATGTCCTTCGGCTTCTTTCCATATTTCAGTCAAACGATTGCAGACGTTTAGGCCCAAAGGAGTTAACGCATTCTTATCTCGGGCGTCTACAAATAGATCAACTACCCATTTATAATCTTGGTCACTCAATAAGTAACGGGAACCATGACGCCCGTAATGACTGATATAGAATGGCTGATATCCTTTTGGTGACATTGTTTGTGTTGGAATATCCGTAGAATATGCATAATATGCTCCACCCATCTTCTCTATTGTCTGGAACATCTCTTCTTTTGATGTTTGCCCCATTACAGCCCAAATATTCAAGAAAAGAAGAGTAATCGAAAAAAATATTTTCATTCTTTTAATATAATATTATTAATTAGCGAATCAGTTTGTGTAATCCGAATTCTGAGTCAAATTGGGATTGGTTGTAAATTCATCTTGTGGAATTGGGAAAAGCATGTATTTATCATCTACATCTTTACCTATATAGTTACCGGCTTTGCCATCGCTGCCTTTCCAGTCCCAATTATATCCTTTGGTGTATTTGCCAAAACGAATCAGATCCGTACGACGTACATTCTCTGTATAAAGTTCACGGGCACGTTCATCAAGTATAAAGTCAAGAGTCAAATCACTATCACTGATAGCACCTGATACGGAGCTTGTTCCATAGTTTCCAGACAGATAAGCCCTGTTGCGCACTTCATTCACGTAACTCAATGCTTCTGAACGCGTTCCTCCTCCACCTCGCAAGATAGCTTCTGCTGCCATCAGATAGGCGTCAGCCGTACGAAATGCAGGGTAGTCAACAGATGAATAGACTGTACCACCATCCACTAGTTCTTTACGATCTTTTGTTACGTTTCTCCATTTGATACAGGCATAGCCATTAGCGAAATCTTTCTGAAAATCTTTACCTTCTTTCCATGTATTCTTTGTATGGTCAATGGTGAAGAATTGAGCACGTTTATCCATTTTATTGTCACCCCATGGATCGTTTGCATCAAACAGTTGATCGGATGCTGCGAATTTATCCACAAGCTGTGTCTTCACGCGGGCATTGCCCCAACCACGAGTACCCACACCTGTTAGAAAGTAGTTATTCATAGAGCCGTTGACCAACGCCTTGATTAGAAAATTGGTACCGGCACTTCCCTGGGTATAATCAGCATCTTGTTCCAATCCCCAAATAATTTCTGAGCAATCACTGTTATCAGCCAGGAATATATTTCGATAATCAGAAGCTAGCGGGTATTTTTTGCTGTCAATAATCATTTTAGCATATCTATAAGCATCAGCATAATGATCTTCTCCAACCCATGTTTGTGCATTCAGATAAACACGAGCCAGAAGGAACCAGGCAGCGGCCTGATCGACGCGGCCATATTCTTTGTTACCTACCACTACCAAGTCTGAAATCAGACTTTCAGTTTCGGAAATCACATAATCATATATTTCCTTGCGTGTTTTTTGAGCGGGAATAGTACCAACCTCCATTGTTTCATCCGCATAAGGAGCCGAACCGTAGAGATCACAAATCATGCTATAACAATAGGCACGGAGGAAACGAGCTTCTGCACGATAGTTTACATAATCGTTCTTTAAATCTTCATAAACGCCACGACTTTGTAATTTATCTTCTGTGCACTCGCGTAAGAACTCATTGCAATAGCTAATAGCCATATACAAACGATAATAAGGATAACTTACCACCTTAGTAGATGCATCCCAATTCATATAGAGCATTGAGAGTGTCCCATGACTGCTTCCTGCATGAAGGCATATCTCATCAGTTGAGGCTTCTTGTAGATAAAATAAGCAACGGGTATATCCGCTATAACCTTCATCAATACTGGATACATCACCATCGCCGCCGTCACCTCCTTGCTGTCCTGTAAGAATGAGCGAAGCATAACATTTGGCCAATACACCACGATAACCATCAGCCGACTGATACACGTCTTCGCCGATAAGTTGATTATTGTCAAGAGGTAAAGTGTTTAAATCGTCTACACAAGAAGAGAATGAACTAATGGCTATAACAACCATCCAGATATATTTAATTGTTGTTCTCATAATCACTATAACTTCTTTTATTAAAAATTCAAATTCAAGCCTAACATAAATACACGTGGTCGCTGATATACATTATTGTCTATACCATTATATATTTCGGGATCAATGCCCGAATATCCAGTAAAGGTGTAGACATTTTGTACAGCAAAGGATAGACGCATATTACTCCCTGTTCTCCAGAGTTTATGAAATGTATATCCTAAGGTAATGTTGTCAATACGAAAAAAAGAAGCGTTTTCTAGAAAATAATCGGTATATAAGCGTTGTTGTGTAAAGCCTGATTTTACAGTAGAATGCAAAATGTTGGATGAGGTTCCTTGTGAACTATAAAGTGCGTCATAAGAATCACTTGCAGCAACGTAGTTATAGACATAATTATTTATGCTACCATGACCGTTTATTCCCAAATCCCATTTTTTGTAATTTAGCCTTGTAGATAAGCCGTAAAAGTAAGGAGCCATGGAACTTTTACCGGTAACGTACTTATTGGCATCTTCTTCGGAGGTAGTTATGCTACCATCTGCAGCAACATATTGTCCGTCAAGTGGCTTGCCGGTATCATCATATGCTTGTTTCAATAGAAAGAAGGTATAAGGAGTTTCTCCTACTTTATGAACCTGCAAATATTTTCCTGTTCCACCGGCATTGCCTGTTTTTACGTAATTGTCGTCTGTGTCAATCGTATTCAGTTTTGTTATTTTAGAAGAGTTCCATGTGAAATTCGCACTAATGCTCCATTCAAAATCTTTGTTTTTTAGAGGTATAGCATTGATGCCAAACTCAAAACCTTTGTTCTCCATTGTTCCAATATTTGTGTTGATGGCATTCGTGAAATTACTTCCTGCCGGAACATAAATTTCATTTAATAAATCTTTGGTGTTTCTTTTATAAAAATCCATAGAACCTGAAATGCGGTTATTCAAAAATCCCCAGTCAAGTCCTACATTATAGGTTGAGGTAGTTTCCCACTTGATATTAGGGTCATAGCCGTCAGGGCGATAAGTTGTATACCATGTATCACCAAATTTGTAGCGGGCTTCATCATAAGAAGCGGTGTAAATAGATAGGTAAGGATAATCAGAAGTGATATCTTGTTGTCCCGTCTTTCCATAACTTAATCTTAGTTTTAAATTGGACAGAGCTTTTACATTTGCCAGGAAATCTTCATTGTTAATTCTCCAAGCCAATGCAGCTGATGGAAAATATCCCCAACGATTTTCTTTCGAGAAACGGGAAGAGGCGTCGGCACGAAAAGTCACGGTCAACAAATATTTTTGAGCATAAGCATAATTCACACGACCGTAATAAGACAATAAGTAATATTCACTCTCACTGTGGGATGGTGAAATAAGCTGGTTCTTTTCTGTGTCGTTTGTCTCATCATTATATTTTTTCCAGAAATGTTGCCATCCGTATCCGCCCATTGCATTCAGGGTATGTTTTTTGGCAAACTCTTTGTTGTAATCTGCATACAAATCAAACAGATAGTTACGTTTATTTTGTTTGGAATTATAAGCCAGACCTGTACCGTCTTTCTGATTGGATATATACATACTCGGAGCATATTGAGGCACATTCTGATCGTAAGTGCTCTTCAATACATCATAGCCTAAGTTCATGTTAAAACGCAAATCTTCTAAACCGTGGACTTTATAATCTAAAGCCATATTTCCGATGGAACGGGTTACTTTATTTTCATTATTGCTTAATTCTAATTCTGCAACGGGGTTATTGGGTGCAATGGCAATAGGAACACCGCCGGACATCCACATGAAATATCCTAGTCCCACATTATTTGGATAGGTCTCATGAATAGGGCGGGTGGGGTCAAATGAAATAGCATCTCCAACAACACTGCTCGATACTTTATCATAGTTTTCCTTACTTGCTTTAATGTTAAGGTCGACAGACAAATGTTTATTGAAGAATTTGGGAGAAAGCCCCAAACCGGCACTAAAACGACTATAACTATTTGTTTTGATGATACCATCCTGATTTGTATAGCCTACAGAGGCTCTATAAGGCATTTTCTTTATTGCTCCGGTTATGGATGCATTGTGTTCGTGTCCAAAGGCTGTACGATAAATCTCTTTCTGCCAGTCCGTAGAAGCTGTTCCCAATTCAAAACCGTCGGGAGCAGCTGATTTATTCGTATACATTTCTCTATATTCATCTGCTGAAAGGACACCAACATAATCATTTGCTTTGCTGACGGTGAAGTTGCTATTGTAGTTCACTGATGGTTTTGTTGAGCCACTTGTTCCTTTTTTAGTGGTGATGATAATAACTCCGTTTGAAGCACGCGACCCGTAAATAGCAGTTGAGGAAGCGTCTTTCAAGACTGTAAATGATTCTATATCACTGGGATTGATGGAGCCGATAATATTTGATGAACCATTAATGGAGCTATTGTCTACAGGTACTCCGTCAATAACGATCAAGGGGTCATTCGAAGCTGAAAGAGAAGAACCCATACGTATACGTATAGTAGCACCACTACCGGGAGCTCCTGAGGCCGAAACTACATTTACGCCGGCAATCTTACCAACAAGAGCATCCTGAGCAGAAATCTGACTCCCCTTATTTAACTCATCCGGCTTAATTAATTGAATAGAACCTGTAGAATCCGATTTTTTCACCTTCCCATATCCTATGACAACCACATCATTAAGCAGTTGAGCATCCTCTTTCAGTATAATGCCGGAGGCCAATTGAGGCGAATTGGCAGAGACTTCAACAACCAGATAACCTATATAACTAATTCTAAGTATAGAATTCTTTTTAGGTACAGAAATGCTGAAATTGCCATTATAGTCTGTTATAGTTCCGATTGACGTTCCTACTACTATAATATTTGCACCAATAGCAGCTTCTTTCTTCTCATCGATAACGCGCCCTTTTATGGTGAAGTTCTGAGTATAAGACTTTGTTTTTTTCTTGTTGTCATCTTCGGCCTTCTTGCGAACAATGGCATAAGAGTTCTCGGAATACTTTACGTAAGATAATTCCGTAGCCTTAAGACTTGACTCAAGCATCTCCTCCACCGTCTTGTCACCGGCTTCCAAAGGAGGCACAGAGATGTTCCTCACCATGGCCTCATCAAAAGAAATCTTCAGCTTTTTGAGCTGCTCTATTTTCTGTATCCGTTTAATAAGTGTCTCTTTAGGGAAATTCGTGACACTACCCACAATCTTGGGAGCTGCATTCACTGATGATAAAAGTAAGAAACTCATCATCAACAACATGCAACATCTGTACATCAGTGTTTTTTGTCTTTGTTCCATTTTTACGACTTTAAAATTAATCTAACTCTTTAATTATCAATTATTTATATCCGAATCACTTGCTTTGCGAAAGGCAATAGCTACCCTATTCTTCTCTGTTGTGAGAAAAATCCTTTACTATTGAGCGAACTGCTAAAATTTCAGGTTACTTATATCACTGAATCACCGGTAGAGCTCTATCCGGTTCCCTTTCGTGCTGTATTCCATTCCGTAAATGTCGCACATCTGGCGAAGCAGTGCCTTCGCCCCCTCCTTGTGCGAATACTTGCCGCAAAGCTTTATCTCATTCAGGGCATCTCCCCTCACCGAAAGCTCCACACCGTAGTATTGCTTCATTTTCAACTTAATCTCTTCCAAGCCGGCCATGTTAAGCACCAGTGTAGTGCCGTCTATCCATCCACCTGCATTCTGCCACTCCAGACTATCCGTCCGGCACGAATGTGTTTTTGTGTTCAGCGTTAACTGTCGGTTGCGTGTGAGCACGGCCAATGTTCCGTCTTTCACCGTTGACACCTCCACCCTGCCATCCCTTACAGACACCACATTCGTTTGCGTGCCCGGGTAAGCCTTCACGTTGAACGAAGTACCTTTCACCGTGGTGGTAATCTCATCTCCATGCACCAAGAAAGGTTTTTCGGGGTTCTTGGTCACCTCAAAGAAAGCCTCACCCACAAGCCACACCTCACGATTCTTCACATTAAATTTCTTTTTATCATAATGAAGCTTGCTGCCCACATTGAGATGCACCACACTACCATCCGGCAATGTTTCAGCAACCATAGCGGCATCGGCCACAATCTCCATGTTGAGCGGTATACCCGCCTGCGTAGTGTTATATACAAGTAGCGAACCGATGCCTATCAGCACCACGATCATGGCGGCAACCGCATAGCGAGGGAAATGCATCACCTTGGGGCTTCTTCGTCTTCTCTTATCCTCCAGTTCCTTCTGAAGACTGCTCCATACCCTCTCCCCTGCCTCCGTGGCATCCGCATCCGTCGCCTCTTCGCCCTCATGCGCCACAATGCCCTCCACCATCTGCCTATCATGGTCAGCAAGCGGTTCACCACTCAGATAGCGGTTCAGCAGGTCGTGAAAAGCATCCAGTTCCCTTTGTTCTTCCTTGGTTCTCACCCGTTCATCCTTCTTTGTATTCTCAGTCTTCATACGCTACGAATCATTTTTAAGCGCCACTTTATTAGGGCCTCTATATACTAAGGCGATTTTAGGAGGCACGTTGCCCGAATAATTTAGTTAATAGATGTTATTTATGAAAAGAATTTATTTGTTACAAGATTAAAACACGAATGAAACATCTTCTTAATATCATTGTTAGAAATTCGCACCGATAAAAGATTATTATGAGAACAGATAATCAGCTGCTCACAGACTTTCTTCATCATTCCGACGAAAAGGCTTTTGAGGAATTCTATAACAGACACCAGAAAAGTATGTATAGAAAGGCACTTCATTTCTTGAAAGACAAGGATGAGGCGCAAGACTTTTTGCAAGATTTCTGGTTGAAGATAATCGCCCATCCCGAGCGCATCAATGTTGTGAAGGAAGAGTCCGTGCTCGGCTATCTGAGCGCCATGCTGGTACACGACCTTTACGATTATTTCCGAAAGAAGAAGTTGGATACCGTATGTTTGGACGACACCCTGCTGAACGATCTGCAACAGAGAGGAGACTTTCACGTGAATTCAGTAGAAAACGACGTGAACATGAATGAGTTCAGGGAAAAGCGTGAATCCATTATCCGTGCATTACCCGAAAGTGATCGGCAAATCTACACCTTGTATGATAAGCATCATCTGGAGATACCCGAGATAGCCAAGCAGTACTCCCTGAACAAGAACACCACCCGAAACCGCATTGCAGGCATTTCCCGCTACATAGAGTCAAAATTGAAACTGCTCTACACCTCTATATAAAAAAAGAAGGCAGCGTACTTCACAATGCACCACCCTCACCAGTTGTCTGAATTCACATGAGTATCTATCGTCATGTATCGGATAATACTCGCTAATATTTTTTCTTAATAAAGCCTCTCCGCAGCTTACGCCTAAACCACGGAGGGCACATTTACCTAAAACTAAGTAGTGAAAAAGAAAACATATCAAAAAATATTAGCGAATAATATAGTTGTAAAACGAATCATCTTGAATGATTCATTTTAGAATTTTCATATTAGCAGGAAACATTTTCCTAAGATATAGAGAGAACTAGCTCTCAGTTATTTCAGAAATTAAATGCCCTTAATCAATCTTTATCTTAAAGTAAAAGCTTAATAACTCACTTCATTATTCCCAAGCAGTACCAAAAACGTAATTAAACTTATATGTAGTAGGGGCAGCCATTTGGCAAGTAGCAAATTTATTTATAGCCTTAAAGCCAGTCACTGAATCAAAAGAAGAGCTCCCCTCTTGGAAAGTAATTAAACCAGCCCTACTCGTATGTTGGGCAACCATTATACCCGTTTCTATATCAGTGATATCACAACAGAAACGTGCGGTCTTAGTACTAGAAGGGAAAAAATGGTTTAAATTCAGTTCCACATATGAACTGAGTTTTCCTTCTTCCAAAGTTGTAGAGCCAACAGATTCCCATGTTTTTAAGTCTGTAGATGTAAATATGTCTACTTTTGCTGAGCTCCCTATTCCCTCAATATCATTATAGAAAAAACGTACTTTAATTCGGGCCGAATCAGACGGATCTTCTTCATCCTCCGTGGATGAAAAAGAAATAGTTGATCCTGGCAATTGGATTAATGAAAGTTCTATTCCATTTTCAATTGTGACCTCCTGTTCTAATTCCGGTGTTGTCTCATCATTCCTAAAAACTCTCAGTATCCCGGATGTTTGTTCTCGGGGCACAATAATTCCCGTATTTTGTTTGATTGTATCATTATCAAACGTCATTTTATAGACAACGTCAGCATCTGCCTGCCACTCTATTTTCACCATAAAGGAAGTATATCCGGCATAAGTGTTTTCTCCTTCTGTATCACAACCAGACAATATTAATATAAAAAAATACAGAATAAGTGATTTTACATTCTTCATTTAAACTAATTTTAAATAAAAGAGCAGAATCGTTTGCGGAACTAATCCGCAAACGTTACTGTTCTTTTATTACTTAAAAAATTACCGTATAATTATTTATTTTACCCAAGTAGCACTTGTCCAAGCATCTTCAGTACTAGAGAAAGCCCCTTTATAGGTAGTTGAAGTAAAAAAGCTTGCGTCTAAGCCAGTGAAATTAGCTCCAGAAAGAGCGGGATCACTATCTGGTGTCAAAGCTACAGTATCGCCATATCCACCCCAAGCATCAAATAAACCAATAGCAGCAACACTTGCAGCCACTGTAATTGATGTACCTGTAGGAGTAGTTCCTGTATAAGTGCTAGTAACTCCGTTTATTACATTGTATCCGAATGTATAATAGGCATCAGTAGCGGCATTCTGAAGTTCAATAGCATATGGGAAACCATAAATAATACTATTCTTCAACGTGAAACCGCAATTGCGACGGAAATGTGCACCATCTTTTAAATAATGTGTAGTACCAACACCACCACCTGCAACAATACCATTTGAAGTTCCTACAATTGTAAGATTACTCAAATATGGATGAGTTTTAGGAGTAGCAGATGTTCCTGAACCATCATTATCACATTCTATTCCGTTAGGATTTGAAGAATAAGACAAAGAAGCATCGATAGTAGCTACGGCAAACTGAATTTTACCTGTATAACCGAAGTCAAAATCGAATGAATCGTCATCATTGGCAGTTGCAACAAGATACTTACAATTAACAGTACCACCAAAGAATTCGAAAGCATCATCTGCTCCGTGGTATGCCTGGCAATGATCAACTGTAGTACCTGAACCAACGCCGCCAAAAGTAAAAGCGTTCAATTCATTAGCTTCAGAAATAGCTGCTCCTGCATACTCTACTCGTACATAAGTAAGTACACCTGAATTGTCAGCGTCATTACTTCCACCATAGGTAACACTAATTCCAGAAGGAAGAGTAATGCTGGTATCAATTCCTTCAATTACACCAGCATTACCTTGATTTACAGTAGCCTGACCAAGAAGTACAAGACCTCCCCAACCACCTTTGGTACCATTCTGAGCTGTCATGATAATTGGAGCAGAAGCTGTTCCATTGGCCATAATTTTACCCCCTTTAGTAACAATCAATGCAGAAGCATAATCGGGATCAGAATTGTACACACCTTCAATACGGGTTCCCGGCTCAATAGTCAGAGTAGCAGCACTATCAACATAAGTTTTGCCTGTAAGCACATACGTTACATTTGCATACAATGTTTTGTCAACACTAATCACTTCCGGCAAATTCTCAGTAGTACGGGTTGAAACACTAGCAGGTGAGTCACCAGCGTCTTCAGAACAGGATGTTAATCCTAAGCCACAAACTAAACATGTAGTCAAAGCTACTGCTGTTGAAAATAAAAACTTTTTCATTTCTGTAAGTTTTTTTAAATTAATAATTGATAATAATTAAATAATTGAATCTGAATAGACTTATATAGTTGTCATTATTCATTCGCTGTATCAAAAATTGTAGCTTACCGAGAACGAGTAACTCGTTCCACGTTTTATCTTGCTACGAATCACATCTTTATCTTTATTATAATCCATATCTTCTGTCAAATCTCCGTCCGTTTTATTATAATTGACATAGATAATGCTAGCTTGGTTTAGAATGTCACTAGCATTGACCTTGACTTCCAATCCTTTCCACGGACGAAAGGATAATTGAAGATCAAGTACATGGCGGGGAGCTTCGTACTCGTCCAGATATTCCTGCGGAGCAGCTTGCACCAGTTTACGGCCCGCAGTGGCGTAGTTCACTGCAGCACCCAACAGTTTTCCCGAATAACTCAATCCAGCATTCACCATATAGGGAGCCATACCCTGCAAAGGACGATTACGGCTACCCGCTATATTGTCTGCATCGTCAGGATCAAGCCCTGAGGCAATATCGATCAAACGTTGTAAATCATAAGTAACATCTCCTTTTAACAGGGTGGCATTGGCATTCAGGTAGATATCTTTCAAAAAACTCGCCGGAGCAACAAAGCCAAAAGATTTGCGCAAATTAAACTCCAGTCCCTTCATCGTAGATTTGTCCAAATTAAAAGAAAATGAACTAAAATTCCCACTACTATTAGGATCGTAACAGAGTAACTCCACCGGATCCTTAAATTTCTTATAAAACGCACTAACAGAGATAACTTCACCCGCTGAAGGATAGCACTCTAAACGCAAATCTACATTGTCCGTATAAGTTGGCTTTAAAGCTCCCATACCTCTAACTGTGACCCTATCTCCTACATTGTAATAACGAAAAGGAGTGAGTTCACGAAAGTCGGGACGAGCTAAGGTTTTGCCATAAGCGGCACGCAAATTCAAAGAAGAGGTAATGTTCCAGACTGTTGATATAGCAGGAAGATAATCCGTATAATTGCGAACAGCAGCAGAATCTACTGCAACAGAAGACTTATTGTAATAAGTATTAACATTCATTTTAGTCTTCTCCATACGCACACCACCGATAAGATGAAGTTGTTTCCAAAAAGTGAACTCGCCCATCAGATAAGCTGCATGTATTTTTTGATCGCCACTATAATAATCAACTTTATCGGCTTTTTCTCCGGCCAAACCATAAATAAAAATTCCATTGGAGAAATTTCCGGGTACAAATGTTTCTGTTAGCGAAAGGCCATCAGTACTGGATCGATCATCTGTGTTAAGACCATATTTTAAGCCTAGAAACTGCTGATGGTAATCTGCACTACGAAAAGTACCCCAATAACCTGTTTTCAAACTCTGTTTATTACCCGCTATCATAAAGGGAACAGTGAAGTTGATTCCTACATTCTTTTTTGTTTCGGATAAGTCGCCGTACATAATGTGATTGTTTGCTATATTTAAATTTTCATTTAATACCCCCCAGTTGCCTACTACCGGTTTTCCGTTGCTCAAAAGCACGGGGTCGTAGTCTCCGTCATCATTTACAGTATAATTTATTGATCCTTTAATCAACCGATCATCATGAGACTCACGAATCAGTTTATTATAATCTCCAAACCATGAAAAAACAAGCTTATCGCTCCAGAGTTTGTGCTCTCCTTCCAATCGGGTTTGCCAAAGAGCATTACGGATAGGACTATTATACTGCTCCAGCCACAATGCGCTGGCTCCTTTATCTTCTACAATACGGTCTATATTGTTTTGCGTAAATCGGTTGTTAAATAGATTGCTCCAAGTAATCTTATGTCCCGGTCGTTCCCATCCCACATTAGCTACCGCACCTATGGCAGTAGTGAATTTATAATTGTGTGCATCGACGGCTTTTTGATCCAGTTTACGATAATTCGCTTCTACAACAGTTTCCGTATTTTCTTCGTGGCGATAGGTGGCCGCAACCACCACACCCAGTGTGTTGTGATTCCCCAAATCGAATGGTAGACCTACACTTAAAGCATAGTTTTGCGTGGGCGCACCGGTAAACTTATTCAAGCCCCAATGGTTGGGTATTTTAGCATTCATCGCATAGGCTTTTTCTGCATCCTCCGTCTTCAGTGATCCGTTGTCCCAATAACCGGCATACGTATCATTAACCCAGTCACGTCCAAACCAATCACGTTCACTACTGTTGCCCAAGAAGTAATCACTCTTAAAGCGCTTGCCACCCATAAAGGTTTTGCCGGTGCTGTTGGTGTTGAAACCGGAACCGACACTAAGTGAAAGAAGGCGTTCCTTGGGAATGGAAAGAGTGGTGACATTGACCATACCGCCGGTAAACTCACCCTGCATGTCGGGGGTAAAGGTTTTGGCAATGGTGACGTTTTCTATCAGGTTACTCGGAATGATATCGAAAGCGAAGTTACGACGGTTGGGCTCTGTACTGGGCAGTGCTGTTCCGTTGAGCTGCACGTTGTTATACCTTTCGCCCATACCACGAACGGTTACAAACTTGCCGTCTTCTATCGATACGCCACTTACTCTTTTGAGCACTTGCGCCACATTGTTATCGCTGGTTTTCTTTATCAGGTCGGCACTGATACCGTCACTCATGGCGGTCATCGTTTTCTGTTTGGCATAGAGTCCTTTGGCAGAGGCATCGTTATATTCGGCTGTCACCACCACTTCGCCCAGCTCTTCGCTGGCTTCCTTCATCACAAGGTCTAGTTCCGTGGTGCGGGCAGGATTAATCTTCACTTCGGTTATCTTCAGAGTTTCAAAAGATACATAGCTGGCTTCCACAGTTACTGTGCCCACAGGAACAGCTTTCAGGGAGTATTTGCCTTCAACGTTGGTCACGGTGCCCAGCTGTGTGTTGGGGATGCGTACCGTGGCACCTATAATGGGATCACCTTTCTCATCGAGGATAAACCCCGAAAGGTTGCCCGTACCGGTAGACTTTGTTTTTTTCTTGTTGTCATCTTCGGCTGAGCGATAGATGATGTAAGAATTGTTGGTGTATTTAAAGGTGTAACCGGTGGTGTTGAGGCTGCCGGCAAGTATCTGCTCTAAATTGTAATTGTTGGCGGCCAAAGCAGGAACAACAATGTTACCTACTTGTGCGGCATCGAATGTAATTGTCTTTTTGGTTATCTCTGCCAGCTGCTTGATACGTGCAGAGAGCTTTTCTTGAGGAAATGTTCGTTTAATAAGTTGTGCGTGGATGCATAGAGGGCTCCACAACAGCAGTGCCAAAAGAAACACTGCAAAGCGCAAATTCGTTCGTTTACTACTACTTTTCATCACGTTTAATCGTTAATTTAATCTTATTTATTAATACTCTCATGTTGTTCTATTCAGACACGTAAATCACGGTGTTTTCGATGTATTCATGTTCATCATCAGGCTCCGATCAGAGCAAAGAATCTCCTGTTCCCCGTTATTAGGGAATAATAATATTTACATCTTATCAAAATATGTTTTAAAAGGGTTTTATCTTAAATTCACCGATACACGATAATCCGGTCACCCTCCATTTTGTATTGCGCACCATACACCAGCATCAACCGCTCCATCACTTCAGCCAGCGTAGCATGGGGAGAAAACTCCGAGTTGAAACAGACGTTGGTCCCGAATGCGTGGTTTTCTATCACCAGTTCTTTGTGGAAAGACTGCCTGATGCGCAGAGCGAGCTCTTTCTCGTTGGCATCTATCAGTATGATCCTTCCATCTATCCATCCGGAAGAAGAGTGCCAATCCATCTCTCGAACCGTATATTTTCCGGTTATTTTGTTGTAAAGAAGCTGTTTGTTGGGCAAGAGCGTAGCCAATCGCCTGCCGCCTTTGCTTACTGCTACCATCCCTGTGCGCACGGTGATGGTACTTATATCGAGTTCAGGATAATCACTAATGGTGAAGGAAGTACCCTTGACTTGTGTTTGCAACACACTATGTGAGATGATAAATGGTTTCTGAGGGTTTTTGGCCACATCAAAGAAGATCTCTCCTCTCATCTCTACTTCACGAACATGACCGTTGAAATTGCTACTCAGCAGCAACCGACTGTCACGATTCATTTGTACCTTCGTATGATCGGGCAACTGTTGACTCACTATCTGATCTTCGGACTCCAGCACCGTATCTTTGGTGTAATACTGAAACATTCCTATACCGAAGACGATGGCAATCATGGCAGCGATACCGCCATAGACACGAATCGCCCGCATCTGCCTTTTTGCTTTTGGGGTAGTCTTGGGAAGGATAGCATCGTTCATCGCTTCTTCTACAGCACTCATCACTTCCGGTTGCTGCGACACAAGGTTCCAATCGGTTTGAGGAAACTGTTGGCTAACGGCCACTTTACGATAAATGCATTCACCCATCCGATCGAGCGCTATGGAAGGCAGCTCTTCGCCTTGCTCCGACAAAAGAGGTTCCTCCTCGTCCGCACGCCAGGTCTCTATCATCTCTCTCTCACGATCCGTAGCCTCACCTCTGGCATAGCGACGCAGCAACTCGTGCACAAAAAGGAATCTGCTCACCCTGCTTTCGGGAGTGATTCCTTTTATCATCGCTTTGGCTTGTTTTTCGAACTTACGGTTTATCATACTCTCTGAATTTTAAAATGTTCCATTATCATCTGTCATCATCACGGGGTATTCATGCTTTGTCTAAGCGACCCTCTATATAGATATACGAGATGAGAAGCAACGAATGGGAACGAAATGCTATTAAGATTCAGTTACATTTTTGCAGAGAAATAAATTAACCGCTTTGTAACAATGAATATGAAATAAAGATTGTAGCTTTGTTGAAAAGAAAACTAATTATCAGAGAAAAACTAATCATCTATGAATACTACTTCGGATAGTGAATTATTGGCAAGAATTGCAGAACGGGACTACGATGCGTTCAACATCATGTACGCCCGCTACAATCGTCTGTTCATGAAATGGGCATATAAACGTACCCGAAACAGCCAAACGTCGGAAGATATCATGCAAATCTTCTGGGGAAATCTGTGGACGACTCCTGCTATTTTTAATGTGAATGAAGAGGGGGTAGCCAAACAGAGTTTACTAAAAATTCTCTCGTTTCGCATTACCGATTATCTGAAATCTTCCGAGGGCAGAGAAGAGAGTGCGGAGACGGATATCATCTCTGAAATAAATACAGAGATGTCGTACACGCACGTATTCGAAGATCTACAGGAGGGCGAAATTCATCAGATTATCACGAAAGTGCTAAGCACATTGCCTCAACTGCATCAAGACATTTATCACCTGCGTTGGAACAAGCATTACTCTACAAAGGAGACAGCAAAGACGCTGGGCATCTGTGAAAAGGCTGTGCGCGAAAGATACAAGAAGACGCTTTCCGGCCTGAAGAAGCATTTACTTGAAGATTACCTCAACGACAACAAGGCGAATAAATCATCCGCCATCATGTTGCTGATGCTCATTCGCATTAATCTTTTCTATCTGTCGGCATCGAGTCTGGCAAACGATTTTCTTACCGTAATCGGCATTCGTTAATCGATTCCGTAGACTTTACTCCAATCTAATGAATTGAAATAATAAAGATATTCTGTATTTTCCGACCATTTGCTTAAAGGCACATAGACGCTTAAACCGCTGTAGCTTGCCAAGGTTAAATCACTGGCAAACATTTCGGTAGCAGCCTTATAGAGTACTGTCTGCTCCAATTGTGTCTCGAACGCCTGATATTGAGCGGTGGTGCTTACCTGCTTCATCACATCGTCTAAATCGAAGAATACGCTGGGCAAACTACCTCTGTGATAGACTTGCAAGCCATCGGTATCCAAACTTTGCATGACGGATAATTGGTTATTGAGTATGCTGCTTACGGTAGAGTATAATCCATCCAACTGCTCTGCATCAATCAACGCAATAGTAGCCGAACGCAAAATCTTGGCGCTCATGCCGTTATAGTGGTTATAATATTTTTGGCAAGCCTCAGCCAGTTCATCCTTGCCACCAAACAACTGGGGAAGTAATTCTGAATAGGGCATACCGGAAGCATCATAATCAGCCTCCATCAAGACTTCGGCAGGAGAAGCAATGAAATAGTGACACTTGTTACGCAGTTGATAGAGGGCTTCCACGCTACCCATCATACAGGCATCAAAGAGCATAAACTCCGCCACATCATCCGGCAAGGCAGCCGCCATCTCATCTATCTCCATCAGTGTCAGTCCGCTGGTTCCACTTGCCTGATTCAGATCCATGCCCAGGTAGCGGGTACGGGGAAAGGAGGCCTGGACAGCAGCACTGGCACGCGTATCTTTGGAATATCCGGAGGGCACCCATCCCATGGAGTGTGACCAGTAAACCAGTCCGAAGGTCTCCGATGGTACCAGCTCTTTCGTTT
Organism: Bacteroides sp. UBA1317; assembly: GCA_002307035.1. Taxonomy (GTDB): domain Bacteria; phylum Bacteroidota; class Bacteroidia; order Bacteroidales; family Bacteroidaceae; genus Bacteroides. Next base: position 19,627 of record DBTL01000082.1, read on the forward strand.
CAGTAATCACCCGGGCCAATGTTTCAGCACTGGCGGAGTTCTCTTCTGCGTAGTCTTTTAAAGCGACTTCTTCACCATCGGCGGTAATCTGAAAAAGACGAGGTGCTTCTTCTGCCCTATCCAGATAAACGACTGTGTTGCCGCCGCTACGTTTCATTCCCTCTTTAAGCTCTTGCAGAGTATAGTCTACTTCAGAATCCATGGAATTATCTGCTGCCATGTAGATTAATACGGTATAAGAAACGGGGATTACCGGTTCCTCATCCTCATCGGTAGAACAAGCGGTAAAGAGAAAGAGGCTACAGAAAAGTGTACAGCAAAAGAAAAGGATGCTTTTTTTGCCGATGGGTACATGAAGCGCACTCATTATCGTTGGCTGTTTTTGCTGCCTAGCCACATCATCACGCTATCCGGCTGGTTGGTGATAATGGCATCCACACCCAACTTCTTCAACCGAAGAATCTCTTTTTGATCATCTACCGTCCAGGGAGCAACCTCTATTCCTTTGGCATGCGCCTTACGTACTACCTCTTCAGTTAAAATGTCGTGCTC
>DBTL01000136.1 GCA_002307035.1 Bacteroides sp. UBA1317
TGTGAACTCTCTCAATTCCATTTTGGTATAGTTAACTCTTATTGTATTTCTATATGTATAGTATAGAAATACAATTATTAAACTCCGTATTCCAAATAATTCGATAGACCAAGGTCAATCAAAATTCAATTCTGTCTCATTATTCTTCTTTTTCCGAACTGATTCAGGCGTCCATAATTTATTTTTTACTCTCATCACCATTGATTCTTTTGTGAAAAGTGCATTAAGTCCATTTCTAATCTTCGCTAGGTTTTCTCTCTCTTCATTAATAACACTAAAGCGATTCTCTATATCAGCAAGTGGCCCTATTTCTGTACCTAGCCACTTCCTATTTTTCATTTCTGCAACTATATATGTTGTCCCGGCTCCCCCAAAAGGATCAAACACCAAATCACCTTCCGTTGTTGACATTTCGATAACACGATCAAGTAATTTTATTGACAATTCATTCGCACCGGATCTTCTTTTATACTTCGTATGCCTAACTGGAGGAATGTCTTGCCAAATGTCAGCGAGATTAACTCCATCAGGATTCATCTTGTCCTTATATCCACCATAATCAACTAAGTCGCCGAAGCATTTTGGACAAATTGCCATTGGTATTCGATCTGGGGTGAATGTATTTGCTTTATTGCCCTTAATATAATAAAGCAATGCGTAGTGCGAAGGATATAATCTTCCAGATATTGGTAATGAATACCGAATATCAACAGCAATCCAATGTTTCAAAGTAAGTCTATCATCAAGATATTTCGCCGCTAACGTGTTCCACTTAGGTAGATTCCAAATAAACAACGATCCACCGTGCTTCAATATTCTCGCACATTCAGATATCCATGCTTCTTGCCATAATGCGTATTCTTCTATTTTTATTGAATCATTCATTTTTGAAGGATATAGTTTATTTAAGTTAAATGGCGGATCTGCAAATATCATGTCAACGGAATCCGATTCCATCTCGAGCATATATTCAATACAATCTTGTCGAAAAACTGATCCCATCTTAGTAGAAAAACATTCAATTTTTGTTTTTTTCTTTCCAACTGGTAGAAATTCTACATTTAGCAATTGCTCAACTTCTTTTCCTTTCTGAGAAATTGCAGAATATATACTATAATCCAAGACCCCCAATGATAAGGATAAAAATCTAGAACTAATATTATAATATTTGCATATAGTTTCCAAATCCCCACCTACGGGCATTTTCCTATTATCATTATAATATATTAGCCTCGATCGAGGAATATCCAGTTCTTTACTAATATGTGTAATATCCTTAATTCCAATATTAAGGACCTCAAATAAAGATTTTGGTAACACCATAGTTAGCTCCTCCCATAGACTACTTCCGAAAAACACTTGTGTAAAGTAGATTCACCTAATACAATTACTTGTTTACAGGAGAGATAGTTGAAAATTATTCGTATTGAACCACTTATTTCTCAAGGTCCCATCATAAATTCCGAATGCTTTATCAACGCACTTGGAGATATCAAGGATGCTATAAAGCTAATTAATTGGCCTCCCCAATCAGGAAAGTTTACGATTTTCCCAGGTAAACATGCCAATGGAGTGACTCCGATTAAAAAAGCATGTATGATCCATCTAGAAGATAAAGGCTGGATGCCCGAAGAACGTTTATTACTTGGTTCGCGTTTAAAACCTGGACCAGTTGATGCAGTATTAACAATTCCTTCATTCGGCAAAATTGCATTTGAATGGGAAACTGGTAATATTTCTTCAAGCCATCGTGCTTTAAATAAAATGCTTCTAGGCATAATGAATAAAGTATTAGTTGCTGGTTTCCTTGCTGTTCCGTCCCGGAAATTATACTCATATTTGACTGACAGAATAGGAAACTTTTCTGAGATTGAACCATATTTCCCAATCTGGAAATATTTTAATATAAATGGCGCATTATATATTATCGAAGTCGAACATGATGCTATTAGCAAGGATGTTCCCCAAATAAGCAAAGGAACTGATGGTAGGGCGTTGGTGTAATCAATCATCTCGTCCCACTCCGATTTCAAGTAACCCATTCTCAACAAAAGAGAAGTATCCAGACCTAGAGACAATGAGATGATCCAGAAGAGCAATTCCCATTATTCCTGAAGCATCATTTAGTTTTTGAGTCATTTCCTTATCTTCAGGTGAAGGATCTAGCCTACCTGAAGGATGATTATGAGCTACTATTATTGCAGTCGCGCAATAGAGGACCGCTTCATGAAATATCTCTCTTGGATGAACAACAGTCCTATTTACTAGACCTATAGAAATCACTTTCTCTGCTATAACTTGATGTGCTCCATCTAATAGAACCTCTACAAAGTATTCCTTCTTCTTAAATCCATACTTACGTAATAGTGGATACAAGTCACCGGGAGAAGATATCTTCTTATAAACTGGTGTAGTTTCCTCAATGAGGAGTCCTGCCGCTTCGGAATACATTCCTTTACGAATCAGGAAGTAGAGTTCCTTTTTCTTCATATTGTATCTCCCAAATAATTAAAGGCCACCTTTCGGCAGCCCCTTTAGTAGAAGTTGAAAGTGAGATTATTTCCGACCGAATCCCTTCCCCTTCTTCACCAGAGGAGCTTCCTGGACCGTAGGAGCTTCCTGCTTCTTTCCAGAAAGGCGGTCCTCTAGGTCCTTCTTAGCGGAGAGGGCCTCTTCAGGATTTGAGTAGATGTTATCCACTTCGTGGAACTGGACCGTCACCTTCCTTGTTTCCCCGATTCCTACCATTATGAGGTAGTCCTCGCCAATGAGAATTACTTTCCCGATCTTCTCAGTGAATTTACCCTTTTTGATCTGAATGAATGTCCCTGCTTTGATTCCAGAAAGGCGAGCGGTAGCTTCTTCATTCTTGAGAACTACGATCCGAGCTTTCATCTCTTCGATTCCGGCTTCCAGATCTTCCTTAGTCATGTTCTCTAGGTTCATAATTCTCTCCTTTTCTGCTTGAGATACTTGAGGAGGCAAGTCCTGCAAAGGATGTATCCTTCCTCTAAGTTTCCGGTTCCACAACGAGGGCATAAACCATTCTCTTTCCTGCTTTGATATCTCCTCCTCATTTCTTCTAAGTGTTCTTCTCGATGATTTTCATACCATTTCTTCTGTCTTTCAGAATTAGTTAAACTCATTTTCTTCTATCCTTATGTTTTTGCACCTATGAGCTTTTAAATATTTTATTGCCTTCTTCACTTTCTCTATGTCATCAAAGTGCTTTATCCAATGGTATCCAGCACCATCCCACTCAACCTGGAAGTTCATATTTTCCTCCGTTATGTTTTGATAATGTTATAATAAACCTTCTACTAGATTTGTACATACACTGTACGTATTATTTTTAACTTTTTTTAGGTTATGCAGAGCAAACACTTAGCTAAGACAAATAAGTTAGTTGTTTACGGACTAATAAAATGGCGATACTATGTTCCCATGTACGATCGGATGTTCTATGAAGAGAAAGATGGCCTTATTTTTACAGGTTGGTTTTGTGATGAAGGAGGAAAGAATGCGTACTATCTCAACATAAATAACGGCCCCGATGTCCTTCGTTCCATAGGATTCATAAACAAAGAATCTCTACTTGCAACAACTCTTTCCAAAGAACTATCTGAAGGTCGTGAGACTCCTACTTTACCAATTGGGAAAAAGAAGATTCTCTCTATTGAAGATGATGTCTTCGGAACGCGTTTAACAGTAAAAATAAAAGTAGCAATTCAAGGACTTTTAGAAGCTAGCATTCTTACTTATGAAAAGGCGCTTCCTCTACTTATTGAGAAAGATGAACCAAGTTATTACACTAAAAAGGGATGGTTGCTAAATCAGGAAATAAAAGGAGTTTAAATTGTATCTCAGTGAAAAAGAAAAGAGGTGGGTTAATTGGCTTAATGAAGGGAAAATAAAAACATACATGGATTTTCTCCCTATTGAATTTTCATTAATCCCAACTTCAATTAAAATAACTAATCCTATGATTCCAAACGGAAATGCATCACGGGAAGAAATTGGAATATATATAGAAAATGATGATAAATTAGTTGACGCATTATCTGATTTTGATTTTTTTATTCAAAAACTAGCCACATATCATTTAGTTGGTAAAGTAAATATCGGTATTCATCAGGATAAGATCCTGTACTATATTACCGATAATATTTGCACCCATCGCCCTTCTCGGGTTAACAATACTATTGCTCTACTATATGGTGTAATTCAATTATCAGTCGCATCAGAACTAGAAGTGTTTATCAGAAATGATTATAAAACAGGAGAAGAAATAGAGAAACAAAAGGATGAAGCATATAAAAATGAATCACTTAAGGTTACTCGCAGAATAGCTTATATTTCAATTTGTGCTAGTGTTATAATTTCACTACTAACAACTATTCTGAACATTATTACATATAACAACAATCGTAACGTAACTATAAAGTCAATTGAAACACCAATAACACTTAGTCTTCCAACAAATATAACAACCACACCTCAGCTTGTGAATAAGAACTTGCAGAAATAGTATTTATAATATATTCTATTCTTACAAGGAGATAACATGCCGGAGAAGAAAGTGAAACCTGTTGCCAAGAAACCAGTTGTTACTAAAAAACCTGCTACTAAGAAACCCATAGTTAAAAAAGAGCCCACTATCAAGTCAGAACCCAAGAAGACAAGGAAGCCTCGATTGGTAGATCCTTCATTTGCTGATCTTATCAAGAAGGAAGCCGATTTTGAAAAGGCTAAGAAGAAAGCAAAGATTGATCTTCAAAAGAAGTACAATCAAAAACTTTCGGAAACTGTAGATATTGCAATGAAGTATAAGGAACTTTTTGGCGAGACGCTGGATACTTCCATTAAAGCTAAAGGGAAAAGCTCTTCTACTAAAAAAGGCACTCGTAAATCTGGGTTTACACTTGATCAAGTTCAGACGTTCATTGATCAAACCAGCGAAGGCAAACCTGTTAAGATTCCAGGAAAGAATGCTATTGGAGTAAAGAAGATCAAAGAAGCCTATGATAAAGCCAAGGATAAGGATGCGGAATCCGTTCTAGAGTTATTGAAGTAATAGATAGCCCGGTCGTTAAGGCCGGGCAAATATATAACAACTTTCTGCAAGAGTCACAGATGCCATGAAAGCCAAGGAATATAACAGTATTTTATTCTGCTTCTTGTAGAAGCTTAAAGAGATCCCTAAGTTTTTGGAAAGAATCTCCGCTTGCGACAAGGATTCTGCTTGCTTCACTAAGATATCCTCTGCTAACTCTATTTTGTTCAATGCTAGTTGATAGTTCTCCTGTAAGTTGTCCAATTCGTTGTTCGCTTGGTTCCACAAGGATGATGTATCCTGCTCCTGCGACAATACTCGCCCCAAGAACAAAAGAGAGAATACAATTACGAAAATTACTCTTATTTTCATTCATGCTTCGCCTGTGTTGCTTTGGCAAATAAAATGCCAGTCAATGTTGCACCGGCCGCTCCTAATGTAGCAGGGTCTTTATTTATTGCAGCAATTATTATTGCACTCGCACAAGTTAAGACACTTGGAGTAAGTGCTACTCTCATAAAAGAAAGCTGTTTATCTTTTCCCTCAAATATTTCTCGAAACATTTTTAACTCCTTTTCCATATTCTCTTTCCAATTCTATGTCCTTCACGAACAGTTTTTGAATTTGGAATTGGGTCCCAAGATACTCTTCCTAGTCCATCACCAGCAACAAAATGTTTAAATCCATTGTTTGGATTAAAAAATTGCAGGACCTCTACTTCATTGGATTTTGTTAGGTATCCTTCATTAAATATTCCAACAAATTCAAATCTTGAAGTCAACATTTTTGTAAATGGAATCCATTGAATTGTACAATCTTTATCTATAGCACTCGCAGCAAGCAATGCTTCATACATCTTATTCAATTGTTCCGCAGTTAACCTTATGGAAAATACATGCAGCGAAGCAAGAATGCCACATCCATATTCGCGAAGGTGTTCATTTAGTGATAAATTATTTTGAAATATTTCTTCTTCCATTACGCCTTCCCTACAAACCACATGACCAAAGCGGTTACGCCTACTGTAATTACTGTCTTAACAACCTCCTCCCATCTCCCAGCTACTTTTTGCGCACTTGCATTCGCAAGAGTGCTTATCTGAATTGATAGCCCTGTAAGTTTGTCTTCAATATTCTTTTTTAAGTCACTAATGGAAGTTTTTAATTCTTCTATTTTTTCATCTCGATTATTGCTTCGCTCTTCTAGAGTAACAACCCTTGCAAGTAAATCACGATGCTTGTCATAAATGTCTTGAACATCTGTTCTAATTCTGGTTATATCATCCTCTGAACTCATATTATTCTCCCTTGTCATTTTCAATTAGTGGAAGTACAGCGAGAATATGGTTGCCAAGAGTATTAACTTTTTCAAGCGCACTGAGTTTTATCTTGTAAACATGAATATCAACTTCTGTTTCAAGAATCTTATTTAGTTCCGAAACAAAATCTTTCCAATTAACATGATCTGGATTAATCGTGTCATCAGTTCCAAACTTTTTTACTAGTTCATCCTTTTTTTCTTGAAAACACTTGTATTCACTTTCAATTTTATTTTTTGCCAGTCCTATACAAAAAGCCAAACCACCATCAATTCGCTCCTCTGCTAATTTCACTAGTCCTTCATAAGCATTTACAATTTCTAGAACTTTCATTAAATAGTTTCTCCTTCGGAATATTTTTCTATTTTATTCAGATAATCATAAAGTATGCCGGAAATGCTTTCTCCTTTAGAATATCTTTCTTCCCAAAATTCAATTGGAACAAAAAAGTTTTCATTTGTTACAGGAGCACACTTATTTTTCCGAGAATCTTCATTTAAATAACTATGTACTGTTAAAATACAAACGGAATCTTTCTTGCATACATTGAAAGAAATATTGTGATATCCTGCGGATACCCCACTGTCTAGAGTAATTTCTTTTTTAATTGCCATCACTTTCTCCTTCATATTTTTAATCTAAGTCTTCTAAATTGCATAATATAGCTAGTATTCGCGGCTTTGATTTGTAAGTAAGTTGCTCCCGAAGATATTAATTGGGTACCGGCAAGGAAGGTAATTGACCAAGATGATCCCAACCTAGTTACGAGCGCATACCCTCCCGTGTTTCCTCCCGCCACTATATCATCCCAAACAATTAAGTCTATTTCTCCCGTTGACGGGGTAAAAGTCCAATTGCTATATGTTGTTGAATTTGTATAAGTAGTACTTGTATATAATTCGCTGGATGAAATTATTTTACTGTTGGCAGTAAAATATCCATTTACTGTTAAGCTTGAGCCAGCATAGATTGCATAGTTAGCAGTTATTACATCATTGAAGGTTGCTGAGGATGTAAAAGTAGAATCACTATTAACTCGTAGAGCACCATTTACAATTAACTGATTACTAAAATATCCGTTTCCTGAACTATTTGCATAGAAAGCATTACCACTATCACCAACTTGTAATTGATTATCTGTCCTGAGTATTGATGAGCCAACATAGATACCACTTGTAAAGGTAGATGATTGATTTATTCGTAGCCAAGAGTCATTTGCAAGTATTATTTCTTTGCCACTTCCATATAATCTTGTAGTGAAGTAAGCATTGTCGCAGTACACACCTGCCCACCTATTGGACCATGTTCCCAAAGTGTATGTATTATCAGCAATCGGAGCATAACTTCCTCGTGTATTAGCAATACGGCGCCAAACAGGGCCATAGTTCGATCCATTATTAACGTACACCCAATCATTGCAACTATGTTCTCCGGCAATATTATTTGTTGTGGGTACCGAAACCTCAATTGTGTATTGGCAATCACTATTTGAGATATAATATCCGGTAATCTTTACAACGCTACCGGCAAGTGGAATAACTGAAGAATATGGATCGCCAGTATCATTAATATAGGCATTCCCAGCATAATACCAAGTACCTCGAAAAGTCCAGGTTTGAAAAGTAGAAGTTAGGTATCCTTGAGATACTAACCATGCCACAAATTGAGCAGTTGTTAATGAGGTGTTAGAACCATAAAAATTAGGATTACCAATTCTAACATTGCCATTGGTCGTACCAGAGATAACATTAGTTACGGACATATATGTTGCATTGACAGTAAGTGCCGATAATATACCTGAACCATTCATCCCGTAGCTTGTGTTAAAAATATTATATCCATATGCATAAAGATCCTTATCAAAGTAATAACTAGGCATGCTTGTAATAAAATGACAGTAATATTGATTTTGAGGTCCGATAGATACAGAACCATATGTGCTATTTATTACGCTAATTTGATTATTTAATGCCTGGAGATACACGCTTGAAGTTCCAATTGTCCAAGTTGAATTTGTATTAGTGAGGCCAATACTAAATAAAGTTGCTGAACTACTTCCGCCCTGATACCTAAAGTTTATAGATCCTGTTGATGAAGTCAGTGTTGAATAAACATTCAACTTCTCCAATGTATAAGTCACACCAGTCGAGGTTGTATTTATATTATCATATCCAAAGAAATGTAATCCTTGAAGGCCATCAACTGTTCCTAATCGTAGATATTCCCATCCATAACTTTGAATTTGGAGTCCACCATCAGAAATAGTGTAGCTACCTTTTTGTGATGTACTTCCATAATAATTGGCTACTGCTCCATTAGCAACCCAATTTCCGTATTCATTGGAATCATAATATGCGGAGACACTTTGCCAATAAGTTGGTGATGTACTTGGATCTTTACCAATGCAAGACAATATACATTTATAATAGTAAGCCCCACCATACGTAACTGTTGCACCTACTCCATATAGTGTACCTCCATCATATACAGAGGCACTTCTTGGTAGTCCATTTAGATATCCCATTACGGTTTTATATGCGTTTGTCGAATCAATAACGGAAATTCTAGATAAACTGGAATCTAATTCTATACGCGCACCGCTCGATGCTGATTTTAGTAATCCGCTTGTGATTATCCAATTAGCAATTGTCC
>DBTL01000143.1 GCA_002307035.1 Bacteroides sp. UBA1317
CGTAGCATCCATAAAGGTAGGCATATCCTCTTTCGAAATGTGCAGCATACGTTGCAACATATCCGCCACCTGCTCTTTCGATGCCTGTCCCTTACCTGTAATCGCCATTTTTATCTTTAGCGGTGCATATTCAGTTATCGGAATATCCCTGCTCAGCGCCGCCGCCATGGCCACCCCTTGAGCACGTCCCAACTTCAACATCGACTGCACATTCTTTCCAAAGAACGGAGCCTCAATGGCAACCTCATCAGGTAGATAACTCTCAATAATGCCAATGACACGCTCAAATATCTTACCCAACTTCAGATAATGGTCCTTATATTTTCTCAAGTCGATTACCCCCATCGCAACCAATTCTGGTTTGGTGCCCGTAATCTTCAGCACACCGTACCCCATGATCGTCGTCCCCGGGTCGATACCCAAAATAATCTTTTCCTTTACCGGTTGAATCACTCCTTCACCTCCATTAATGTGGGAAATCCTACCACCCTATTATTGAATATATGGATTAAATCCTCGTTGAGTTGTCTTCCCTGCTCCGTGTGCCACCGATGTAGCAAGAGCGAACTTTCCACCTCCCACTGTAGTGAGTAAGATGAACCACCATCCTCATTCCGATGACTCAACACCTCACACAGTCTTGGCCTTTTCAACATTCCAACCATCTCTACTTGAGGGATATAACATTCTTTGAGCCAGATTAAAAAAGTGCTAAGTACTTCATCCTCTATTTGGTAGGTCGTATTATAAATCAACATTATATATATATTTTATGATTATCCCCGCAAACTTAGCAATTATTTCAGAATAATCTATTATATTTGCCCCGTCAAAAAAAGGAAATCTATCCTTATTGACCGAAAACGTAATGGGGGGTTAGCTCATCTGGCTAGAGCGTAACACTGGCAGTGTTAAGGTGATCGGTTCGAGTCCGATACTCTCCACTCTTCAAAAAAGGCCAAAGCCCCGGCCATACGGTGTTAGAGAGCACTTTCCCTTTTCCTCGAAGAAGGTACTATGATGAGATACAAACTACTTGCAATTAATGGTCATTATCTCATTGATATCAGTTGTATAATGTTTTGATAAAAGCTCCTGCTTTAATCTCCACTCCCTACCTGTGCCTTGAACGGCCAACTTTACCTTATTACTATGCTCACCATTGATTTCGTCAATAGCTTCCATAAGCCTATCCCTCTTCTTACGATCAATATTATCAAATAGACTCAATTGCGCTCCCTCGGTAATTTCCATAATAATCACACCAGCCTTTTTATATCGGTATCCTTCCATAAAAATGGATTTCAATCCGACTAAAGCGTACTTTGCTATCTCTGCTGTATCAGCCGTAGGTACGGGAAGTTTAACAACAATGTTTTTCCAGTACTGAGGAAGTTCCTCCCTGAAATTATTCGTATGGATGAAAACCATGAGTGAAGCAGCATAAGATCTTTGTTCTCTCAACTTACTAGCGCAGGTCGACGCATAAGTACTCACCGCTTCAGATAAAGTATCAAAGTCGGTTATCATCTTCCCAAAGCTTCGGGACATGCAAATTTGTTTCTTCGCAGGTGCGATATCTTCCATATCAATGCAAGATTCACCCTGTAATTCTTTCCAAGTTCTCTCGCCTACTACACTCATATTCTTGCGTACCCACGAACCTGACAACTGTGTAAAATCATACGCCGTTTCAATCCCTTGCTTTTCCAATTTTGAAGCCAAGCGTCTGCCAATACCCCACACATCACCTATCTGAAAGAGCTTTAATGCTTTTATCCTTTTTTCTTCCGTATCAATTATACATACACGTTTGTAAGCTGGATACTTTTTAGCAAACTTATTAGCCATCTTTGCAAGCGTTTTTGTAGAAGCAATACCAAGAGAAACTGGAATACCAGTTCCTTTCGCTATCTTATTTACAATGCTTGTACCCAACTTTTGGAGAGACTTAATGCCTGATAGATTCACAAATGCTTCGTCAATGGAATAGACTTCAATCTCCGGAACTTGTTCAGCAAGAATCGTCATTACCCGGCCCGACATGTCACCATAGAGAGTATAGTTTGATGAGAAGACCGCAACATTATGGGTAGAAACCAGCTCTTTGATCTGATAAGCGGGTGCTCCCATCTTAATACCTAATGCTTTAGCCTCGTTGGAACGTGCAATTACACAACCGTCATTGTTAGATAATACAACGACAGGCCGCCCATTAAGATCAGGGTTAAACACCCGCTCACAAGAAGCATAAAAGTTGTTACAGTCCATTAATCCAAACATCATCGCCTTCTCCTGTTCTTTTTAATTGTATAAGTAACAATTCCCCAAACAATAAAATCATTATCACTTGTTACTTTTATCGTTGGATATGCTGAATTAGAGGGCACTAAAAGTGCGTGACGACCCTCAAAGCGTACCCTTTTTAAAGTAAAATCACCATCTATGAAACACACAGCTAAATCATCTTCTTGTAGATCGAGGGACTTGTCTATCACAAGTACATCTCCTTCCTCTATTCCTTCATCTTTCATTGAATCACCGACAACCCTGCCATAGAACGTGCTTGCCGGATGCTGGATAAGCTCTTTATTCAAATCTAGCGCAAGCTCAAGATAATCTTGTGCAGGACTTGGAAAACCAGCTCGAATGCCTTCATCAGCATACGGTAACGGTAATGATGAAGAGATATCAACAGATAATATTTCGAGATTCTTTGCCATGGCAGCAAAGATAATGATTTAATTGAAAAAGAGAATACAGCTGTTTGGAATAGCGAACTTTAGGCAGATATTGAGTTAAGCATTAAAAAAACAACTATAAATGAAGAATAGTAAATTTCAGGAAAACTGTAGAACTGTGTATGTTTCAGAGATTTTGCAATGCGGGGTTAACTGAATGCTTACACTTTATAAGAAACTCATTTAGTGAGTTAGAGGCATTATATTATAGCAAAAATAAAAGCCAATAATATATATATTGATTAAAAAAAATACACTATTTTTAAACTCTAATTATTTCTAAATATATAGATACATGAAAAAGCAACAAGATCAATCAATCAAACAATATATACGCCCTCTTTTCATTTCATCAGATTCAGTAAATGAAATAGATGCCCATAGAAAAGCATCTCAAGAAGATAGAATCTTTGAGAGAGAAGAATGCGTTACGAATTGCAAAGAAATTTCTTTCGAAGCCCTTAAAGATTTAAAAAGAGCAATAATATTGGGAGAACCAGGTTGCGGAAAGAGCCGACTAATACAAGAATACGAAAAATCGTATAAACACAAAACAGTATTGCTAAAAGAGTGCAATTTTGAGAAAGAATTAGAAGATATTAAAACATTTACGAACAACAATAATGAAGAGCATTTTATATTCCTAGATGGACTCGACGAAGTGGATGCATCATTATTTCCTTTTGCCATAAAATTTATCTCGCAAATTTCATCTAAATGCCCCAATGCTACTATTTGGAGTACATGTCGTGAATTTTACATAAAAGGAAAGATCAGCCTATTCAGTCAGGTGCCAGAATTTAAATACGTATTAATAGAGAATTTCGATCAACAGAGAATTCTTGATTTTATCAAAGAAAACATTGATAATAAAGAGATTAAGGAAATAATTACTGCTAGTATTAATTCAAAAGAAACAAATCACTCTTTCTTATCAATTTTTAAAATACCCCGATATTTGACTGAAATATGTAAGGTGATTAATGAAAATAACCTTTCATCTGAAGAAGTAAGAAAGTGGAAAAGAGCAGATTATTTTGAAAAAGCAATATATAGCAAGCTTGAAACAGAGAATGAACGCTTGAATGGTATTACTGTTTCCAAAAGAGTTTTAGAGAAATTAGCTCTGGTAATGGAAATTAAGCGAACAAATATAATTACACGTGATGAATTTATAACTATCCTAGATGAACTCAAATCAAACTTATCCATCACTTTTTTGTGTTTTTCTTCAATAGAAAAATTCATAAAACGACTTCTGAAAGAAACTGGAGAAAACATCCAGTTTGAAAACACAGAATTCCAAGAGTACCTAGCAGCCAAAGAAATATTAAGGATGAAATCTCCGGAACAAGTTCTATATGATTTTATGGTCAATACAGATTTCCTTCATATATATGAAAACTGGTTTGATGTCTTAGGTTATATTGTTGAATTAAAGCCAAACATACTCATCTTCATCGCAGAATTAGTATCAAAAAAAAGAAATCAATTAAGTGACGAGCGCATCCTTAAACTTATTTATTATGCCGATTTAAAAGCAATAAACAATGAAGAGAGAGAACAATTATTCGCCATTTACTATACATATTTCATGACTCATGAATTATCTATAAATCAATACGCAGATATTCTTATCCAATTATATACTCCTAACATGTATGATAAATATTTCTATTGCCTACCAGAGGTTGATTCAAGCATCAAGTATTACTATAAAATCAGAAATCAAACCAACATTATATGCCAACTCATTAATAAGAAATTAGTATCAACTGATAAAAGGAACACATGGGTTAACTATTTGAAAAGTTTAGTAAAAGGAGAGGGAGACCATCTTACTAAAAATACAGCATTGTATTCATTGGGAAATATTTCAGAAAAAAAAGCCTTACTTGGGCTCAAAAAATATGCTTATGAAGAAGCAAATGAGAGTATAGAGAAATGCTATCTCTATAATTTATCAAAAGTACAATCAGAAGATCAAAAAACAATTGATATGTTCTTTGATGGCATATTAAAAAATTATAAAGAAGGCGCATATGGCATAATGGGCATAAATAATGCGAAGAAAATTTTAGTAGTCTATAATAGACTATTAGGTGATGATCAATATTATCAATCTTTTTTCAACAATCATCCTTACTCAATACATTATTATGAAATATCTGGACAACTAAGAAAAGTATATGAATATTCTCCTGAAAAATCAATTGAATTAGGTGTTAAGCTTTTAAAAAAGATCGTAGCAGGAAAACACTATATTAATTACTCACAACAAGAATTATGTAAAGAAATAGTTTCATTTTTTAAAAATAGAGACCTTAATCTAATCGCGACTCTACTAAGTTTTTTCCAAAAAGAATTTATACTGAAAGATATGTTATGGCTATTCCTTCCAGTCATTTCATTCGAAGATCTTCAGATAATAAAAAGCTATAGTTGTGAAATAATTGGCAGTAGACAATCCGACGAAATAATACAACATATATTACATCAAATAAAAGATAGCAATAATCCCGACAAGGAGAATATTTACGAAAGAGGAAGAGCCCTATACCCTGATGAATATAGTAGATGGGAAAAGAAAATAGTCACAGATAAGAAAATAAATCCGAATATTGAAGAAATTAATAAATTCAATATTAATGACATTAACGAATGCTACTATGCAGTAGAAATCGCATGCAAATTGTCCCCCGAAGAAATTTCCATTTTAGAAAATAAAGAAAAATTAGCAGAAGCTATTACAAAAATTATAGATACAATAAATTTCGATGAATTTAAGGTAAAACGTACAAGTAATGCAATAAATTTCAATAATATATTCATTATGAACTTGAGCAAATACATTACTATTTTATCTTATATTGATAATTTTGACATAATAAAGAGTAAATATAGAACACTCATTATCAAATACATTCCAATTTACTATGATTACAACAATAACTCAGCAGATACATTGGAACTACTATTCAAAATTGTAGGTGATATTTCTCCTAGAGAAGAGATTGAGCTATTTAACTGGATAAATAACAGAAACGATGATTACATATACATGAGTCCTGAAAGTTTGTTTACAATGATAAAAAAATTCAAGCTTTATAATTTTGAATCATTAGTCAAACGTTTCCTTTTGCCTGGGTATAAAGATGCTCATAGGGCAAAAAAAGCTTTTGATTTATTAATGGAAGATTTTATGGATATCGATAAACTATATTTAACTAATTTATTTAAAAGAGAAAAAGAGATTTTAAGAGGATCATTAAAAGAATCAGCCAATTACTTTCTTATTAGTAAGTTTGGTGACTTAGGAGCTGCTAAATGGCGTATAAAATTTATAAAAGAAAATATATACAAATTCGATTTATATAATTTTGAGGGATCTCGTGGGGTATCCCTTGAAGAAATTGAGATGAATAACCCTACAATGTGTAATTGCTTCTATGAAAATCCTCGAGTAAAATACAAAGAGCTATTTCTATCTCTAATTGAACATTCACTCGACACTAACACAAATAGAAAGTTTCTTAAATATAGCCAGTATTTGCAAACTATGAGCTTTGAGTACTTCAAGAAGCTAAATAATAAAGAATATATTAAAGAAGTGACCAAACTCATTAACAAACACGAGAATAAGCATGCAGTGACGGAATGCATGCCATTACTTAGGAATGCGCAAATCTACATTACAAACCAAATAAACATCCTAGAAGTTCAATATGCAGTCGAAATATATAATACAGCTATATCATCAAAATATATACAAATAAAAAATAATCAAGATTTATTTTATGTAACAGAAAAAGCTATAACAAACATAATCAACGTAATCAGGAATGAAGGATTATACAAACCACTCACAAATGAGACTCACGCAAATGAAGATTTAATCCAAAAAACACTTAAGGTAGCACTTATTAACGAATTCTTCAAGTTGGGTTTTAGAAATGTTGATATTATAAGAGAGGAAAATCTTTACGATGATAAAAGAACGGATATTTTAATAAAATATGGCTTTATTGGACCGATTATGATGGAATTAAAATTATTACATAATACTGAAATTCAAAATCAAAAAAAGTCCTTAGCCTATAAAGCTAAGCTACAACAATATATAGCAGCGAGCTATTCTCAATATTCCTATTATATAGTTTTTAAGGTCAGAAAAAATGAATCAGACGTTGAAGTAAAACGATATGAAAAGTTGAAAGAAGAATATGAAAAAATAGATAATCTAAAAATGATGCTAATAGACTGCGTTTAACGTAGAACGTGATAACTCTAATAGTACTTTGCGGATAAAGAGATACCCACCAATAACACTATGATCTGATAATCCATATCCGCACAACAAAATCTTCATAGAACGCAATCAAATGTTTCAGTTCTCTAATCACTGAAATTATATCGATTTCTTACATTTTTGAGTCAATCTTTAGTCTCTCTGATGAGCGGGTACAGTGAATTCCTGAGAATCGCAAATTACTCCGTTTTCATCGGAAACCGCTACACGAAGAGTAATCTCACCCTCTTTTAACTTATTACCCGCATAAACAGTAGCAGTGTAGCGAATACCTTCTCCCGGAAGAATTTGTTCTATCATAACTGATGGAGAAATACCGATATATTTCATATTGCTCACTTGTTCCACAATAGGAACCACGCTATATGCAGGCCTTTGTCCTTCGTTCATGACTTCAAAAATCACTTTACTATTTTCTCCGGCATCAATCGCTTGGTTTCGACCATCGTCTATAAAACGAATATTGCGCAATCTCAATAAATTTGAGGGCTGCTGAACACGAGGACGTTCTGTAATATTCGGCCTTGAATACATTTCATTACGAGTATCCGGAATATAAATACTATTCGTCGATTCTTCTTGGGGAGTAGTTAATGCATTACCAATAGCCGCTCCGGCAATTGTGCCAATGATCGTTCCAATTGCTGAGCCACGATATCCGCCTCTCCAACCATTGTTATTTTCCCCAATCAAACCGCCTACCGCATTTCCCAGAGATCCACCGACAGAAGCTCCTGCAAGCGTAGCGTTCGGATCACCCATTCGTCCTGTGGCACATCCACTTAATAAAAGAGTGGAAAGTAATAACATTGCTATTTGTCTTCTCATGATCACTATCATTTAATACGAGGTTCGCTAGATACTTATGCTATACCGTAATAAGAAACTCTCCCTTCTTTATGTAAGAAGTCATCGGTTCTCCCATATAACGAACTGTTACACCAAGCTTATTTAAAGTATCCGTAACTCCAAAATTATCACAGCAGTCTTTGCAAGCCTCAATGGTTACTCCTGCGTGCAGCATCTCCATAATTTCAGTCTGTACCTGCGTATCATGACCAGCCAGCTTTACTGAAGCTCCCCAAATAATAACATTCACTTGCTCATACCAATTCTTTCTAATAGAATTGGTGGCATACATTGACAACATATTGAAAATGGTATCCTTGTTGTCCGTTGTCCAAAGAATATTAAGCTTGTCCATATAAAAGTGATTTACTGTCTTCGATTTGTGTTCAGTTATCCCTAAAAAAGATTATTTTGCGACTGCTAAGTTATTAAAAAAAAGAATTTCTTAAGATTATTATTTCCTAAACTTCTGGAAAAAATATTGTCCGCTGTTCCCAACGGCGGCAGCCGGCACAAAATAGAAGCAGCTAACATAAAACGGTAGGGCTATGCTTCCTTATATCTAGAATTCAAGACTTCTATTGGAAAAAGGATGAGCAGATTGTAGCAAAGAATAAGTCCGACCAGATAAGCAGGCGTACTAGCGCCACTCCATCTGTCAACATTTATAGCACCCCTTACAAGCCTTGTGAGAGGGATTGATAGAACTAACTAGTTCACCGCGGTTAACTAGTTAGTTCAGCGTGGTGAAGTAACTAGTTAACCACGCTGAACTTATATGATTTATCGGCTGTCAATTAATCATACCGAAACATGCTTAACATCCGGGGTATCCATATTTGAAAGCTGCAATATTAGCCTGATCGCATGGATAGCCATACTTTACCAATGTTCCTGCATCTTGTGCACAAGGATAGCCATACTTCAACACTGTACCTGCTGCTTCCTGACCACAGGGATAGCCGTATTTCAACACTGCACCTGCTTCCTGTCCGCACGGATAGCCATATTTCATGAGAGTGGAGGCATCCTGACAGCATGGGTAACCATACTTCAAACCAACATTAGTTTCCAGATCACAAGGATAGCCATACTTCAAGGCTGCCATCAGATCATTGCCCGTACTGGGAGAATAAACGGCGGCATTGTCGCTGTATTTCACAAATTTGCTTCCTTCAATTGTATTAGCCGGAACTACGTTTACAAATACTGTAACTTTCTCTTCATACTTAAATGGAGTCACAGCCGACGGATTTTGCGTGAGACAGCACAATCCAAAGTCCAGTTCAAGTTGGCTTTGAGAAGCCTCAGTAGCAATAAAGAAAAAAATCTGATTCACAAGCGAACTTCTCCCGCAGCAATCCACAGGTTCATTTATCTGTCCTGCCAGAATAATGCCTTTCGGCAATGAGATCAAACACCATCCATAATTCGTACTTCCCAAATACGATTGCAGAGTCACATTGAAACTTTTGCCTTGATAGGCAGTAATTGATTCTTCCATTGAACTTTAATTTAATGTTAAACATAAGATTTATATCATCTGGAAACCAGACTTTTCTGTCGCAAAAGATTCAAGTCGTGTAGAATATCATTATCTGTGCCGCCATTCAAACTGTTCGCTTTCTCCATTAAGCGAATCACATCTTCCAGCGGATATTTGTCTTGCTTGTACATAGACAACGCCAATCCTTTCAAGGCATACGCATCCTCTCCGCACAGCTTCAGAGCTTCGGAGTTACTTCTTTCCGCATCCGCATAGTTGCCGCACATGAAATCGGCATATCCCTTCAATTTATATAGCTCCAAATTATTTTTATCGAGCGCTACGCCATGCTTTGCCAGCAGAGCTACCACCTGCACTTCATCGTTCCGCAAAGCTTCTTGGGCTTTTTCCTGAATGTGGTTCACGTCTTTTATTCTTCTTATTTCTTCCATTTTCTTCTTCAGATACACGTTGTACGAACAGTACTTATTTTCTCCATATATCGAACCTTCCATGGTTAATCGGGTATTGGCACATCCGCCCAAACACTTACTGCCATAAATGCACTTCTGGCACTCTCCACTCAGCATCTCTTTTTTCAACTCCCGACGCCACCGAAAAGCGTTCTCATCATTCCAGATATCATTTAGCGAACGCTCACGGATGTTTCCCTCAATAAATTCTTTGTCTCTTACAGACGTACAGCCTATAATGTCACCGTTTTGCAACACGCCAAAACCTCTGACACCTGCATTACAGCCTTCCCATAGCACATTTTCCGCCTTATACGAGCGTCTTTTCACTTCCTGTTCTTTCACCGTATAGTATCCTATACAATCGGCCGGATACATCCGAATCCTACCTTCGAGTGCTGTTTCATAACAAAAATCAATGATTTCATCGACATGTTCCGGAGTCATCACATTCTCCTTATGTTTCAACAAGTTTCCCATTGGTAGTCCAATTTGCACCTGCCATGAGTTCACACCAGCCTCAATTAATTTTTCGCGCAACTCCTTCAGATTAGCTAAATTTTTCTTTGTGATGGTCGTAATAGCTCCTACTTCTATACCCAGTTGGCGCAACAAACGTATTCCTTCCATATCCCGTTCGAAAGAACCTTGACGGCGGATAGTATCATGAATTTCCTTCGTGCCATCGATGCTTACAGCCACAACACATACCCCTGCTTCTTTCAGTAAATGAGCTTTTTCAGCCAACAGCCATCCGTTTGTAATCACATTAGCACCCAGACCATTTTCTCTCAAACATTTTATTAATTGTGGTAAATCTTCTCTTGTCAAGGGTTCTCCACCCGATAATGTAACCCATTTCACACCCAATTGAGCCATTTCTTTTATCAACGAAAGAGCTTCGCTAGTAGTTAATTCATCAGCATAAGGTTTATTACATGACGATCCGCAATGTGTACAATTCATGTTACACCCCATCGTCACCTCCCATACAGCAGTTACAGGTTGGTATTTTCTCGTTGTGTCTTCCATAATTTTCTCTATTTATATAATTGATAATGTGATGATTATTACCTTTTAATGTTAAATTATAGTATAAAATAAGGTTGAAAATATATAAACGTTATATCCCCTTTTTTTGTTGTCATAAAAGTTCTTTTTTTGATGAAAAAATGAAGATAAAATCGCAACACTTTATTTTCATCATAATCTTAGTTTTACTAAATAGTTGTTTTTGAAAGCTTGATAACTAATATTTTATATCTTTGCCTTATCATTCATTTAAATTGAGTAGTTATGAGAAAAGGGATTATAGTTTGTTTAGTTCTCGTATGTGCTGCATTTAGTGCAAAGGCACAAAAGGAGAATTCGGAAAAGATAAAAGTTGGTGATACGATGCCCGCTTTTAACATTGTATCGGACAATGGAGATGTATTCAAATCTTCTGATTTAGAGGGGAAAGTGGTTCTGGTGAATTTCTTCGCCACTTGGTGTCCACCTTGTCAGTTGGAGCTGGCTGCCGTACAGGCTAAATTGTGGCCTAAGCTAAAAGATAATGCTGATTTTAAATTACTTGTCATAGGACGTGATCACACAGATGCTGAACTGCAAAAGTATAACATCAAGAAAGGCTTTACTTTTCCACTCTATCCGGACAAAGGACGCATCATCTTTGATACCTTTGCCAGTAGTAGTATCCCCAGAAGTTATTTGATAGGGAAAGATGGGAAAGTAATAAACATTAGCGTTGGTTACACAGAAGAAGAATTTGAAAGCGTAATGAGCAAAATTGAAGCTGCGCTAAAATAATGCCAAAACATAATAGAGAAGAGTAGCCATTGATCCGATGAATCAATGGCTTATTCTTTTAATCATCACTTGATATCGTGCTATAACTGCCTATTGGCAGAATATCAATCCACTTACCATGAATAGTCTTTTTCTCTCCCGTCCGATTATTTATCAGAGTCAACAGATACGACACCTTAAGTCTGCGATACTCTATTTCTGTCTCTAGTTTCAATTTACCTGCGGGAATAGTCATCGTTTCAGTCACCTTGTAAGTTAGTGGTTTTTTGCTAACAAGGTTGTTATAAACAGATTTCACATTTGCATAATATATTGTTCCATTGTAGATACTAGAAGGAGTTTTTACTAGGATTGAAGCATTATCAGTCCACAAGAAAGCATCACTTTCCGTACTTTCAAAATAACTTTTTTGGAGTATATCGACCATAGGATCCATCTTTAGTTCCGAAGGCTCAGAATAATTGAATGTGTAAGAGCGATTCGATTCATTAGTGTAGATTGAATCTCCATCACCTTCATTCAAAACATACTCTATCTTATCAAACGTATAGCCTTCTGATTTCTTTTGTTGCACAGTTATTTCCTTTTGCTCTTGCCCCAACTGAAGTAAGATGATAAAATTGAAATCATCATCGGTCATATTCTCATTAAGAATGATTTTCAATGAAGTCGGTGTATCACGAACAATCGTAAAGCCTTTATCCGGCCAGACACATTGCAGACTCCCCAAACTACTCAAAGTTAAAGAAGTATTTTCGCTTAACAGTCCACCATCCTTAGAATAAGTATTTCCATAAATGCTCATGTTACCCTCTTTATTGATTACTCTGGCAATTGTCCAGTCAGCATTATCAAATGAGATAACACTTTCACCGCCCTCTCCTTCCATGGAAACTGAGCTGGTTGAAGGTTTAATAAGCGAATCATCGTTGCTACAAGATATCCCGCTAAGGATAGAGAGGAGAAAGAATAAGAATTTGAATAGTTTTTTTGGTTCCATAGTCTAAATTTATTCGTAAACAGATGCCACATTCTCATTGGTGATTACAAAAATATAGATTAAATAAACAAGAATCAAATTTATTACATAATTTCTTATTTTATTTATTACAAATATGGAGATCCTAGATTAATATTTAAATAGATTTACTTAAACTCCGAATGGAAATATTGGTGCTTTTTAAGCGTAGCTTTACCATAATGAACAGCATGACGCGGACAAATATGGTAACAGGCCAGACATGAAGTACAATGTTCTCCCCAAGTGGGTTTGACCGTTACTTTCACATTATGTACAGGACAATGTTTCTCGCATAGTCCGCATGAAATGCAATCGTCTGTGGCAAAGAAGGGTTTAGCTGTAACCTGATATTTATTGAAAAACGGCCAAATTATACGACTTTTCAAGAAAGCCCAACTACCTTTCTTGCACTCAAACAAAGGCGCAACACGTTCGGAGATCCTATCGTTTATCCGTTTTACTTCCCCCACCGCATCTTTCAGCTTCTTTTCTTCCACTTCTTTAGGATCAGTATCAAAACCGGGCAAGCAAACGTAATTATTGGGCATGATCACTGAAAAACCAGCCTGCCACTCCCACTCCTTTCGGCGCACAATCTTGTTCATGATATCCTGCGTGAGCCCCACTTCATCGCCACACGAACAAACATAAAAAAAATAGTGATCTTGGGCGTTAGCAAAGCGTACTTTCTTAATAAACTCCATCACGATGGCAGGAGGTGCCCATGAATAAATGGGGAAAACAAAGCCCACTGCTTCTGTTTCCCCCAAAGTATATTCAGATAAATTATTGCCAAGAGAGAATTCATCAGCAATAGAAATTAATTTTTCATGCTGATGCGTAGCTATTTGTTCTGCTATCCATTTGGAATTACCTGTTCCCGAGAAATAGAATATCATAACTTATTGTTTTACCCACAAAAGTAAAATAAAAACCGGTACTTCCAAATTATAATCGACTATCTCGGTCTAATTTCTCTTCTCATAAAGCTGATGTATGACAAAGCAAAGCAAATAACTGTGGCAGCAATCAGTCCCGTAAGTTGTGGCCAAACGATCAACAAACTCTGACCCAGAGGCAAAGGACTAGGAATAGCGCCATGAACCTGTTCCATAGTAAGTGGGCCTAAACTACGTACCGAAGGCATCAACAAAGTACTAGTCGCTTCACTAAACAGTTCGCTTGGGGCAAGTCTCAACAAGCCGAGCATGAACTTCTGATAACTCATAATCTGCTCCATACTTGCAGTCTGGGGAGGTGCAATAGCCTTGCCAATGAGGTTGATTATCATAGTATAAAATACACTAAAAAACAACCACACAGCAATGCAGGCCAAAGCCGACGTAGCAGCCTGACGAAATTGCACCGAGAAGAAAATGGAAAGATTCAGCCAAAATGCCACGTAAAAGATAGCGATAATAATAAAAGCAATCATGCGTAAAAATTCCTCAGCTGTAGGTGGTATTCCAATCTTAATAAGGCCAAAGCCCATCACCAGAAAGCCCAAGACGAAAAGCATTACACTTATCACGATCAATGCCCCTACAAACTTGGCATTAATTAAGTAGTCACGATGAATGGGTTGTGACATGATGCGACTCAACGTTCCTTTATTCTGCTCGGAGTTAATAGCATCAAAGCCTAAAGAAATGCCCAACAACGGTCCCAGAAAACTAATGAAGACGATGAAAGGTGGAAGCGTTCCGTCTGAAATGGTGAATAACTTTAAAAAGAAAAATGAACCATCAGGATCATTTTGTTTCAAAGCAGAACTAAAGCTGCTCAAAGCGGTGTAAAGCGATCCCATGCAAGTAAAAGCGATAATAAGAATCAAGATAATAAACCGCCAGCTCTTCACATGATCTGATACTTCTTTATTTACAATAACCCAAAAAGGGTGAATGGTTTTACTCATGTGTCTTACCTCCTTCAAAATAGCGATTATAAATATCATCAAGTCCGTGCTCCTTCTTCTGTAAATGATTTAGTCCAACACCTGATGCAACAATAGTTCTGGCTATCTCGGGACAAAGATCATGTGAACAGCCGATATGGAAAACATCATTCGTCAACTGCACAGTCAATACCCCCTCAAGCTTTTTTAAACACTCTCCTAAATCCTCTTTACGAGAAACCCTCTCCGCTACAGCAAAAGAATCAGCAACAATACCTGCTTCTATTACAAATGGCTCACCCGAGAAGAGCTTTTGTGATAGTGAAGGAATATCTCCCTCAGCCAATAGCTCCCCACCAACAAAAATTCCGACTCTATCACAGACTTGTTGCACTTGATGTAAATGATGTGAAGAGAAAAGTACAGTAAGCCCTTCCTCTCTACTTAATTGCATAATCAAATCCATAAACTCACGTACCCCGGCAGGATCTATTCCCGAAGTAGGTTCATCCAGAATAATTACTTCCGGCTGTTTTATCAAAACATCCGCAAGTCCCAATCGCTGGCGCATGCCGCGAGAGTACTTTCCGGTTTTTTTCTTTGTATCCACTTCTAAGCCCACGCGCATAAGCAACTGTTCCGCTCTGGCAGATGCTTCCGTCCGACTAAAGCCGTTTAGTGCCGCAGTATAAATAAGATTTTCTATGCCGGTGCGATCATCATAAAAGCCAACATCATCAGGTAGATAACCAACTTTCCGCTTCACTTCAATGGGTTCAGTAGTTGAATTAATGCCACAGACTCTCACCATACCCGCACTTGGATCCGTAAGCCCCAACATCATCAATATAGTAGTTGATTTTCCGGCTCCATTTGGTCCTAATAAACCGAATATTTCACCTTTTCTGATAGTCAAGTTCAATTTATTGACCGCAGTAAATGCACCATACTTCTTGGTCAAGCCGATAAGTTCAATAACAGGTGCACACATGCTTACCTCCTTCCATATTTACGGAACAAGTAATAAACACCCCCACAAGCACCAATAATAATCAGGATGCCTACCCATCCCCAAATCAAAGGTGTCTTTACGGCAATTCTAAATTCAGCCGCGGAAGTAGTTTCGGGTGTTCGCGCTTCAATCTTTGTGACATAATCTCCCGGAAGTGCTTTTTTAGATGCTTTTATTGTAGCTATCACCTGAGCTGTTTCTCCGGCCTTGACCGAAACTAATTTTTTTGGTTCAAAGGTAACACTCCAATCCGAAGGTTGATTGGCTGTAAGTCGTACATCAGCCAAATCTATCGTACCTGTATTCTTTACTTCTAATTCGATGCGTTTAGTATCTCCTGCTGTAATGTCAGTGCTCAACAAGCCCTTAGGAGTAGTTAGTTCCATCTTATACGAGCCTTTAATAACAACTTCAAGCCCCAAATCGGCAGAAGTAGAGCCATTAGCAGCTCTCACAGGAATTCGATATGTTCCTACCTTTATATTTGCAGGTGGATTAATGTCAATAGTCACGTTGGCCGTGGCGTTAGGTTCTACCTCTACCGAAGTAGCTTGCTTGCTATTTGGTTTAAAAGAAACATTCCATCCCCGTGGGGTGTTGGCCATCAATGCATACAGCTGTTTTTCAGCCGTACGATTCTTCAATGTAGCATTGAACGTAAACGTAGCTTCAGCACTACCTTCCATATTCACTTGGTCAGTAGTCAATTCCGTTTGATAAGTACCTTGTTCAGAGACTACCACCGTCAGAGGCAATTGGTACAGTCCGTTGGCGGAAACTACAAAGTGATAAGAACCCTTGTTTACTTTCAAAGGAACATCCACCTTAAAAGAAAAATTTTTCTTGTCATTCGGAAGAACAGACAGTTGTTTAATAGTCCATCCTCCCGATTTCAGTTCATACCCCCACCCTTTAGGTAATCCCCTAATAGAAATTGCTGCATTCTTCACTGAGCCCGTCTTGTTAATAACGTCAATGCTGTAATCAATTGACTCTCCCGGCGGAACTGAAATTTTAGTGTAGGGAGTGTACAACGCTACGCCTTTTATTCGTATAGAATCTGCTGAGGCATAGATTTTAGCGGGAGTAACTCCCACTAGTAAAAACAATAATAGATTTAAATAGCTAATTCGCATTGTCATAAAAAAACCTCCTGTTATTTTAGATGATTATCAATACGAGAGGCAAAAATAAAGAATAGTAATATTGCTTATTTTTAAATTTACTAAAAAAAGTTCAAAAACAAAACATTCATCCTGTTACATTAAGACTAGTAAATATTTCACAACAATTATTGAATTATATTAGCAATAGATAACACATAAGAGAATCTTATCTTACTTCTGACGAGGCTCATAAGATAGAATCTTCTCTGCTATTTCTATGGAATCTCGCACACGTTTGTCACAGCGCAATCTAAAAAGATTTAATTCCCTTATTTTCGCCATGCCTTCGGATGTACTCATATCTAATCCATCCATTAATTCACGACAGCAAATGCTACCGCAAGTAGTCTTTTTAAACTCCGCAATGAAGTAGCGCGACATATCATACGCACGTTCTTTATCTTCTATTGTTCCACTTTCACCTCTACCGTATTTCAAACCTATAGCCATTAATGCTCCACTAACAGCTCCGCAAGTTTCTTGCATATATGCAATGCCCGAACCGAATGGATTGGCTAACTTTAAACTAAGGTCTTTGCTCATACCCAATTCTTCAGAAAAAACGGATAGAACTGATTGAGCACAGTTATATCCGTTGTGAAAGACCGCAACGCCTTGTTCCTTCTTTTCATTCATAATCTTTATTTTTATCTCTAACTTTAGTCATTTATAGATTCCACTTGTGTCATAAATAGTATACCAATTGGTATTTTGAGCACCACCGGAAAGTACCCAATTGGCAAACTGAGGAAAAACACTCTTGATATCGGCATATTCTTTGGGGTAACTTATCGCAGCCGGCACAAGTATCCCCCATGCAAGACCATCCTTACTTACATAATATTTATTGCCCGACACCGAAGTGGCATCATTATGATTCCCAAAATAAATCGAATTCGCTCTATCCGTAGGATAATAAGTAGCCACATGTACTTCTTTCCGATTGTCACTAAGACCATCGGTGATGATGAAGAGGTTCAACTTACTAATACTGAAATTTTCGGGAGATAAGGTTGCATTATCAAACAACACCGTAATCGTAATAGTAGGAGTAGTTACTACATTATAACTACTACCTATCACCGTATTGATAAAGTTATTAGTAACACTGCCCATAAACCTATGTGCACTGGCAAATAGCGGTATCACAGCTTTCGATTGCCCGCCCTCCAAGCCTTGGGCGGTAAAGCTAAACAGAGAAGTAGGCTTATTGCTGTATTCTACAGACGACACCGCAGACACAACCACATCATCTAGTTGGATAGCAGCTGCAATCGTTTTCGAAGCACCCACAGCCAATAGTTCAGCATCTATCTTGAACTTCTCAACTTTGTTACTCGAGTTAAGATACATTGTAGTCTTATTAACCCGCAACACGATGTCATTCATATCATAATCACCATAAATGGGCCACTGATCCTCAAACAGATACGTGTACTTTGTATCGTTTACACTTTCCACCGGAAATGTAGGATTGCTTGGATCCGTCCCGGAGTTTCCTCCATTGGCAGTACCGGTACAAACCTCTATCACTACACTCGATTTTCCATATCCTGCCATTTGAGCAGGACTATTCAGATAATATGTTTGTGAATACAAAGAGTTGACAGGGTGTGTATCAGCTTCTATCGTCAGATTTCCATTGTAGTAAAATCCATATCCAGTCATCTTCGGCGCTTTAAGTAAAGATCGAGTGCCTGTTCCGCCATCGTATGTATCACTCCACGATGTATGATCTAGCGTCGCCGTAGCCTCCACCATCGAACCGTTAAGCAGATTAACAGTAGAACCCGTTATGGTAAGAGCTACTGCTTTTATATACCCCTTATTTAAATTTACCACACATCCACTTATCAAAGCTTTAGAAGTACTCTCTATATAGCAGTTATTGTTTAAATGGCTATTGCCAAAGCTTGTTATCTTATCGAAAATCATTGTGCCGTCGTTTGTCAATGTCAATGAATTTGTTTCCAGATCTGCCGCCGTAATTTCTCCAGAATTCGTAAGTGTTGCACTACTAGGCATATATAATTTGCCACTCAATGTCATTTTTCCTTCATTTTGAATAGGTGATGAACCATAGAAAGTAGCATCTTTGGCTGTAACCGTACCCTGTGAATAGAATAAGCCTCCCGAACTAGCCGTGATAGTTTGATTTACCTCTAGATCACCCCAGTTCTTACATGCATTATCCGAACTATAAAAAATGAGATTTTTAATACTAACAGATCCTCCCGGCATAATTGTAAGAGAAGAAGAACCATTAAAGATCAGATTATGCGTACTCACAATTTTTCCTCCATTCATCACAATGATTTCGAGACCCGTCTGAACAATAAAGTCCGAAGGCATATTCCAAATACCCGATATATAAAGTTTCACTCCGGAACCACCATAGTAGTTGAAGTTAGTATCATAGGTCCCTGTCATTTTATAGTTGCTATTGCTCTGCAAAGCGTCCCATGAAACCAAGCTAGAGATTTCCACAGCATTCGATGGAATAACAGTATAGTCGGGCATACTTATAGTAGCTCTGGTAGTTGTAACAGCGCGTGTACTACTTGCAACCTCTGTAGTAGTAGAAGCCGAACTAAAATCACACGTCATATTCTCCGAAACAGGGTAAGATTTGACCACACTTCGTCCTCTCGGGTCTGTTTGCTCAATATAAAGATATTCTGTTTCTTTGGATAGAGTTAATGTAGCAGTAAAATTCTGTCCCTCCTTCGCCACCCCTTTTGCCAAAGTAGCTATAGAGTCAGTCGCAGCAATAGGATTATTGTCGTATATTGCTATTGAATAGTAATATGCACCATCAAATTCATCATTAGCCTCCACACTAATCTGCACAGTCGACACCGTTGACCAATCGAAACCATCGGGAGCTGACAAGTCGATTGGATTTTCTGTCTGAAAATCAGGATCATACAGATTCTCCTGCTCGATGCAGCCAACCATGGCTATGGTGATAAACAATAAGAGAATAAGCGCGGATCTAGCCTGAATTTGTTTCATCGGTACATTATTTATTTGTTAAATAACAGATATACAAATTAAACTATTTTATTTATAAATAAAATGATCTTGCGAGATTATTTGTTCACTCAACAAACTTTTATTTTCTTCCCTTGCATATGTAATGATGATAATCAATACCAGATAAACTTCCGTCAAGTCACTCCTCATTATTTACAAATTAGTTTTCTATCAGGCATCACAGAACTTCAGCGTGTTGAATGTACGATATCAGCGTGT
>DBTL01000072.1 GCA_002307035.1 Bacteroides sp. UBA1317
TACTACATCAATGTTTGCGAACCAAACACACCCGCTACCGCACTCGCCACTGCAATGATCACTTTGAGTACAAAGCTCCATGCCGATTTGTTTATTCTCATGCTGTTGGATCTTTGGGGTTGTCGCCATTGTCATCTTTCCCATCAGAAGTATTTTCGTCTTGCGCATCGCCCCAACGTTCGTACTCCACTCCGCTGTAGAGGGCTCTTGTGGTGCCTCCTGTTCCGGCCGACTTGGTATATTCCGGCCTGAAGTTCACACGCAGCCTCACAATCTGTGTTGGTGCCACATCCTCAGATTTATCCACCCCCTTCTCGGCAGAGTTGGCTATAACAGTGAACGTGCCTAGTCCGTCGAGCTTCACCGAGCGACTGTTGAGCAACTGCTCACGCATCACCGCCATTAAGTTGCGAATCACACTGTGCACATCACCCGGCGTTAGAGAAGCCTTCTCGGCAATCAGTTCGCCAATCTTCTGTGTGGTAACCATCTTACCCACCTTTACAAGTGATGGGTGCCATTTTTTGTTTCCGTCTTTTGATGCAATACTACTCTGCACCGGTTTGTAAAATAAAGGCATAATCTTTAATTTTTTAAGTTCTACATTTTTTTTATTTACACTTGTAATCGATTACGAATGCAAAGGTAGAACTACCGCCGAGAGGCCATACACGAATGTGCGCGAACGGGTATGAAGATGCTTTAGCGTGTTTTGCGTGCAACCTTCAATTGCTTAAACGTCCAGTGAATTAGATTCTTAATCGATGGACTTGTGGCATTGGTATTTAATAGATTGCTATGTTGAAAATTAAGAGTAATTTTGCGAGAGTCAAAATTATAATATAGAATCAATATGGGTAAATCTTTTTTTATTGTTGCACAGCTAAGTGCTCTCTCTATTCTTTTACTCTTCGTTTCTTGTAAAAGTTCAAATGTCGTTAAAGAATCAGCTTTTCAACCGTCGGCATTCGACGGAGAGATGCCTAATGGGATGCCTCCCGGACCTCCTCCTGGTGGTGGAATGCCCGATCAGGGTGTACGTAAAGAAATTACAGCTACTATTGAAGTAAAACAGGATAGTTTGCTGAAACAGAATGCCATACTTCAATCATCAACTGAGAACCAATCGGCAGTGGCCTCTTTTGGGAAGGCTCAGGTTAAACTGATTCAAAATCGGATTTCAACATCAGGCAATTCTTCTTCTATGGATCAGAGCAGCTTTTATGGTTTAAATGCTGCCGTTATAGGATGTGACGAGAGTGTCATCACGATGGAGAAGAATATGATTACCGCTACCGGAACGGGGGCTAATGCCATTTTTGCTTACGGCAAGAGTGTTGTTTATTCAGTCGGCGACACCATAGATTGTACTGCTCGAGGTGCTCACGGATTGATGGCCAGTGGCGGTGGCACCATTCATGCGTCGGATGTTACCATGATTACCCGAGGTGCAAATTCCGGTGCCATTGCTACCGACCGGGGCAGTGGAACGATCACTGTGGAAAGAGGCAAAGTTATTACCACAGGAGCCGATTCTCCGGGTTTATATTCTACAGGCAAGCTTGTTGCCTCGGATGCCGAGATAACCGCTTCCGGAGCTGAAGTTGCCGTTATCGAAGGAGCGAATTCCATTGAGCTCACTAATTCTACCTTGTTGTCAACCTTCCCGAACAAATGGGGCGTGATGATCTATCAGAGTTTCTCCGGCGATGCTGATGGCGTAGACGGTGTCTTTAAGATGAATGGCGGCTCATTAAGTTATATGGATGAGAAAGGACCACTTTTCTTTGTGACCAACTCTAATGCAGATATTCATTTGAAGAATGTGCAGTTGCAAGCTCCTTCCGGCATATTGCTCAAAGCTATAGCCTATCGTTGGGGACATGAAGGCTCGAATGGTGGAAGCGCAAATATATGGGCTGATTCTCAGACCTTGACAGGTGATTTGATGGCCGACAAGGTGAGTAAGATCAACTTATCATTAGCCAACAATTCAAAGCTGATTGGCGGCGTCAATTCTGATAATCAAGCCGAAAGCGTTTCATTCAGCATGGATAATTCCAGTTTGTGGGATGTGACTAAGGACTCTTATGTCTCTCATTTACAGGTATCTATCGTTGGCGATACTGTCGCTAATATTTCAGGCAACGGACATGTGGTGTATTACAAGAAGGAAAACAACAAGTCGCTTGAAAATAAAATTTACGCCCTTACAAATGGCGGTTACTTGAAACCTTACTGATCCTTCCTCACTTCCTCAAGGCAATCCGATATGCTTCAACACCAGTTCCACCTGTGCCGGGGTGAGTAGTGGCGAGCGGATGCTGTAACCGGTGGCGGCAAGTGCTTCTTGCAAGGCAGTATTGCGGGCAATCCAACGATGGAGAGTGCGACGGGCAGTGGCTATCTGCACATGCGGCATGTAAAGTTCGGCCAGTTCGTCTCTGGTCATGGCCCCGTAGTGGGGCAGGGGAGTATCTGTGCTCATGAGTTGGCTGATTTTTGGATATTGAGTAAAACTTTGATGATGTATTTGGCCGGTGCGGTGATGGGCTTCTTTTCGCCTGCCCACTTGCCGTGCACGATGATGCTCCACACCGGATGGCCTATCTCGCCGTAGCGGGAGAGCCGGAGTATGGCATCCACCTCGTCCCTACAGCACACACCGATGGCGTAAAGCCGCTCCAGCAGGCCGTCGTAGTTGTGCGTTTTCTTGTCCAAGGCATAGTCGGGAGGAGAAAAATAATCTTTCAACCGCTCAAGCGTCATTTTCTCGTTGCCCCCTCCGTTTTGGGAGGGGGTATGGGGGAGGTTTATTTCTTTTTTGTTTGCTTTTGTTTTGTTTTGTTTTGTTTGTGGCGTTTCTGTCGACATTAACTTGGTTTCTGTATGCATTAACTCCGTTTCTGTAGGAAATAACTCCGGCATCTCCACTGGTTTCACCTCCGTAGAAATGCTTGTGGCAGGTACTTCTACCGTCTTTTCGGGCGCTTGAGCAGGTGCTTCAGCAGGTCCTACCTCTTTTTCCTCCTGCGGACACTCGATGAGATTGAACTCCGGAGATATTCGTACGGAACCTCTGCGGCCACAGCATGCTTTGTAGCGACGTTGCACCCCGTTGGAGGTGAGCACATGTTGAGTTTCGTAAAGTGCGGCGTGAAAAAGTCCCACCTGCAAGCAAGATTCTACAATCGCTTGTATCTGTTCGGGATTTTCAGTATTCAATTCCTCGTAGATGTCAAAACACGTGTCTTCATCCCACGACAGGTAGTAGCCATTTTCGTGATAAATTCTGCTGTAAAGTTCGATGATGACGATTATTCCGAGAGCGCCATGCTTACGGTTGATGCGTCGCACTTTGCGATCTCGCATAAAGTCCACGTCCAATGGAAAGTAATCCAATCCTCTTTTTTCCGGTCTTGCCATAATCTTATAGTTTTTTATTATTTACAAATTTCATTTCTGTCAGCTATCACACAACTTCAGCGCGTTGAACGTCCGATATCAGCGTGTTGAAAACGGACATTCAACACGTTGAACTCGTACATTCTACAAACCCCTCTCAGAAGGCCTGTAGGGCTAGGTGCTTTCTTTTTACATTAGAGCAAGAATGCCACATGAAAAGTGCGCCATCGTTCAGCATTTAAATCATAGTAGAGCATAAATACATTTTCCGGGAACGAAACGCAGGGGCGTTTGAACACTTTTTGGTAGTTTGCCAACGTACCACGTGTATGTTCTGTCTCTCCATCTTGCCTGATATACGAAAAATCCGCCTCTCCGGAAAGCATACAATCAAAAAGAGCTTCTATCTTTTCCGCCAGATGAATGGCCTCTTCCATTGTGATCATTCTCTCTCTTCGGATGCATGCCGCACGAAACATAACTCGCTGATAATGAAAATCTTCGCTTTTCTTCATGATGTTCTTCTGTTGTTTAATTATGATGCAAATCTATGGATAATATTCCATTGATCTCCCTACACGCGTGTAGGAAAATAGTCGTTTTGAGTGACAAAGCATCATTTTCCGACATGCGTGTAGGGTGCGCGTATGTATTTCTTTTTTATCTTTGCCGCCTGTAAAAAAATATTTTTATTAAAACAACTAAACTTAGAATGGAATATAATAAGTTTCTATTGCATAGTGGTCTTTTTTTGAGGCAGATTAGAGAGGTAGCATTAGCAGATTTGCATTTGACTCAGGAGCGGGTAGCTTCCGATATGAAAATGTCAACGCAAACTCTTTACAGGATAGAGACCGGTCAAAATTTGACCTGGGCAAGAATGGATCAATTATTTGCGTACTATTGCAATTATGATGGAGTAAGAGAGCGTTATGCAGATACTTATCATCGATTGTCGAATGTGGAGCGCATACCGGAGAGTGATTTCTTGAAGCTGGAGTCGAACAACGTGCAGGATGGGGAACTCTCCGAATATGTGTTGGATCTTTATAGGGAAGCGGAAGAAGCTTGCGAGGTGAAGGTTAGAAAGATTAGTTATTAAAAAATGAGTATGCTTCTTTTTTCGGACTTCTGAGAATCAAATATTTTCGTCTTTTCCTTGCATTTGCATTGAAAAATGCCGAATATTGCATTCTCGGGGATCTGGATCAAGAGATTATTATTCATCGCTCTAAAAAGAAGCTATTCTTTTAGGTTTTTTTCTTGGCGTTCTTTGACATATTTCCATTTTAATATATTACCTTTGCACCCGCTAAAAAGGCACCTATTTTTGGAGCTAAATGCTTCATTTGCATGTGTTTTTGTGGTGTAAATGGTTGTTTTTCAGCTAGATACAATTTTGCCCTCCAAGAGTCACTTCCAGTAGAATAAGGATTAAGACCTGAAAAGCTTTTATTGCAATATCTGGTGGATTACTCCAAGAGTCACTTCCAGTAGAATAAGGATTAAGACAGGAGTAGTAAAAGACCAAAACTGTTTGCCATAATTTGTCTCCAAGAGTCACTTCCAGTAGAATAAGGATTAAGACAAAGGGGAATCTTCTATCATGTCATATATAGCAAATCCTCCAAGAGTCACTTCCAGTAGAATAAGGATTAAGACTTCTGTGAAGCAACCGAATGAATGAAATAGTTCTTCCCTCCAAGAGTCACTTCCAGTAGAATAAGGATTAAGACTGTCTTTCATGTCGATAGTCGAAAAACTTGCCCCCTCTCCAAGAGTCACTTCCAGTAGAATAAGGATTAAGACCTATCTTCTATAATATACTCTCCTTCACCACATTCCTCCGATAGTCACTTCCAGTAGAATAAGGATTAAGACCAAGAATTTTATTCTTGTGAATTTCAGTTTCGTATCTCTCCAAGAGTCACTTCCAGTAGAATAAGGATTAAGAACACTTGCGACGAAAAGAAAAGTGCCCCAAATTGTGCGCAAACGTAATATGAATGCGTGGAGTGCTGCAAAGTTTTATCGCTTTGTTAAATTATAAAATATTTATTCTCGTTTTTTCTTGCATTTAGATTAAAAAATTACGAATATTGCATTTGTAACATTTAGCATAATTAGAGCACTATATTAAAACTACTATGATCTACACACGTGTATTGATTCTTAAATTTGAAAACCCCATCCATCAAAAAGAGATCACTCTCTTTAGAGGGGCTGTCATTCAGGCTATTAGCAAAGAAGCAAATGTTTTATTTCATAATCATCAGGAAGATAATTATCGATATTCTTATCCACTTATTCAATACAAAAGAATTAATGGATGTGCCGCTATTGTGTGCATAAACGAAGGCACGGAAGCAATTGGGCAATTCTTCTCCGAATGCAATTTTTCTTTCCAGTTAGCTAGTCGCTCTTTGGAGATGAAAGTTAACTCCGTCAAAGCGAACCAATGTCTCGTTCAGCTTTGGGAGTCGCCGTTTCATTATCGCATCCGTAAATGGCTTCCTCTGAACTCTGACAATTATAAGGAATATATACAGATGGATGGACTCAGCGAAAAGATTGCTTTATTGGAGAAAATTCTGATTGGCAATCTTCTTTCATTTACCAAAGGAATTGGCATTTATTTGGACTCTGAGATAAAATGTAAGTTGACAGTTTTGAACGACCCTGTTCTTGTGATGAATAAAGGTGTGAAGCTGATGGCTTTTGATATTGAGTTTCAATGTAACATCTCTTTGCCCGAATTTATCGGCATAGGTAAGAATGCCAGCCTTGGCTACGGGATAGTGACGCAAGTAAAACCTAATAAACAATAAGATATATGGAGAACACCGAATATTTGTATGGTGCTGCAGTACAGGGAATTCAGGACTTTATCTTTCAAACCAATAAACTGAAAGATATTGTGGGTGCCAGTGAGTTGGTTGAACAAATTTGTACTGTTCAGTTTGCCACTGCTTTGAATAAAACATCCGAAGAACTTAAAGAAGATCCTAATGCTATTACGACTGCTGCGGGCAACATTAAGTATGTGTTTCAATCGAGAGAAGAGTGTGAACGAGTGGTGAGAAACTTCCCCAAAGAAATTATCAAAATGGCTCCTGGGATTACTATTAGTCAGGCTGTGGTCAAGATGACTGATAATTTTCAGGCAGATGTGAAACAGCTTGAACAGCGTCTTCATACTCAGCGTAACAAACCGATGCGTAGTACCACTTTGGGGATAACAGGGATGTTACGTTCAAGGACAACCGGATTACCCGCTGTTGACATCGACAAAATAGATAAAAAAAATTGGGAGTATCTGGATGAAAGCACTTTGGCTAAACGTAAGAAGGAAGAATTGACCCACAAACTCTGTGAAAAGAGTTTTGGAAGAGATCAATTTGAAAGTGGGCAAATAACTTCTGATATAGACAAGTTTGTAGGAAAGAATGATTGGATTGCTATCATCCATGCAGATGGTAATAGTTTGGGGCAGGTTGTTCGAAAGTTAGGTGCAGACAAAGCGGATTTCAGAAAATTTTCTCAATCGCTGGATAGATCAACTATTGCAGCTGCAAATTTGGCTTTTCAAAAAGTGAAAGAAGAATTTAAGATTGGTGGAAAAAGCATTATTCCCCTTCGTCCCATTGTGTTGGGAGGCGATGATATGACTATCATTTGCCGTGCAGATATCGCAATCTCTTATACTCAAGAGTTTCTAAGAGTTTTTGAAAAAGAGACGGCCGAAAATCTAGGGCCGCATCACGTATTTAATAATGGCAAAGATAGGCTTACTGCTTGTGCAGGCATTGCATTTATTAAATCTTCTTTTCCTTTCCATTATGGATATCATTTAGCTGAAGCTCTTTGCTCCAGAGCTAAGAAGGATGCAAAGAGTGACGCAATGGCGATTGACGGATTGCCGCTTTCATGCTTAATGTTCCATAAAGTGCAAGATAGTTTTGTGGAAAAGTATGAGGAAATAGTGAAGCGAGAACTTACGCCTCAAGAGTCTTTGTCATTTGAGTTCGGACCTTATTATCTATCACTTCCTAATGGAGAAAAAGATAGATGGACTATTGACAGAATGATGGAGAAGGTGATGTTGCTAAAATCAAAGGAAGGGAATGCTGTGAAGTCTCATTTGCGTCAGTGGATAACGATATTATCTGATAGTGGATCGCATGCAGCCGAACTAAAAATGGATAGGGTTGTATCTATCATTGAAGATAAGAACTTGGGAGAGTTGCTCTCTCGAGCAACAACGCCTGTTACAAGAGGGACGAAAGCAAAAGCCTTACAGTGTTATCCGACATACGATATATTGTCAATCTTTTCTATTATGTATCAAGAAACAAATAAAGTGGAGGATCAGTAAATGGATATCAACTACAAAATAGAATTTTATTCAGATTGGCATTGCGGATCAGGCTTGTCGGCCGGTGCTGATATTGATCAACTTGTGATAAAAGATAAAAAAGGACTACCCTTTATCCCCGGAAAAACATTGAAAGGCCTGATATTGGAAGCGGTAGAAGATTTGTTAGCTTTTAGAGGTGAATCTGGTGCTAAGCAGTTGGGCTTGAAGCAGACTTTTGGCTACTTTGAAGAAAAAGAAACGCTAAGAAAGGGAGAAGCTTTTTTCACTAACGCCGAATTGCCTGAGGAGTTGGTTAGTAGGATTGTTTCAGATAAACTGGGGCGATTTCTTTATCGTACAGTGACATCTACGGCCATAGAGCCCGATGGGGTTGCCAAGGATTTTAGTCTACGTAGAATGGAAGTCGTTGTGCCTTGCGTAATGCTAGGCAGTATACTGAATGTGCCAGATGAATTTGCTTCAGAATTGCAAGATAGTTTAAAACTGATCAAACGTTTAGGGCAGAGTCGTAATCGTGGGTTAGGGAGATGTCAAATCACTATAGCAAAAGGAGGTAACGAATGAATCCATTACAGTTTAAGTGCACTTTGCTTTCGGATGTTATCATAAACCAAAAGAGCGCCACCGAAGGGAGTCAAGCAACACTCGATTTTATACCGGGAAGTAACTTTCTGGGCATAGCCGCAAGTGCTTTGTATAAAGATAAAATGTTAGATGATGAAGCTCGTTTGCTCATTTTTCATAGTGGTAAAGTTCGTTTTGGTGACGCACATCCTGCGTCGGAAAACGCAAGAGCAATCCGGGTACCTGCTTCAATGTACTATCCTAAACTTAAAAAGCCGACAGACGGTTGTTATATTCATCACTATTACGCAGAGGATGATAAAGATCATTCCACGCAGCTAAAGCAGTGCCGTGAAGATTTCTATGCCTTTAACACTAAAGAGCATTACGGACTGGAAGCAAATGTTCTTAAAAGTTTTGCAATAAAATCGGCTTACGATAGAGATAAACGTCGCTCTAAAGATGAGCAGATGTATGGCTATCAATCCATCGATAAAGGAACTGAATTCTTCTTTGAAGTCTCTTTTGCCAATAGTGAAGCAGAAGGGTGTGAGGGATTGTTAAGGAGTGCGCTCGAGGGTGTGAAGCACGTAGGGCGTTCTCGCACGGCTCAATATGGATTAGTTAAGATTGAAGCGGCTGATTTTGAAAATATGGAATCGACCTCGGACTTGTGCCGCACAAAGCAAGATGGTATCACAAAAACTTGTGCTATTGTTTATGCCGATAGCCGACTTATCTTTTTAGATGAATATGGCCTTCCTACATTTAGGCCTTCTGCCAAAGATCTGGGATTTGAAGATGGAACAATTGTTTGGGAGAAATCTCAGCTTCGTACTTTTCAGTATGCTCCGTGGAATTATCAGCGTCAGGCACGAGATGCGGATCGTTGTGGAATAGAGAAAGGGAGCGTTTTTGTTGTTGAAACAAACACTTCTCCACTCGCATCAGCGTATGTGGGTTGTTACCAAAATGAAGGATTTGGTCGGGTTATTTATAATCCGAGCTTCTTGAAAGCGAATCAAGACGGATCAGCTATCTATGAATTGAGAAAGAAACAGAGTCCTTCAGAGGCAGACCCTGACTCTTTGAAACAGGATTTTTCAGAATTAACTCCCAATTCTCTTATTGATTACCTAGTGCGGCAACAAAAAGAAGAGATCAATCTGGATGCGATTTATCAATCTGTTGATGATTTTGTTGATAATTTCAGAAAAGATAATCTTTTTTTCTTTTCGGATGATGAATTTTCTTCTCAATGGGGCACGATTCGTAGCTTGGCAACGACCGCAAAAGATGCGGAGGATTTAAAGAAAAAATTATATGATGGGGAGAATGCATATCTTACACATGGAGTAGCTTCAGACAAATGGCAAGAGCGTGGCCGCCTCGAAAAAGTTATAGCTTTTATAGAAAGTAAGAGAATAAAGGAAGATAATAGTAAAGAGGAAGATAGGCTTGTAATACTTGCCGTAATCCATTTGGCGGCTACAATGGCTAATGAAATAGCTAATAATAAAGATAAGCAAAAGTAGTTATGGGAGAACAAAAGGTGAGATATAATTATCGCTTCTTGGCTAAAATAGTCATGGAAGCAGCAACGCCGCTAAGTATTGGAACGGGGCAGAAAAATATGATGACCAAAGCTTTGGTTACGACGGATGTTAATGGGTTACCTTATATACCAGGGACTACTTTAGCAGGTATTATGAGGCATGCTGTAGGCAAAGAGCAAGCGAAAACTTTTTTTGGATATCAAGATGAGAAAAAGTCGAAAGAAGGTGAAGGCTCTAAAGTAATATTCTCGGAAGGACGCATGGTAGGTGTTGATGGTTGCGTTCTTGACGGATTGCAAAAGATTGACTTTGAAGATGATTTCTACCGCCACTTCAACAACTTGCCTATTCGGCAGCATGTGAAGATTGACGATCAGGGAGTGAGTCAGGACAGAGGGAAATTCGATGAGCAGATCGTTTATAAAGGTACGCGTTTCTGTTTTGAGATAGAACTACTTGCTCAAGAGGAAGAATGTACTCGGATGGATGAGGTCTTGAACCGTTTATATTCTAATGTCTTCCGTGTAGGAGGAGGTTCTCGCAGTGGATTTGGCGAGATGAAAATAGTAGAATGCAAAACGAAAACCCTCAACTTGGAGCTGAAAGATGATTTGGATTCTTATATGAATAAATCATCAGATCTTTCTAATACTGACTTCTGGGATAAGATAGATACTGTTAAAAAGGATGTTATACCTCACCTTGAATGGAAAGAGTATCTTTTAGAACTTACTGCTGAAGATTTCTTTTTGTTTGGTTCAGGTTTTAGCAACGATAAAGCAAAGATGACTCCGGTTTCTGAAGCTTATATTGATTGGAGCACAGAGAAACCTGATTTTAAAGATGACAATATACTAATACCTGCCGCATCAGTGAAAGGAGCTTTGGCACATCGTGTAGCGTTCTATTGGAACAAATTGAATAAGTGTTTTGCTGATAATACAGATAAAGACAAGCAGCCTTTGGTAGGAACTGAAAACCCGGCAGTGCTTGCTTTGTTTGGTAGTGAAGATGCGGAGAAGAGGCTACCGGGGAATCTTCTTATCTCGGATATAATAGAGCCTCCTAAAGGGAAAACGAAAACGAAACTTTTAAATCATGTCTCCATCGACCGATTCACAGGTGGCGCCATTAAAGGCGCACTCTTTACTGAAGAGGTGACTGTTGGAAACGCTCAATCTTATTCTCTCCGCTTCTTTGTTAATAAAAAGATCTTTCAGGGAGATAAAGATATAAAAGAAGAAAGCACTATTCCTGAAGCTTTTCATCTTGCATTGAAGGATCTATGTGAAGGAATGCTTCCGTTAGGTGGTGGCGTCAACAGAGGGAACGGATGTTTTAGTGGTGAATTAATAAAACCGAAGGGGCTTGTATTATGAATGAGAGAATAGAGAAATCAACATACCAAGGATATGTGTGGAAGAGCAATTTGAAAGCACCTAAGATTTATGATAATGAGGAAGCAGAATTAGAGTTAGATGAAACTAAAAATCCTTTTATCGTAGAAGGATTCTTAGTTGACGATAATTACTCATATAGCATTAAATACGTAGATGGAAAATATTACGTTAATAAATACGATTTGGGCAGTCTCAAAGATGTGGTTAAAACTTCTCACGAGTATTTGTCCAGTTTCGATAGCACGAGGCGTTTGCTCTTTAATCAATATTGGCGTCCTTATAAGGATGAACTTTGTGATGGAGGAATGGATGTTTTACAGCCGGCGGAATATGTATTTGTAGGATTTAAGAAAGAGGAGGAATAAGTATGCCAACAATAAAAGCGCCTTTTAATTTTGTACCACTATCAGAGGAGGTTTATACCCCAGAGTGGGGCAGTCAGATATCCCATGATAAACCTTTCTCGGATGGTATAAGTGGCATTATAAAACTTAACATAACTGCGGAATCTCCTATATTCGTTCGTAATGGGCATACCCGTAAAGATGCAGAAGATAAAACATCTGAGTACAGGTCGTTTAGTCATCTTGATAATCGATACTTTATTCCTGCAACCTCTCTCAAAGGCTCCATTCGTAATGTGTTGGAGATTATGAGTTTTGGGAAAATTCATTTAGACAAAAAAGCAATGTATGCACAAAGAGACTGGGATAATGAAATATTGTACACGTTGCGTTCTCCTAAAGTACAAAATGAAATTTGTTGCGGTTGGCTACGCTCTAAAGGAAATGATTATGAAATTATAGATTGTGATAAACCTTATAGAATAAGCCATAAACGAATTGATGAGTATCTAGGTGATTCTAAAATGACAAACTACTTTTCGCAGTCGAAAGGTATAGATTTGAGTAAGCCATTTCTTTTCGAAGGGAAGCCCTTTGATCCTAAGACAGCTATTTTTAAATATAAGTTACTTGAAGGGTATGAATTACAAAATCTTACTTTCACAAAGGATATAGAAAAGAATAAAGGGTTAAGATATAGCAGCAATGGTGAGATTAAAGGTGATATTGTTCTAACTGGTCAACCGGATTCTTGGTTATGGCCTCGAAAAGATCGTGGCGGCAAATTTTATGAATTTGTATTTCTTGATAAACAGGTTGGTTCTTATAATATATCAAAAAGTGATTTTGATCACTTTAAATTTATTTATGTAGATTCACCTGATTGGGCGCATGCTAAAGAGCAACTGAAAGGAAAAGGTATCCCTGTATTTTTTAGAAAAACAGTTCAAAAAGAGAAAATAGAGATAAAGGATTTTGGCTTAGCTTATCTCTATAAATTGCCATACGAAAATTCACCTTATGATTTATTGAATGACGAGCATAAAAAGACTTCTTCAATGGATTTGGCGGAATGTATATTTGGAAGTATCAATGAGAATGCTTTACTGAAAGGTAGAGTCTTGTTTACTAATGCATTTACTGAAAAAGCAGAGATAGGTGGTGATGATATATCTTTATCTTTAGGATCTCCGAAAGCGTCCTATTATCCCTTTTATATTCGGCAGAATGGTGCGAATGGAGAGACAGACAAATACGAAACCTATAATGATGGTAAATTGGCAGGATGGAAACGATATCCGGTGAGAGAAAAAACCTGGAAAGCTAATACTGGCAATGAAAAGATTGATACTCCTATTCGTCCGCTTGGAAAGGATACTAAATTTGATGGCAAGATTAAATTTCATAATTTAAGAGAAATAGAACTAGGAGCGTTATTATCAGCTTTGACCTTTCATGGTACAGAAGGTTGTTTTCATCAAATAGGTCAAGGCAAACCATTTGGCTTTGGGAAGGTTTCTATTAAAGCTACATTAATAGGTGATAGAGCAGGTGAAGAGATTGAGTTTATGGCTAAATTTGAAGAGGCTCTTTTAAAAAAAATGGGAAATTGGTGTTCTTCTCGTTCTATAGTAGAGCTATTCACTATGGCTCATGAGCAAATTGTAGGTGATGGTGCTCAATTTAGATATATGTCAATGAATACAGATCCTGAGCTTAATGACTTTATAAACATCAAAAAAAAGAAGGAGTTTTTACAGCCATATTCTATTCTTAGAAATGCCTGTTTTAAACCTAATTCTTTATATTTAATGTGTAAAGAACAGGCTGAACGAAAGGAGCAGGATCGTTTGTCTAAATTATCACCGGATAATAGAGAAAAAGAGAAATATGAAGGAGCTTCTTCAACTCAATACGGTAGTTTGATAAATGACTCACTAGCTAATGTTGATTTGACTAAAGACTTTTTTCAGTGGCTTAAGGATGAATTAATTTCAGAGAAGATCTGGAAGATAGACGGAGATGCTAAAAAGGACAAGAATATGAAACGATGCCAATGCATTGAAGAACAAATAAGTAATAGAGGAATGGTTAAAGAATAGCAGGGTGATTAATGGAGAAAAAGAAAATACACATTGCGCTAATTGGTGGGCAAACTTATCCTATTTATTTGGGTATTGTTGATTGTCAGCCTGATGAAATAATTCTTGTCCACTCGAGCGCAACCAAAGGTGAGGCCGAGAGAATCAAAATGGAGCTTTTCGTTAATCCGGAGTTGGAAGAATTTGACCCTGTGGATGTGGCGAAAATCTTTCGGGAAACAAAGATGCTGGCCGATAATGTGAAAGCCGATTGTATCTATAGTATAAATGTAACAGGAGGTACTAAGCCATGGGCAGTTGCTTTCTATGCCTGTTTTAGCGCATTGCCCAACGTGACGTTGATTTATGTAGATCAAAATAATCGGATTTACGACTTAAGTACGATGAAAAGTCATCTCTCAAATACACCATTGGATATGAACTTGTTGTTTCGATTGAATGGAACAAAGGTAAAGTCATTAATATCGTTTCAAGATTACACTATAGAAGATACTGCTTGTTTAGCTAAAATAGAGGCTTTGAGGAAACATTCTCATGAGATCTTTAATGAAATATCAATGCTTGATGAGGACGAGAAGATAACGCTTAATAAACAAAAAACAGGTAGTTTTTTCTCAAAGGGAAGAAAGGAAAGAAAAGATGAGGGGCAATTAGATTGGGATAAAGAGCGAAATAACATAAGGATTAAAATCACAGATA
The DNA here is from genome assembly GCA_002307035.1 of Bacteroides sp. UBA1317. GTDB lineage: Bacteria > Bacteroidota > Bacteroidia > Bacteroidales > Bacteroidaceae > Bacteroides. The sequence goes on from DBTL01000072.1 coordinate 14,449, forward strand.
ATAGAGGTAAGATCAAAGAGGAGGTTTTGAAATCACCTCATATTTTTACTATGGTTTTTTCTGCCGGTTGGTTTGAGTATAAAGTTGCTGCGATCTTATCTAAATGGAAACATGCTAAAGAGATCTATTTGAATATCATTTTCCCTTATATAAATGACTCGTCTAAAAATGAAATTGATGTCATTGTAAATACAGGTAACAGGCTTTTGTTCGTAGAATGTAAAACGCAGATAAAAGATATTACAGATATAGATAAGTTTCGCACTGCTGTGAAAAATTATGGCGGAATGGGATGCAAGGCTCTGTTTGTTACCGATGGCAAGATGAAAGATACTGCTGCAGAAAAATGTAGAGATAGCGGTATTCTTTCGTTTAGTCTGAGTGATTGCGTGGGTAGCTTTTCCCCATCGAAGATGTTATATGCTATGCTTGAGCAAGATTTATTTGAAATAAATAAGAAATAAAGAAATGTCTAGAAAGGTATTTGTTTCTGTATTAGGGACAGGATTTTATGCATCTTGCAAATATGTGTCTGTGAAGAATGATTTCGTCTCGTCTGAAACTCGCTTTATTCAGCAAGCTACGCTTGAACTAATCGGAGCTAAGACGTGGAGTGATAAAGATAAAGTCTTGTTTCTGCTGACAGAGAAAGCTAAAATTACTAATTGGGATAAGTCAATAACTAAACGCAAGAAGTATCCAGAGGCCAAAGAAGAAGAATTTTATGAGAGTTTGGAAAGTCTCATTGCTAAAATGTCCTTGCCATTTGAAGCTACTTTTAGGGATATTCCTGATGGAAAAGACGAAGACGAAATGTGGAGGATATTTGGTACGATATTCGAAGAACTACAAGAAGGCGACGAACTTTATTTCGATGTGACGCATAGTTTTCGCTATTTGCCT
>DBTL01000139.1 GCA_002307035.1 Bacteroides sp. UBA1317
GTGTAAATTCAGGATTGCGATTGATTTATGCATACTTCAAAGATCAAGAAAAAATAATTTTTGTTGAACTTTATCACAAAAATGATAAAGAGAATGAGGACAAGCAAAGGATTTTAAGTAATTTCAAATAAAGAAATAACGATAGATACTCAAAACAAGGAGCAAGGACAAGCAGCACTGCATCTTACCATCAATGGTAAAGAATACGAATGGCATCAAAAATAAATAATCGGTGCAGAAATTAGAATACTCAACGATCTTATCAATATCTACGTTCATATATCTGACATTAAACAGATAGGTTATTCATAATCATCCAGTTCTTTAGATATTGTTATCCCGTATTTGTTGTTGTAAACGCCATTTTTTACGATGGAACGCTTTCCTTCACCCAAATCAACCTTCGAAAGGTTTATTGCATGAAACCATGGATGCTTTGATTTCTCCGCCATATACAGAAACAACCGTTTCACCTTGACAGAGGTACAGACTTCCAGTAGTTGTTGTACCAATTTAGGGCGAAGCGTAGTTAGCATCTCCATAACATAGTATGTGTCCATCATTGAATAATAGGTAGGCACGAGATGTAAACACTCCATAAACGCTCTTTCTGGTGAAGACACAAACAGTTTTGCATTTTCTCAGCCTGGCAGTTCTATGGTTTTACTACTACTATCTCTTCATTCGTACACATTGCTATTCCGGTACGCAAAAAGCCTATACTATCAGACTTTCCACTAACAAAAATACACTTTTGGAGTGCTGATTATTATGAAATCGGAAAGGTTTCAACGACTAATAATGAAGAACAAATCACCATTTACGACAAAGAAAAATCGGTGTGCGATGCTATTCGTTATCGTAATAAAGCAGGAACGGACATAAAAGAAATATCTAACCATGATGCTATGAAGAACCGTGCTGTTTCAATAAGAGCAAGATTCAAAGAAGTTATGCGATTAATAAGTTAGAAATGATGGATAAATGATTAAAAGTTATCGGGCAGACACTGACTAAAGTCCCCATAAAAAAGTTTGCAAATTCACTTTTATATCGTAATTTTGCAAAATAATAAAGATCGCAATGATAGAAAGAATATTAAAAGCCAAGCTGTTAAAGATGATATCCCAGTATCCGATTGTGACCTTAACGGGTCCCAGACAATCGGGTAAATCGACTTTACTTAGGACTTCTTTTCCCGATTATCAATATGTGTCGCTAGAAGACCCGGATATGAGACTTTTTGCAACAGAAGATCCGCGTGGCTTTTTGACCACCTATCCGGATAAAACGATTATTGACGAGGCGCAACGGGTTCCGGAACTTTTCTCTTATTTGCAAACTCACGTAGATAAAGAAAATAAGGAAGGTATGTACTTATTGGCAGGTTCGCATAATTTCTTGCTTATGGAAAACATTAATCAATCACTTGCCGGAAGAACAGCTATCCTACGCCTGCTCCCATTCTCTCATTACGAAATGAAAGCGGGTAATATATTGCCGGATTCTATTGATGAAGAGATATATAAAGGTGCATATCCTCGCCTTTATGATAAAAATATCACTCCAACAGATTATTACCCGTTCTACATTCAAACGTATGTAGAGCGTGATGTTCGTTTGATGAAAAATATAGGAGATTTAAGCAAATTTATTCGCTTTATAAAACTTTGTGCCGGACGTATCGGGCAACTACTGAATCTATCCGGATTGGCAAATGAGTGTGGTATATCTGTATCTACAGCAACGGCCTGGATGTCACTGCTTGAGGCAAGTTATATTACCTATTTGTTAAAGCCAGACTACAATAACTATGCAAAGCGATTGGTGAAAAGTCCCAAACTATACTTCTACGATACTGGTTTGGCGTGCTCGCTATTGGAAATAAAGAGTGTCGAACAGGTCTCTACCCATTTTTTGAGAGGAGGACTTTTTGAAAATTTAGTTATCAATAAGTTTGTGAAAGAATCGCTTAATAAAGGCGAAGAACCGAATTTAACCTTTTGGCGTGACAGTACAGGCAATGAAGTTGATTTACTTCAAATAGTCCGAGGTAAACAGAATGCTTACGAAATAAAATCGGGGGCAACTTTCTCTTCTGATTATTTCAAAGGTATCAGCAAGTGGGCGAAACTATCAGGAGCAACGCCCGAACAATGCTTTGCCATCTACGCGGGAGATAAATCAATGAAAACTTCGCAAGGAGAAGTTCTAACGTGGAATAAAATATGAGATTGTATATATTAGGAAAGAATAATGATGACAAAGGTACTCAATTAGAGACTTTGACCGCCAAAATGTTGCAAGAACTCGGGTATATGTAGGCTGGCAACCCTCCGAAGTCGGGTTTCCTGTTTGAAAAATGATCCAACTTTAGCACATCTGCTCCAACTGAAATAGTGAGCGCAATCTATTTTGTCCGAAAAAAAGCAATAAATTCGGACAAATTACGGGCAATTTGGGCACCTTGCTTTGCGACGTTGATATGTTCGTTGAAGGTCTCCGGGTCAGTCGCTTCCGAAATTTCTTTGGTTGATAGCTCTGCAAGCATATTCAAAATCAACTCCTTGTTGGTCATATTGTCCCGAAGATTCTCTTTTTTCAGCCCTTTGAATTGCTTGTACTCTTTGGCGGTCTTATCTGCCCAAGTCTGGTAAATAATATCGGTAAGCGTGGCAAACTGTTGTCCCTCTAACAAACCTCGCTTTTTCCATTCATCGGTCAAGTCTTTACGAATTTCAATCGATTTTAGACGTTGGTTAATCCAATTGTCGGAATAGCCCAAACGCTTGTAGTCCAACATCGCCTGCTCAATGGAGAGCTCCGGGTCTTGCATCTGGTTCAACCGTTCGCTTGCCACATTTGCCATCCATTGTTTGAACGGCTCAGCCTTGGGAGATGGAATAGACTGAATAAGACGGAAAAGTTGCTTGGTGTCGGCAACATCGGTTAATCGCATCTTACCATCAGTAGCACTTAATTTCAACTGGTGACAATTTGTCACC
>DBTL01000115.1 GCA_002307035.1 Bacteroides sp. UBA1317
GTTGCGTATCGTAGATAATTAGGATTAGGGTATAGTAAAAGGATGGTATTAGATAATTCTAATTATTCTGATGTAATCACCAATCACCAATCACTCTATATAGATAAATATATTCTACTAAATAAATTAGCATATCTATATAGAGTGATTCCTTCCACAGAGTGATTGGTTGCAACGAGTGCTATCTATTACTCGACCGGTATTGAGGCAATAATTCCATACTGTAGGCCTTTGGTCCAATCCTCATAATCTGGTGTATATGTCACTTTTAAGCAAACCGATTCTTTTACTTGGAACATTCCAACTGCTTTCCACGAAAATGGATTATCAAGCAGATTATTATCATCCCATGATAAATTACCAGACCATCCCAGATAAACCCTATTGGTTTCCTTGACTTTAATCCATAGATCCAAAGTACCGTCTATTTTTGCAATGTTACTATATTCTCTTTTGGGATTTGTTTGACTTTCATCCATATAGCTTAATCCTGAGTATCCACCCCCAACCTTTGCTTCAAGTACAAAGACTTTATAAACATTTAGTGTCAACCCACCATTCAGAGTTCCTTCAATTGTTCCACCATTAGTATCATATAGATTATTTATAGTTTCGATTCCATCAGCTTCTATTGGTAATGACACCTTTGCAGAACCAACGAATGTGGCGGATAATGTCTCACCAAGTTTACTACTATAATTTGCTCTTATGTAAATTATAGGAATGGCCTTTTTTTCCGCCGTGTTCATACTAATATCTGGTAATATATCAAAAGAGAAACTATTCCCTTTTGTTGTTTTGCTTTCATCAGAACCATTCATCTCACTCGCAGGATTAACACTTTTTTTGGTCTGGCTTTTATTAATCTCCGCTAATAAGTCAGATAAATCTTGTTCATCTCTTGAAGTAGAATCCATTATATTAGATGAAGAATTCATAGTTTTACTATTCTGAGCTTCTATAATTTTTATTAATGCATCTGCTTGTTCTTGTGTAATAGTATTTGTCTTTTTTTCTGGACTACCAATAACCATTGCATCTTGAGCATAGATGATGAATCCCAAAAAAATGAAGGAAAGTAGCAGGTACATTCGCTTATTCATAATTGTGACCCTCCGGACAAAAGATTGGTGCCGGATCGGTGATGCTTAACTAACGCGATGTTATGGTACAAAAATCCAAGTGTCAATGCTAATTTTTAGTTACAATAATGTCCATTATATCCATTCTTGTTTTCCTTAGTATTTTGATAATGCTATTTACTACAAGTACTTTTTCTACAGATTGAGTATTGATTGATAGGATTAATTTTGTTACATTCCATAAACAGAAAGTCCTAGCATGGGCGTGCCAGGACTCTCGCCAGCCACCTAGTGGATGGATCTACACAAACAGCGTATCAGGTGGACGAAACCACTAATAGAATCCTAACGACATATATCATGGTCGTCAATTAATGTAACGCACATTAGGTCGACTTCAAGACGTAAAAGCGTTATTTAATTTAGTTTTACTAAAAACTAGTTAGGTACTATTGGGAATACCTCTTCATACGCGTAAGGTGGCGCTTATGCTACTTGTATTTTAATTTCCTTTCATCTTCTCACTTTAATTAAGCGACATCTCGTCATACCCAAAGGAGGGTAAATATTATGCCTAATAAAGCAACTTCTCCTAAAGCAGCTAGTGCCGCAAGCAAGGTACTGAGCAATCCTAAATCCACGAAGACTGAGAAATCAGCCGCGGCTAGTGCTCTCTCTCAGCGAGAGAAAGGGAAATAGAAATATAATATGGACAACAAGGCAGAGACTCTGCCTTGTTGTTTTCTCAAATGGAGTACATAAATGCAACGAACATGCTTCTTTTTTGGTAATGGATTAGGTATGGCAGTTGAACCGGATTATTTTAAATTGTCTACAGGTATGACAAATATTTGGAATCTTGCTACAACTGAAGGCGGATTATCTTCAGAAGAAAAGATAAGAATATCTCAATTAACGTGTGCGGATGCAAAAACACCTCCGAAATCTGAAGAACAGTTAGAACTTCTCCATCAAGTTAATACCGCGTGTAAAACCATAAACGCTATCGATTGCCAAAGCATCCCATGGACAAGTAAACCAATAACAGAATTCCCAAATTCTGTTAATAAATTCATCGGATTAGTTGCCAAGCACTTTACAACAAGAGCATATAGTCTTCCTGCAGATTTTGTAGCTTCATTAACAGAAATAATAAAAAAATCGTCAGGTCATATCATAACAATTAACTATGATATATTACTTTACCAACCACTAATTGTTAATGAATCATTGTGTGGTTATAACGGATTACTTGTTGATGGATTTCATAAAGGAGGTTTTAAAGATGAAAATCTCGAACGAAAGTATGGGAAGTCTTTTGGTTGGTATTTACATTTGCATGGATCACCGTTGTATCTATCATATCCAAGCGAGATTCACAAAATTAATATTCCAGATCTAGATCATTCTTATGAAGATCCTTCACAACATCGTCATATTGTTCTAGCACATACAAAATTTAAACCGGATATAATAATAAACAGTGAAGTTCTTTCAACGTATTGGGTTTACTTTTCCAGAGCCTTAATCGAAAGCAACTTATTGTATATTTTTGGATATTCTGGAAATGATTACCACATTAATGATACCATCAGGGCTTGGTATGATGAGGATACTGATCATAAGATTCACATAATAGAGTGGGAAAATCCATCTGAAGATGATATTGCGCGAAAAGAATATTGGAAAACAAAATTGTCAAATACTGGAAAATCGAACTTCCAATTACATCGACTACCGAATATTCTTGACTACCGTTGGTAATCATACTTACTCCATTTTTATGCTATCTTGTCCCCAGGTGATTGGGTGATTGGTTGCGTAT
>DBTL01000149.1 GCA_002307035.1 Bacteroides sp. UBA1317
CGTCCTACTGCATCTATTTCGTCGATAAAGACGATGCAAGGGGCTTTTTCTTTTGCTTGTTTAAACAGATCGCGTACGCGAGATGCTCCTACGCCAACAAACATTTCAACGAAATCAGAGCCAGACAAAGAGAAGAATGGCACGTTTGCTTCTCCTGCTACAGCTTTGGCTAGTAATGTTTTACCTGTCCCCGGAGGTCCTACAAGTAATGCTCCTTTTGGTATTTTTCCTCCTAAATCGGTGTATTTTTGGGGTTCTTTTAAAAATTCTACAATTTCTTCAATTTCTTGTTTTGCTTCTGCTAAGCCAGCAACATCTTTGAATGTTACCTTTATTGAACCTCCTTTTTCAAAGAGTTGTGCTTTTGATTTTCCAACATTGAATACCCCGCCTGCTCCACTGCCGCCACCGCTCATTCTACGCATGAAAAACATCCATAGACCTATCAAAAATACGATAGGGAGGACGTTCCATAGAATGACACTGAAATAATCTTTCTTTTTTTCGTAACTTACTGAGCCATTAAAGCGAGCTTCATCTCTTTCTTTTTGAAGAAACTCACCCAAGCTCTCTCTTGAAGGGGCTTCAGTGGTTATCATGGGGTTTTTGCCTACACGATTAGAATCTTCTTTGAACACATCTTTCACAAAATAAGGTTTGATATACACTTCTACTGTGTTGTCATCATAACCGATTATCTTATTAACATAGCCACTACGAACATATTGTTGAAACTCATCATAGGATGTCGTCTTGCTTACTGAGCTGTTTTCGTTAGTAAAATATAGCGCTAAAAGCATCAGGGCTATAATCATATACATCCAGCTAATATTAAACCGGGGCATATTTACTTTATTTGATTTCTTTTTATTATCCATCTTGATTAGTTAGTCAATATCGGGAATAGTTGTTAATTTAGCATCTGCCCATAGATGTTCTAGGTTATAAAATGTTCTTGTTTCGGGTAGAAAGATATGCACCAATATGTCTGAATAATCCATTGCTACCCATTCGGCATTATTTAACCCGTCTACAGCAAAAGGCTTGGTGTTAGCTCCTCTTCGAGTAAATTCTTTGATTGAATCAACAATAGCACCTACCTGACTTGGTGAATTACCTTGGCAGATCACAAAGTAATTGCATATTGTATCTCCTATACTGGTCAAGTCTGCTATAATAATATTCTTACCTTTTTTTTCTTGAATACCTTCTTTGATCTTTTCTATTAATGCTTTTGCTTCGTTCATCTATGAATGAGTTTAAATTTTCTTTTTTCAGTATAACAATGGAAGCGGAATTATTGTTCCCGCACGTTATCTCGATATATTTTACAAAGATACACTGAATTATTATATCAATGAAAGTTACGAGATAAATCTAATCCTTTTTTTGTTTTTTTTTAAGGGATTGATCTTAATTGTAGCAATACGTACTATGTACTTTTTAGATAAAAAGATCGAGAAAAGTTTTGGGTTTACAATTTATTTGTATCTTTGCACCCGAAATCATTGGGCTATGGTGTAATGGTAACACTTCAGATTCTGGTCCTGATGTTCCAGGTTCGAATCCTGGTAGCCCAACAATGTAAAAGCGAAGATTGTGAAAAGCAATTTTCGCTTTTTTAATTACGCTAATTTGTCTTTTGAATAGAGACTTATTACGAAAATAGCGTGAATAAGAAATGAAATCTTAATCTGATGGAAATTGATGATGTAGGAAGATTCCTAAGTGTTTATATGCTCGTCTCTGATTTGTGAATTGCCTTTTGGGCAGGTGAGTGAGAAATAGTATACGAAATTTAAGGGTGCCTTTTCTGATTTAATCTGAAAAAGAAGAGGATGCCTTGATTGGACATCCTCATATAAATTGTTTTTGACTTATTCTTCTTCTTTTATTGATTCGTCTATCACACGAATTTTCTGGAGAGTCAGTTCTAAGTCTGCTTTCAACTTTTCTACTTTCCGATTTATTTCGGTCAACAAACTGTTGCCTTTTTGAGAAGAGGAGCTTAAGAATCCCAAATTGTTCTCATAAGTGTGTAGCTCATTTTTCATGTTCTCGTATGTTCTAATAAGTCTTTCACGCTCTTTGTAAAGAGATTGAGAACTCCCTTGAATACTACTAATTGATGATTTGAAATTGCTTAGTTTCTTATCGGAAGCATTTATGTTAAAATGATCGAATATTTCATCAATTAGCGTATGGAACTGCTTATATATCCTATCTTTTTCCTTAAAAGGAACGTGTCCTACGGAATTCCATTCTTTAATGAGCTCACGTACTAATCGGTCTGCTTCATCAGTTTCGGTTGAATCTTTTATTGTAATTAATTTGCCTATAATCTCTTTTTTCTTTTCTAAGTTTTCAAGTTCTCCGGTACGCTGTGAAGAGGTGGCCTTATTTTTCTGTTCAAAGAAGTAATCGCAAGCAGCAATAAACCTATTCCATATTGCGTCTGAATATTTCTTTGTTACCGGGCCAATGGTTTTCCATTCTTTTTGTAACTTAGTCAGAGTTTCGGCAGTTTCCTTCCAGTCAGTGCTTTCTTTTAGTGCCTCCACTTTTTCGCACAATATTTTTTTCTTTTCCAAGTTCTCGGCCATGTTTTCCTTGAGCAATTTATAAAATTCGCTCTTTTTCTTGAAAAATCCATCACATGCTTTTCTGAAGCGCTCAAAGATTTTCACATTCATCTTTTGAGGTGCAAAGCCAATGGTTTTCCATTTGCTTTGTAATGCAATGATTTCTTGTGTTTTGTTTTCCCAGGCTCCAAATGTTGTTAGTTCAGTGTATTCTATTGCTTCTACGATTTCGCAAATAACTGTTTTCTGATCTAGATTGTGTTGTTCTACTTCCTTTAGTCCTTCAAAATGCTCTTGATGACGACGGTTTACTTGTGTAGAAGCAGCTTTGAATCTGGCCCAGACTCCATCTCTCAAATCTTTGGCCACAGGACCAGTATCTCTGAATTCTTGGTGAAGTTTCTGCAGTTGGTGAAAGGCTGATACTACGTCTGGCTCTTCTATTAGTTTTTCTGCTGTTTCGCAAAGTTTACTCTTAATCTCCAGGTTTTTTTTAAAGTCATAGTCGCGAAATTCATTGTTAAGTTTTAGAATATCATAGAATTTCTCCACATAGAGTTGGTAGCTTTTCCATAGTTCATTCACTTTTGCCTGTGGAATAAGCTTTATTTCATTCCATTGCTGTTGCAATCTCTTGAATTCGTTATATGATTTATTAGCATCTTCTGATGAATCGACGAGCTCTTTTAGCTTAGTTAAGATAGAAAGTTTTATCTCGAGATTACCTTCTTTTTGTTTTTCTATTTCGGCGGTCAGTGTGCTCCTTTTTTCTTTAATGACAGACATCACGTTTTTGAATTCATTCTCCAATTCGTCATTCTTAGGAGTGTAGTCTTGTTCATTACCACCGTTATTTACAAATACTTTTTTTTCAGCTTCTTGTTCTGCGTTGTGGAGCTTATAAAAAGTTTGCTTTAAAGTGTCGAGTTCTATTTTACTCGCGTTTTGAGGGTCATCAACAAGCTCATTTAATCGTTTTAAGACACTTTCTTTAGTCGGTTTTAATACTGACTCAGTTTGTGTTTCAACGTTAGTTTCCTCCGCTTGAGTTTCCATTGTTTGTGTTTCTGAAACCTCAGCTACATTCTTTTCTTCTTCTAAATCTCCTTGTTCCAAAGGCGGATTAGTGTCATGAGAGTCCATCATTGTATTTTTGTTTTGGGAAAAGGATTTAACCTTTTAATTACATTAGCTCACAAATTAATGAAATAAAACAATTACCTCATAATTTTTTCTCGTCTTTTTTTGCTTTTATCTATTTTAAGCTAATAAAACAGTGATCCCCATGTAAAGCATCATGCCTATAATGTCATTTGTAATTGATATAAATGGGCCTGTGGCAATGGCTGGATCTATTTTAAGTTTTTCGAGTGTCATGGGTACAAACGTCCCGAAAATAGAGGCAAACATAACTACTGCAAATAGGCTGATGGAGACTGAATAGGTTACGGTAGCTGTTGCTCCGAAGCGGATAAAATTATAGATATAAACCAATAATGAAATGATTGTGGCGTTGATGATAGCAACAACCGATTCTTTTGCAATCTGCTTAAAAGTATCTTTTACATCTAACGAGCTGTTGGCTAAACCTTGAACGATGAGTGCAGAAGATTGCGTTCCCACATTTCCTCCTGTACCTCCAATGAGTGGGATGTAAAGAGCCATTTCCGGATGAGAAGCAAATGTAGCGCCAAAGTTTCCAAGTATCATTGAATTGCCGATGCCACCAAGCATACCTATGAGTAGCCAAGGCAAGCGAGCAGAGGTTTGTCGTAGTACGTTATCGTCAGTTTCTACATCTTGTGAAAGACCGGAAGCTAACTGGTAGTCGCGTTCTGATTGTTCACGAACTTCGTCCATAACGTCATCTACGGTTATTTGCCCAACTAAGCGTCCGATGCTATCGACAACAGGCACGGCGACAAGGTCATACTTTTCAATCGTTTGTACCACTTCATCTATTGGTGTATCAACCCTAATGGAGATAGGGTCTTTCTTCATCACATGTTTCACCTTGGAAACAGAAGGTGAAGTGATCATCTTTTTAAGAGGGAAGACTCCTCGTAGTCTTTCGTCGTCATCCACTACATAAACATAGTATATTTCGTCCAGTTCTTCAGCCTGTAGGCGCATTTCTTTCAAGCATTCGGGCATACTCCAATTTTCATTAACAGTCACCATCTCCGTGCCCATTAATCCGCCCGCAGTGTCTTCGTCGTACTTCAACAGATCAACAATATCTCCTGCTTGTTCGATATCCTCTATGTGAGAGAGAATTTCTTCTTGTTTATCTTCGTCGAGGTCACGCATAAGTTCCACTGCGTCATCGGTATCCATGTAATCGACAAACCGTTTTGCTATAGTTTCTGAAGGTAATATCTCTAAAAACTCTTTGCGCACCTCTTCGTCCATCTCTACCAAAACGTCTGCTGCGGTTTCGTTGTCTAGTAAACGATAAATAAATCTTGCTTCTTCTGCATTTATTTCATTACACAACTCTGCTATATCAGCCGGGTGGAGGTCGATAAGTAGTTCTTTCACTTTATCGGCTTCTTTTTGTCCGATGAGTGCTCTTACGTTGTCAATGTATTCTTGGTTCACTTTTCCATTTCTTTAAAGTTGAAGCTTTATAACTCTTGATTATTCTTTTTCTTGAGAAATAGCCAATTCTGCTTCTACTTGGTTGGTTAGTTCGATAAATTCTTTTACCGAAAGCTGTTCTGGCCTTTTATTGAAAATTAAATTTTGCGTAAGCGGACTTTCTTTTCCTAGAATGGGTTTTATAGAGTTTCTTAATGTTTTTCTGCGCTGATTAAAGGTTGTTTTGACTACTAGCTTAAATAATTTCTCATTGCACCCAAGATTCTTTGTTTCATTTCTTGTCATGCGTATGACTGCACTCTTTACCTTAGGAGGCGGATTAAAGACTTGCTCACTAACAGTAAAAAGATATTCCACTTTGTACCAAGCTTGTATAAGTATGCTTAGTATTCCATAAGTTTTGCTACCTGGACCTGCGGCAATTCTCTCGGCCACTTCTTTCTGTATCATCCCTGTGCAGCAAGGTATCAAATCTTTATTATCAAGCATTTTGAAAAATATTTGGCTCGATATATTGTAGGGGTAATTACCTGTTAGTACAAATGGATTTCCATCAAATGTTCGTAGAAGGTTCATCTTAAGGAAATCATCCTCAATGATATGCTCTTCAAGTGAAGGGTAGGCTTCTCGAAGATAAGCTACTGATTCAAAATCGACTTCAACAACCTTAACCGTACGGCCTTTTTTCACAAGGAATTGAGTAAGGACCCCCATTCCCGGCCCAACTTCTAGAATAGGAAGTTCCGGGAAAAGATCTACAGTATCGGCTATATCTTGAGCGACTTTTAAATCTTTCAAAAAATGTTGGCCTAAAAACTTTTTGGGTTTTACTAATCTCATTCCTTCACATTTTAATGTTTATTGTTAAATGGTTTGCAGATAACGTGTTATCTTTGCAGCGGACAAAGGTAATTCTTTTAAATGAAGAATTAAGAACAAAGAATGAAGAAACTAATAAAAAAGGCGCTTAAGCTTGTCTTGCCACTTGTTTTAGGAGGGTTTATTCTCTTCTGGGTATATCGTGATTTTGATTTTACAAAAGCTGGTGATGTTCTTGTCTCTGGACTAAATTGGTGGTGGATGCTTCTTTCGTTGGCTTTTGGCGTGTTTAGTCATGTGTTCCGCGGATGGCGTTGGAAACAAACGTTGGCGCCACTTGGTGCATTTCCCAAAACCCGTAATTGTGTAAATGCTATATTTATATCTTATGCCGCTAATTTGGTTCTTCCCAGAGTTGGAGAAGTGTCTCGTTGTGGCGTATTATCCAAATATGATGGTGTCTCGTTCTCGAAGTCTCTTGGCACTGTTGTTACAGAACGATTGATTGATTCATTGTGTGTACTTCTCATCACAGCGGTGACTCTAATGCTGCAGATAAACATTTTTAATCGTTTTTTTGAAGAAACAGGAACAGATATTAACTCCATCGGAGAGCTCTTTACTTCTGTTCAGCTTTATATCGTGCTGTTTTGCTTGCTTGGTGTAGGGGTGTTGCTGTATTATTTGATGCGTACGCTGTCGTTTTTTGAAAAGGTAAAAGGTATTGCGCTCAATGTCTGGGAGGGAATTCTTTCTTTGAAAGGTGTTAAAAATATCCCTCTTTTTATTTTTTATACTGCCCTTATCTGGTTCTGCTATTTTATGCAATTCTACGTTACCTTTTATTGCTTCTCTTTTACTTCCGATTTAGGAGTATTGGCTGGGTTGGTCATGTTTGTTGGAGGCAGCTTTGCTGTGATTGTACCTACACCTAATGGAGCAGGGCCCTGGCATTTTGCTGTTATTTCGATGATGGTCTTGTATGGAGTGAATGCTACCGATGCAGGAATATTTGCTTTGCTTGTGCATAGTATTCAAACCTTTTTAGTAGTTTTGTTGGGAGTATATGGTTTAGCGGCTTTGCCGTTTATAAATAAAAAACAGAACGTATGAAAACAATTCAGTCATTAGCTCCACAAAAAGTGTGGAATCATTTCTATTCGTTGACTCAAATTCCCCGTCCCTCAGGCTTTATGAAACCAATAACCGAGTTCTTGCTGGACTTTGGGAAAGGTTTGGGACTAGAATCATTTACCGATGAAGTAGGGAACGTGATAATTCGCAAACCGGCTACTTCCGGTATGGAAAATAGAAAAGGCGTAATTTTGCAGGCTCATATGGATATGGTGCCTCAGAAGAATAATGATACTGTGCATAATTTTGAAACAGACCCCATTGAAACATATATTGATGGCGATTGGGTGAAGGCTAAAGGAACGACCCTTGGCGCCGATGACGGTTTGGGAGTGGCTGCTATTATGGCTATCCTTGAAGATCAGACATTGAAGCACGGACCGCTTGAAGCTTTAATCACAAAAGATGAAGAAACAGGCATGTATGGTGCTTTTGGCCTTAAACCCGGAACGCTGAATGGGGAAATCATGCTTAATCTTGATTCTGAAGATGAAGGGGAACTATACATCGGTTGTGCTGGTGGCATGGATGTAACAGCTTCTCTTGAATATAAAGAAGTAGAGCCAGAAGAGGGTGATGTGGCAATAAAAGTAACATTGAAGGGATTACGTGGTGGTCACTCTGGTTTAGAGATAAATGAAGGTCGAGCAAATGCGAATAAACTCTTGGTTCGTTTCTTGCGCGAAGCTGTGGCTAGTTATGAGGCTCGCTTGGCCAGTTGGGAAGGTGGTAATATGCGCAATGCCATTCCTCGTGAAGCACATGCAGTTGTGACGATACCAGCTGAGAATGAGGAAGAGTTACTTAGCTTGGTGAAATACTGCGAAGATTTGTTTAATGAAGAATTTGGAGCGATTGAAACTCCTATTAACTTCAAAGCCGAGCGAGTAGAAGTACCGAAGGGGGAAGTGCCTGAAGAAATTCAAGATAATGTGATTGATGCTATTTTTGCTTGCCAGAATGGTGTGATGCGCATGATTCCATCTGTTCCAGGCACTGTAGAAACTTCTTCAAACTTGGCAATAATTACTATTGGTGGAGGTAAAGCTGAAATTAAAATTTTGGCTCGCAGTTCTTCTGATAGTATGAAGGAATATCTTACTACGAGCTTAGAGTCTTGTTTCTTGATGGCTGGAATGAAGGTTGAATTGACAGGTGGATATTCAGGATGGCAACCGGATGTGAATTCTCCCATTCTTCACGCAATGAAAGAGTCCTACAAACAACAATTTGGCGTAGAACCGGCAGTTAAGGTGATTCATGCAGGACTCGAATGTGGTATTATTGGAGCAAATGTTGCCGGACTTGATATGATTTCTTTTGGCCCAACTTTACGCTCTCCTCATTCACCGGACGAAAGGGCGTATATTCCTTCTGTCTCTAAGTTTTACGACTTTCTTGTTGCAACATTACAGCAAACCCCTCTAAAAAAATAAGAATCAGATTTGTACATTCGGATGGTAGAGTATTCTTCTCCATCCGAATGTTGCTGACTTTCAAATTCCAAGTTTAATTTCCTCTTGAATGTTCTATTTTCGAATACAGCGTACGGAATATCCACAAGTTGCACTTGTTTTCCCTTCTACTATATCGTTGGTTGAATATTTAAGGAATATGGCTTTTTCAGCTACTGTAGTTTCTGAATCTCCTATAGTCCAGTATCCCGTTAGATCACCACTGTAGCCATAAGTTGGGTTAAATATCCCCGTCGCAATGGCATTGAAACCAGTCAAATTAGTTATCGCATTTTCTGAGGTGGTCCACGAAGTTCCGCCTTTAAGAGCAGATGCATTATTCTGGAGATAATTTTTCAAATTGTTCCAATCTTGTTTGTTCGGTATGCTCCATCCTATCGGCGCCAGTTTTCCTGTGCTTATTGCTCCTGCATTATAAAATAAGTAGCTGGATGTTGTGCTTAATTTGCTATATCCGGCATTTTCAGTGCTAAAATCTGTCTTGTTTGCGATCTTCTCTCCATCATTATATCGGGTTGCTGCTAGATTTGTGGCTATCCAATATTGAGTTCCGATTTTTACGATGGGATAAATGATGCTTTCTGTCCCTCTTTTATCGATAAGTTCATCTTTCTCTACTGTCGCTATATTAGCTGGAATTGCCGGATCGGTGAAAGAAATCTGGCTATTAGGAGTAATGTAAAATTTAGTCAGAACTCCTTCCTCTCCTGGGATATAACTCATTGTATTAGTCGTTGTATTCCATGTCACTTTTCCTCCATGCACATTCTTTGCATCTCCCAATAAACTGATTACAGTTCCGTTTGTGAGATCACTTTTTCCATGTATGAAGGGATAAGCTACAATGGCCTGAGCATTGATGTTGTCAGATAGGAGATATTCTTTACATACTTCTGCTATCTGAATCCCATTGCACATGACTTTGTATACATTCGATTCTTGGAATGTTAAATCAGCTACAGAAACTATATTTGTTGTCCCTCTGACAGTAATATTTGTATTACCACTTCCTTTCCAAGGTAGTATTGTTGGATTTAGATTGCTACTGATGCTGTTTGTTAGTTCATCATAGTTAATCGTTATTTCATGGGATTCACCGGATTGGAGAGATAAGTTTTTGCTTATGGTAGTCGTATAAATTCCTTCGTCTGATTTAAGGGTGAGTATGAGTGGTTTATCTTTTATTGTTTGAGGTATTAAAATTATCTCTTTACCAATTAAACTGTCTCCTGAGATACTCCATTCTCCGTGAGGGATCATTACTTTCTCTGTTTCTAATAGGTCAAGCTCGTTTGTCTCAAAGTCGTAGCTTGCTTGGGTGTAGAGATTGCTTATAGAAACTTCCGGATTGCTTGTAAGTGTGGCATTAATATCTGTTCCATTTTTATTTTTTAAAACAATCTTTAATTTGCAGAAAATATGATTGTGCTGTAAGTCTACAGGTTTATCGCTAGGGGTTATATCTGGAACTTGGGCTACAATAAAGTCTGAAGTTGAAAAACACTCATCTGTACTCTGGTTACTTTCTACCGCTACTTCCATTTTGCTGCTTTCTGCTGGGATTCCTGATGCTTTATAAGGATAATAGCTCATGAAATCACATTTTGAATCCTCATCTGGGTAATAAATTTCTTGATCGGCCACAAATCCCGACTGCGATGAATACGAGAAACGAATGTTATCTACATATCTACTTTGAGTTATTTTTTTAGACTGAGTCATAACGAAAAGTCCAATAGCATCATTGTCTTTAAAGCTGTTCTCAGCTATTTGGGTTTTTACGTCTAAAATACTGGAAGATAACTTGATCGGTGTTTTCTCTTCATCAGATTTATAGCCTGATATCTCATTTACGCACGACGAATTTAGAAGTGTTTCTACTATTAACAAGACATCGGCGATCTTGTCTAGTCTGAACTTTTTCATGAATAGTTTTTAAATAATTTTTGTTTTATATTAATTTGAGCTGCGAAATTACTATGTTTTTTCTAAAAAACAGTAATCAAAAAGGTTTTATTTAAACTAAAATTCTTTTCTTTGTCTTGATAGCTTAGACTTAAACTATAAGGATATGAAACTGAAATTTGTTATTGTTATATTTATTACAACTTTGAGTACATTTGTTTGTGCTCAGTCTTATGATAAGCGTTGGAAGCAAGTGGAGCAAGCTGAAAAAAGAGGTCTTCCTCAAACAGTTATTAAACTTGCTGAGGGAATATTTAGTAAGGCAGAGGGCGAACGAAACTCTCCACAAATGTTGAAAGCCTATTTGTGGAGAATGCGGTATCAGCAGATGCATACACCTGATAGTTTTTACGTTCGTCTTAAAGATATGCAACAGTGGATTAAGGCAACAACTGTTCCTCTGGATAAGGCCATATTGAATTCTTTGGTGGCTGAAGTTTATGCTGACTATGCGGCATCCAACTTGTGGCAACTTCGTCAACGTACTGATATGGTAGATGATGAATCGATAACGGATATTCGTGAGTGGAGTGGCAATTTGTTTGTGCATAAGATACTAGAACATGCTCAAGCTGCTCTTCAAGATTCGCTACTACTTTTAAATACTTCTTCAATATCATACATTCCTTTTATTGAACAGGGTGACGGAAGTGCCTATTATCAACATGATATGTATCATTTATTGTCTTCTCGAAGTATATCAGCATTAAACTCAATTTCTTCTTTAGGCAATGATACTATTATTAAAAGAAGTATTGCCCATATTTATGAAAACTTGATAAATGCATATCGCAACAAGGGGGATCAAGATGCTCTTGTTCTGGCTTCACTTGATAATTTGAAATGGCAGCAACAAACAGTACATTCATTTTCTATTATTCCTGCAACGTTTGAACTTGCAGATTTTAATTCGCATCCTTTTGTTGTGGCACTGGATAAGTTGATTGCTGCTAACAAGCAAAGAGATGTCTGTGTGGAAGTATATCTGGAAAAAGCTGAATTTGCTCGTAACAAAGAATTAAATGCGCTTGCTTTGCAACTCTGTGATGAGGCTATCTCTTTATACCCTAAGTATAAAAGGATAAATGCATTAAGGAACTTGAAGCAAGATATATTGAACCCATATATTGATGTTCAGACAGCAAAAATTGTTTATCCATATTCGGAATTTAAGTTAAATGTGAAGCATAAAAACATAGATGGATTTACTGTTACTTATTCTCGGGTTAACTTACCAGTTAATTCTTCTGCGTTACGAGGAGAAATAGACAATGTATTCAATAAGAAATATTGTAAGAAAATAGCGTCTAGGCATTTTACGCTAATACGCCCGAACAATTATTTATTAAAAGATACTGCTTTAACTTTCATTGTACCTGCTGAGGGGGTGTACTTACTGCAAATTGTTCCGGATGCTAAGACTGAAAGCAATGTAAATAAGTCCTTTTTTTATTCAACTAAGTTTAAGGTTTTATCTCGTAAGTTGCCAGCTAATCAACAAGAATTTGTTGCGCTGGATGCTTTAACGGGACATCCTGTTTCTGCTGCTGTAATCCGTTTATTCGAGAATAAGAAAGGAGAAAGAATTGAAAAAAAAAGCCTCACTACAGATGCTCAAGGAAGAGCCGAATTATCTCTTTCCGCAGAATATGACTATCTTACTGCGGAAAAAGGTGATGACAAAGCAATGCCTATGCAAAATATCTATCATGGGGGTTACACTTTTAGCACTGACCAACGACCTAAACAGCAGGTAGAACTTTTGACGGATCGTAGCCTTTATCGTCCGGAACAAACGGTCTATGTGAAGGGAATAGCTTATAATTTGTTGTCTGATACGGCTACCGTTATAAGTAACCAAGATTATGAACTAACATTAACGGGAAGTAATGGACAGGAGATAGGGCGTAGAAAGGTTCGTACGAATGACTTTGGCTCCTTTACCGCCGAACTTGTATTGCCTTCAGCCTGCCTCAACGGAATTTATGAGTTAAGAACTCAAGATGGACGGCTTTCTATTCGCGTAGAAGAATACCAGCGCCCCACGTTTAATATTACTTTTTCTCCTCCAGAAGGCAGT